>CAYSLZ010000048.1:0-1643 GCA_964432015.1 uncultured Gammaproteobacteria bacterium | reverse complement strand
TTTATGCTGATATTTTTGATTATCCTTTAACTGCAAAACAGTTACACGCAAGGATGCAAGGAAACAAGGAAATACGGAAAAACACTGAAGGAACACTTGATCGACTTATTGAAGAGGGTAGAATAGAAAAACGGGAGGAATATTATTTTCTTCCCGGGCGGGAAGAAATAGTAGCCCTGAGAAAAAAAAGAGAAAAGTATGCTCAAAAAAAACTGGAAATTGCTCAACAGACAGTAAAGTTAATCAGTTGGGTTCCAACGGTAAAGTTTGTGGGGGTAACAGGAAGTGTTGCTGCCGGCAATGCTGAAAAAGATGATGATATTGATTTTTTTATTATATCCTTTTCCGGTTGGCTGTGGTCAACTAGATTGATAGTTAGTTTAATACTTACAATTTTTGGAAAAAGACGCTATCCGGATGATGAAAAAGTTAAGGATAAAATTTGTTTAAATTTGTTTGTCGATGAAGCGTACGTAGATGTCTTTGATAAGAATCTTTTTACAGCTTACGAATTAGTTCAGCTCAAACCCTTGGTTGATAAAAATAACACTTACCATAAACTGATTTATGCAAACAAATGGGTAAAAAAATATTTTCCTAACACAAAGAAAATCAATGTCTCAACCTCCAAAAATTTCAACTATAATTCTGGATCCAGAACTATAGTTGAAAAGTTGTTTTATAAAGTCCAGTTGTGGTGGATGCGAAAGAGGAGAACAACCGAAATTACTAAGCCTTATTTAATTGCTTTTCACCCGGAAGATATTAGCCAGGAAGTAATGGTAAAATACAAGGACCGGGTTAAAAGCAATGAATGAAAACGATAATTTTTTATTATTACTAAAAAAAGTTGGCAAATATAATCCTGACGCTGATTTAAGCCGGATAAAAAAAGCTTATCATTTTGCTAAAGAAGTTCACAAAGACCAGAAAAGATTATCCCGGCGGCCGTTTATCAGTCATGCCTTATCGGTTGGCCATTTAGTTGCCGATTTAAATTTGGATGAAGACTCAATAATTGCTGGTTTACTACACGATGTTTTGGATGAAGGCAAGGAAAAGATACAGTTAGAAAAAATTGAAGAAGAATTTGGTTTGGATATTGCTCTTTTGGTTGATGGTGTAGGCAATTTTCGTCAGGCGGCGCGTAAATTTCCAATCCATCAAGAATCAATTGAACAGTTTAGAAAATTTTTGCTTGCTTCAATAGAGGATGTCCGGGTATTGATAATTCGGCTGTCTGATAAAGTCCACAATGCCCGTACTTTAGAGCCTTTATCTGAAAAATCCCAAGAACGGTTTGCCAAACGCATTTTTCATATTTATTCACCGTTAGCTGAGTATATTGGTTTGGGCAGTTACAAAAGGGAGTTGGATGATAAGGCTTTCCAGATTTTATATCCGGAAGAATATCAGTGGTTAGCTGGTGAATTAAAAGCGGATAAAAAAAGGCGAAAAGAATTGGTTAAAGAATTAAGAACTAAAATTAGCAAGGAATTGGATAACAAAAATATTGATTATCAAAAGATATTTGGTCGGGCTAAAGGTTTGTGGAGCACTTATAACAAAATTCAGCGTTATATTAAAAAAGGAAAAATTACAGAAAAAGACCCGTCTGCCGTGTTAGACCAAATTGGTTTAAC
>CAYSLZ010000047.1:0-1699 GCA_964432015.1 uncultured Gammaproteobacteria bacterium | reverse complement strand
GTCTGTGGTATCTCCATACCGTCAACAACGGCAGTGGCCAAATACTGACCCGGAGATGAAGAAACAACTTCAAAAACAGCTTTACCAAACTGGTCGGTTGTCGGCTGAACCTGATTAACCTGAGGTGTGCCGCCAGCACCCTCCTTAGGAGTAATATTTAGACTAACTTGTTTTTCTGCTACTCCTCTTCCTTCATCATTAAGCAAAAAGGCGCTGACCCTAATTTTGGTCTGGCCATCAGCCGGCGCCGATAAGGGAGCTCCAAAAACATAAGAGTTTGACAAAGAATATTTGCCCGGCTTGGCCGCTTGGGTTAAATAGACTAACGCCTGAGGGATTAAAAAACGAGCAGTTGCAAAAAGGGCAATCAAAGAAAATAAACCAATTATTACTAACATCAAAGGGTTCTTTTGCTGGTTTTCTTGTTCAGTTGTTTTCTTTTCAGCCACTATCTATATTTAACCATAAATTTAGACTATTAGTCAATAGGTAATTTACTAGTCTTATAATTAAAATCTACACTAAATTGTGAAAAAAGCATTTAAAAAAATTATTTAAAATGGAATTGAAATTTATTCAATTCTAGACAGTAAAAATAATGATAACCAATAGCTGGCAAAATAAATCTCAAACTGCTAATAAGTGCTTTTCAATAGGGTGAAGACATAGATATAGTAAAAATTCTAGTTTTTTATGAAAAAATTCTATAAATTTCACGTGAGTTTTTATTATAAACAAAAATCATAAAAATAAACTGTTTTTTGCCGCAGATAAATCAACTAATTACAAAAATATCAAAAGACAACAAACCCATCACCCGAAAACTTTATGTGCTTAACCATTTCACAACATCTATTCCCTATCTTACTACACTTTACACCACCTTCGTTAAATATGAGTTAATTAACACTTATATTTTCACGTAAATTTACCGCTTACTTGATGGTTTTTGATGGGATTTGTTATAATTCAATAATTATTTCGAGGCCTCGTGAAAACTACGTGAAAACACTAAATACTAAGACATACCTCTTTATACCCACATTTTTGACCCCATCTAAAGGCATCAAAATATATCAACTTGTCAGCTTGACAAGCTTTTATAAATAATGTAGTCTGGAGTTAATGCTGCCTATAATTCGTATAATCAATATAATTTTTAACGTAAATAAGTAAAAAATGAATTTAGAACAATCATTTAAACTTTATTTAACAAAAACCAAAGGCTTGTCAAGGCGGACGGTTAAAAACTATCTGGTTGACTACCGCCACTTTGTTGACTGGCTAAAAAAGGCCCAGGGAGAAATTTCTACCAAGGAAAACCTTCAAGGTTTAGAATCCCCAACCTTGAAGGTTGAGGAATCGGCAGAGAAAAAAGATCAAAAATTGACCAAAATCACCAAAAACCTCCTAAAAAGATATCGGGCCTACCTTTCCTCCTCTGATGTGGCTAAATCAACAGTGAAAAGAAGGCTGTCAACTATTAGAATTTTCTGCCAATTTCTACTTAACCAAAACTTGATTGACAAAGACCCAAGTGTGGGTCTGGAAAACCCGTCAGACACCACCCCGGAAGAGAAAAAAATTGAAGAATTAATTACCAAATTCCGCCGTCATTTAGACTCTGAAAACCTAAGTCCAAATACAGTTAAAAATTATGTTGCCGACGCCCGCAACTACCTTGAATGGACGGTAAACG
>CAYSLZ010000046.1:0-2149 GCA_964432015.1 uncultured Gammaproteobacteria bacterium | reverse complement strand
TTCATTACAAAAATTTAAACAAGATTTTAAATTAAAAATTGAAAATTGCTTTTCTTAACTCGATGATCGCGCGTTTAAGGAAAGCGGAGCGGGGATTAGAGCTAATTTTTTATTTGAAAATTTTATGGTATAGTAAGAATTAACATGCGACCAGTAATCATGTGCGGGGGAATTGGCAGTAAGATGTGGCCAATGAGCCGGAGAAGAAAACCAAAACATTTCTTACCTCTTTTTGAAGATGAATCTCTGTTTCAACTGAACTACCAAACTCTAAGAGAAAAATTCCCAGCTGAAAAAATATTTATTCAAACAAACCAAGAACAAGCTAATTTAGCTAAGAAGCAGGCTCCTGAAATTCCAGAAGAAAATTTTTTCATTGAGCCGGAACTAAGAAACCACGGTCCAGCTACCGGATTAATGGCCGCTAAGCTTTATGCTGATGACCCAGATGAACCGTTTATTAATGTTCAAGCCGATGTCCTACGAGAACCAAAAGGACTCTGGCTGGAAACTATAGAACAAGTAGAAGATTTAATCAATAAAGAGAAAAAATTAGTTACCGGGGGTATCCGGCCGGAATTTGCAATTATGGGAGTTGATTATTTAATTGCTAAGTCCGACCCGAAAGAAAAAGGCAATTTGGAAATTTTTGAAATGGAAAAATGGTTGGGTAGAGATTCCAAAGAAGGAGTAGAGAAATATTTGAAAAAGAAAGCTGTTTTTACTCATGCCAATCATTATGCCTGGACACCAAAATTAATGTTGGAGGCTTTTAAAGAACATAAACCGGAGTGGCACGAGCCATTAACTAACATTATTGATGCCGTAGGGACTAATAAAGAAAAAGAAGTTATTGAAAAACAATACCATCAAATGCCTAAAGGACCAGTTGAAGAGGTGACTAAACATGTTTTGGAACAAGGCTATGTTTTTGAATGTCCATTTAAATGGGCTGATTTCGGCACTTGGGAATCTTTAAGCAATTATTTTAAACTTCAGCAAGAAGAACAAGAACCGGAAGAATCAGTACAAATCGAATCAGAAAATTGTTTTTTCAAAATTCCTAAAGATAAGTTTGTTGCTTCTATTGGAGTAAAAGATTTAGTGGTAGTTGACAGCGGTGATGCTTTATTAATCTGTAAAAAAGATAAGACCGGCCGAGTCAAGGAAGTTGTTAACCACCTCCAAGAAAAAGAAAAAGATAACTTATTATAACTCTATCCAATGAATGAAACTATGTATAATACGGCAAAAAGGATTTTGGATATCATTTTATCTTTAATTATTGGAATTATCTTTTTGCCTATCCTGCTAATCATTGCCTTACTAATTAAACTTTATGATAATGGTCCGGTTTTAGCTGATATCCCGCCTAGAGTCGGCAAGGACGGTGAAGAGTTTAAACTTTATAAATTTAGGTCAATGGTCGAAAATGCTCATAATCTGCTAAAAGAAAAGCCGGAATATGCTGACCTCTATGAAAAATACAAAAAAAATAACTACAAACTTTCAATTGAAGAAGATCCAAGAATTACTCCAATTGGTAAATTTATTCGTAAGCATTCACTTGACGAATTCCCGCAGTTATTAAATGTTTTAAAAGGTGAAATGAGTTTAGTCGGGCCACGAGCTTATTATCCCGATGAATTAGCTGCTCAGCCTAAAAAATTTCCGGAAGTCAAAAACTTAATTGACGATGTATTGAGCGTTAAACCAGGGGTAACTGGTTTATGGCAGGTTTCAGGAAGAAATGAAATAGATTTTGATGACCGAATTAAGCTTGATGCTTGCTATGCAAGCAAAAAATCATTACTATTAGACTTATGGATTCTACTAAAAACGCCTTGGGTGGTAATAACCGGGGACGGAGCAATATAAAAAAAACTAAAAAATTCAACCTGCCTCGCCGAGTCAAGGCGGTATTCCAATATTCAAAAAAGAAGTTATTATTGGGAATTGGTATATTTTTACTCATCTTTTTGTTAATAACGATTTTCGGCCTAGCTTTACCCGGAAAAGCGGTTTATGATCAAGCCCAGAAAGTTAAAGCCAAGGCTCAAGAAACACAAGCATCAATCTCTACTAAAGACTTACAAGTGATAGAAAACAAGTTAAAAGAGTTAAAGCGGGAAATTGATGTTTTAGACCA
>CAYSLZ010000045.1:0-2375 GCA_964432015.1 uncultured Gammaproteobacteria bacterium | reverse complement strand
GGTCCAAAAATTTATTTTGCCTCAGGCCATGAATTTCATAAGGAGAGATATACCGAACAGGAGCGTGGGAAAGTAATTTGGTATGCTGGTGGTGAAATAGACTGGGACAATGTTTATACTACCCATCGTGGAGTTGATGAGGTAGATAAAGGCCAATATGAAAAAGTCAGTGAAACAGACTTTGTATCAGGATGTTGTCTTCTGGCTAAAAGACAAGTCTGGCAAAAGGCAGGTCTTTTAGATAATAAATATTTTTTATATTATGAGGACAGTGATTTCTGCCAAAGAGTAAAAAAAATGGGCTGGGAAGTTGTTTATTACCCAAAAGCGTCAATTTGGCACATTAATGCTGGCTCATCCCGGGTTGGTGGAGAATTACAGGATTATTTCAACAGCCGGAACAGAATGCTTTTCGGAATGCGCTGGGCGCCGCTAAGATCAAAAACAGCTTTAATTAGGGAAAGTATAAAATTATTAGCTGATGGCCGTAAATGGCAAAAAATTGGAATCCGAGATTTTTATCTAAGAAAATTTGGAAAAGGTAGTTGGCAATGTTAACCGTAATTATTATTACCAAGAATGAAGAAAAGATGATTTCAGGGGCAATAAAATCGGCTGAGTTTGCCGACCAAATTATTGTTGCTGACGGCGGTTCAACTGATGAAACATTAAATATAGCCCAAAAATTGGGGGCTAAGATAGTCGAAATTAATCAGAAAAAATTAAATTTTGCCCAGTGGCGAAATCAAGCAATGGAGTATGCCGAACACGATTGGGTATTATATTTAGACGCTGATGAAAGAATAACTAAAAAACTAAAAAATTTTTTAACTAAAAGCTTAAAGCTAAAAGCTAAAAAATATTCCGCTTATGCTTTACCAAGGAAAAATTATTATTTAGGAAAAAGAGTTCGACACGGTGGCTCCTGGCCGGATTATGTTATCCGCCTTTTCTATAAACCCGATTTTATTAAATGGGAAGGCAGACTTCATGAACAGCCGGAATTTGACGGTAAACTAAAGAAAATTAAGCCTTCGTTAAAACATTTTACACATCGAGACTTAACATCGATGTTTGAAAAATCTATACGTTGGACAAAATCAGAAGCAAAATTGCTTTACCAGGCAAATCACCCGCCGGTTGTCTGGTGGCGGATATGCCGAATGATGTTTACCAAGTTTTGGCAGAGAATTGTTAAACAAAGTGGCTGGAAAGATGGGACAGTTGGTTGGATTAATTCTATTTTTGAGGTTTTTAATACATTTATGATTTACGCCAGGCTTTGGGAGATGCAGCAAAATAAAAAGAAATGAAATTATATTCACAAGACACTAGCCGCCAGCACCCAGCACCTAGTTGTTTGATTTACAGTCCTTATTTTAGAGGTATTGGAGGCGGAGAACGTTATATGTTGACGGTTGCTGAATGTTTGTTATCAAAAGAGTGGCAGGTTGATATTCTTTGGCATAATAAAGAAAAACTTTTAAATATAGCTGATAAACTTGAAATTAATTTGTCAGAGGCACGTGTCTTAGGTTTGAGCGCTCAAGATATGTCAATTTGGACTAGATTAAAATTAACTCGTTCCTATAATTCAATATTCTGGCTGTCTAATGGAAGTATTCCAGCTGTATTCGGTAAAAATAATATAATCCATTTTCAAAGGCCGTTTAAAAATGTCGGCGGCAGTAAAATTTCAAATCAGATAAAACTAGGTTTTGTAAATACAATTGTATGTAATTCTAAATTTACTAAAAAATATATTGATAAAGAATTTGGTGTAAATTCTCAAGTTTTATACCCACCTGTTGACGTAGAACAATTTTCGCAGGGAATGAAAGAAAATATAATCTTAGCCGTTGGAAGGTTTGAAAGAACTAAAAAACACGAAGTATTAATAAAAGTTTTTAAAAAATTAACCGACCAAGGTTTAAAAGATTGGCAGTTAGTGATTATCGGCGGTTCTTTAGAAGATTCGGGCGATAATGAATATTTAAAAAAGCTAAAAGAGCAGGCGAAGGATTTACCAATAAAATTTGTTGTTAATGCTTCTTTTTCAGTATTAAAAAATTATTATGCCAAATCTAAACTTTTTTGGCATGCAAAAGGGTATAGGGTGTCTCCTGAACGACCGGAAGAAATGGAGCATTTTGGTATTAGTCCTGTTGAAGCAATGGCCGCTGGTTGTGTACCTTTAGTTGTTGATAAAGGCGGCTTACGGGAGATTGTGCGACGTGGGGAAGGGGAGAGGTGGAAAACTCTTAAGGAGTTAAAAGTGAAAAGTGAAAAGCTGATAACTGATAAAGACAAATATAAAAAATACCAAAAAAAAGCGGTTCAACGTTCACAAGATTTTTCTAAACAAAAATTTTGCC
>CAYSLZ010000044.1:0-2970 GCA_964432015.1 uncultured Gammaproteobacteria bacterium | reverse complement strand
CTGCATATTGGTAATTATGTTGGGGCAATAAAGCAGTGGGTGGAGCTGCAGGAGGATTATGACTGTATTTACTGCATTGTCGATTTACACGCGATTACTGTTTCCCAGGATCCTCAAGTTTTACATGAAAAAATCCGGGAATTAATCGCACTCTACATTGCCTGTGGTGTTGATCCAGAAAAGTCAATTGTTTTTGTCCAGTCACATAATCCTGATCATGCAAGCTTAGCTTGGATAATGGACTGTGTTGCTTCAATGGGCCAGTTGGAACGGATGACGCAGTACAAGTCTAAGTCTGAAAAATTAAAGGGCAGTGCCAGTGTTGGTTTATTTAATTATCCGGCTTTAATGGCCGCTGATATTTTACTTTATGACACCGATGTTGTTCCTGTTGGAGATGACCAGAAACAGCATGTGGAGCTAACTAGAGAATTAGCCCGGAGGTTTAATTCCCGCTACGAAGAGATTTTTAAGATTCCGGAGGTAAAAATGATGACGGCTGGGGCGCGGGTTATGTCTTTGCAGGATCCGGAATCAAAAATGAGCAAATCTGTTGAAGATGCGAAGGGGACAATAGATTTGCTTGACAAACCGAAGGTTATTCGCGACAAAGTTATGTCAGCGGTAACTGATACTGGTAACAAAATTATTGTTCGACTGGACAAGCCTGGAATTTCTAATTTGCTGACTATATATTCAGTTTTAAGTGATCAAGAGATTAAAGATCTTGAAGATCAATATCAAGACAAAGGCTATGGTGAATTTAAACAAGATTTGGTTGAAGTGGTAATTGAGTTTTTAAAACCAATACAGGAAAAATATCATCAAATCCGTGAAGACGAAAATTATTTAAACCAAGTTTTAAAAGACGGCCTTGCTAAAGCCAAACCAATTTCCGAAAAAACACTTAAGAAAGTTCACACAGCGATGGGATTAGGATAAAATATATTTAACAATTAAAATTTTACATTTAACATTTTCCGAGATCCTAATTACTAGTTACTGATTACATATTACTGTTTACTATGTTATTCATAAATTTCAAGATTTATAAACAAACTTTCGGTCAAGGGGCAGTTGACTTGGCCAAAATTTGCAAAAAAGTTGCCGATAAAACCGGAGTAAAAATAATTCCGGTAGTTTCTGCTTTAGATTTAAGAGCGGTAAAAGAAATTTGTGATCAGGCTTGGCTTCAGCACGTTGATATTCATTTTCAAGGCAAACACACCGGTTATATTTCACCGCTGGCTGCCCCCGCCGCTGGTGCTGATGGAACCTTGCTCAATCACTCTGAGCACAAAATCCCTCCCGGCCAAATTCGCCAAATTCTCTCTGGTTTCGAAAATTCGAAAATTGAAAATTGTAAATTTAAGTTTATGGTTTGTTTTAAAACTAAAGGCCAAGTTAAAAACTGGCTGAAATCAATAGAGCCCAAGCCCGACTTTGTTGCCTACGAACCACCGGAATTAATCGGTGGTAATGTTTCGGTTAGTCAAGCTCAACCAGAGGTAATTAAGAGAATAGTTAAAATGCTTCCGGACCATAATATTATTGTCGGAGCTGGAGTAAAAACTAAAGAAGACGTGAGAAAGTGTATAGAGTTGGGTGCTAAAGGTGTTTTAGTCAGTTCTGGTGTAGTTAAAGTTGATAATCCAGAAAAAGCCTTATTGGATTTAGCTAATGGGTTTAAAAGTTAATTTCATCCCTATTTTAGGTCGGGATAATATCTAATGGTAGAGTAACTCCTTTGAGGTGTTAGGGAAATATCATGAGCGAAGCGAATAATTTCTTGTCTAATTCTAATTTCGATTTTTCAAATAAAAGAGTTCTTATCCGTATCGACTGCGACGTTGACCTACGTGAAGAAAACGGCCGGCTGATTGTTGATGAGGATTTTCGCTTACAACAAGTACTGCCAACTTTAAAGTTTTTGGAAAAAGCCGGCTCAGAGAAAATAATTATCATCGGTCATCTCGGCCGTCCCGCCGGTCAACCGGACAAAAAACATTCTCTCGCTCCCATCGCTGACTGGTTTTCAGAGAATTTTAACAATTGTGAGTTAATTTCTTTTAACAATCGAACAATCGAACAATTGAGCAATTTTTGTCTTTTAAACAACCTTCGTTTTCATTCCGGAGAAATCGAAAATAATCAGAAATTTGCTCAAAAGCTCGCTTCGCTTGCTGATGTTTATATCAACGAAGCCTTTGCCACCTCACACCGCAGTCATGCCTCAATAGTTGGTTTGCCCGAATATTTACCCTCTTTTTTAGGTCTTAATTTTGAAAAAGAAATTAACAATTTGACTAAAATAAAAAATCAGGCTCAACGGCCGCTGGTCATTGTTTTAGGCGGAGCCAAAAAAGGTAAAGTAAATTATATTCCCTTTTTAGCTGACCTTGCCGACACGCTTTTAATTGGCGGTAAACTTCCACTTCTTAAACAAATGTTAAATGACCAAATGGAAAATGTTAAATGGGCTGGTTTAAAAGATAACGGTAAAGATTTATCACAGCAAGATATTCAGGAATTCAAAAATGCCATTCACCAAGCTCAATCCATTTTTATGGCTGGTCCGTTAGGTGTTTTTGAAGAAGAAGATAACCGACAGGGGACAGTTGAAATTGTCCAAACTATCGCCAAATCAAATGCTTTTAAACTGGCCGCTGGTGGAGATACACATCAGGTGTTATCTTGGCTTGATCTTTGGGATAAATTTGATTTTGTCAGCACCGGCGGCGGAGCCGCTCTCCAATTCCTCCGCGACGAAACGCTTCCCGGAATAGAAGCGATTAGTAACTCCTTTGAGGTGTTACAGAAGTAAGTTGAGAAAGTGACATGTTCCGAACATGCCTTTAAATTAATGAAATAAGTAATTTCACGAAGGAAATGGGTGTGTTTGTAGTAAGCCCCTGAGTACCCAGCAGTTATTCAATTATGCTTTTTGGATTATGGGTGCGAAGGCACGAA
>CAYSLZ010000043.1:0-3336 GCA_964432015.1 uncultured Gammaproteobacteria bacterium | reverse complement strand
CTTGACAAGTGAACGGACGTTCACTATTATTAAATTATGAACTTGAAAGACAAAAAAAATAAAATCATTAACTTCTATCAAAAAAATAAACGAATGCCTAGTTATCGGGAGATGATGGATCTGTTTAACTATAATTCTAAAAACTCTGTTTATAAACTGGTTAAAAAATTAGTTAACCAGAATTTTGTCTCCCAAGATAATCAGGGCCGCCTTTTGCCAAATCAACTTTATGGCCAAACACCAATTCTCGGTTTGGTGGAAGCCGGCTTTCCCACTGATGCTCAACAGGACTTTGTCGATACAGTCAGCTTAGACGAATTTTTAATTGACAACAAAGAATCAACTTATTTGCTGGAAGTAAAAGGTCAGTCGATGAAAGATGCCGGTATTCTTCCCGGTGATTTAGTTTTAGTTGAAAAAACAGACCAGGCTGATTTCGGCCGGATAGTTATTGCCGAAGTGGACGGTGAGTGGACAATGAAATATCTTCGTAAAAAAAACGGCCGCGCTTATTTAGAGCCGGCCAACAAAAAATTTAAACCGATATATCCAGACGAAAATTTAAAAATTGCCGCTGTGGTCAAAGGAGTAATTCGTAAATGTCGATGAATACTCCGATTCTTCATGTTGACGGTGACGCTTTTTTTGCTTCCTGTGCTCAAGCTTTAAATCCAAAACTTAAAGGTAAGCCGGTTGTTATTGGAGCGGAAAGAGGTTTAGCCACCGCTGTTAGTTATGAGGCTAAAAAATACGGTATTAAACGCGGTATGCTCGGACGAAAGATTAAAGAGCTTTGTCCAAAGTGTAATTTTGTCAATTCTGATTATGAAGTTTATCACTTGTTTTCTCAACGCCTGTTTAATATCATCAAAAAATTTACACCTGAAGTTGAAAAATATTCTGTTGATGAATGTTTTGCTGATCTTTCCGGCTTAAGGAGGCCGTATAATGCATCTTATTTGGGCATTGCCGGTCAAATCAAGCAGAAAATAGAAGCCGATTTGGGAATAACCGTTTCTGTTGGCCTTGGTCCGAATAAAACTATTGCTAAGATTGCTTCTGAATGGGATAAGCCGTCTGGTTTGGTTGCCGTACCAACCAACCGAATTCACCACTACCTCAAAGAGCTGCCTCTTGCTGAAATATGGGGCATTGGCAGCCAAACCAGCGCTTATCTCAAAAAACTTGGCGTTAAAAACAGTTTGGATTTTGCCCGCCGGCCGGAAAATTGGGTCAAACGCCGCTTGACTAAACCATATTTTGAAACCTGGCAGGAGCTTAATGGAGAAAAAGTTTACCAGTTAGAATTTGGTGAAAAAGAAACTTACCAATCAATAACTCGTTCGCGGACTTTTTATCCGGCTTCTGACAATGCCGCCAAAGTTTTTGGTGAATTAACTAAGAACTTGGAAACTGCTTGTTCGCGCTTGAGAAGTTTAAAAATGGTTGCTAGACAAGTTAATATAATGCTCAAAACCCAGACATTTAATTTTCAAGCTGAGATTGTTAAGTTAGATACGCCAACGAACAATCCCCAGGAAATGGGGCTTGCTGTTAAAAAGGCCTTTCAAAAAATATTCCGCCCCCGGATTACTTACCGGGCAACCGGGGTAACGATGAAAAAACTCCAGTCAGCCGGCAAAGTTCAGATGAATTTATTTAGTTCAAAAGAAAGGACTAAAAAATTAGATCAAGTTTATTATCAGGTTGATAAACTAAAACAGCGCTACGGCAGTCAAATCATGACTTTAGCTTCCAGTCTACCGGCTTTAGAAGACCGATCTCGAAAATTTAGTTTACCCCATTTAGGGACAGTAGGATGAATAAAGTGAGATTTAGTTCTTGTGATAAAATGAAATATGGAAAAAAAAAGTAAACAGTGGTATCAGGTAGAAAAGGATGGAGAAAAAACAAAATTCAGGACTGAGGATTACGAAAAATTTGAAACCTTGGTAAAGTTTGCGATGACTATTGATCCGGAAATGACAGTTAAAGAATTATTAGATAAGCTTGAAAAGAAACACCCAGAAAATACTGAAAAATAGAACTATGAATCAGCAATTTACAATTTCCACCACTAAAAAAATTGAGTTGGTTGATATTACTGACCGGGTAGAAAAAATTGTCAGCCAAGCAGAAATTGATCAAGGCCAATGTTTAGTATTTGTTCCCCACTCTACTGCCGCCGTTTTAATTACTGAAAATGAAACTGGTTTGATTAACGACTGGGAAAAATTTATTAAAAATATTTCCTCCGGCCAAAAATGGGAGCATAATCAAATTGACAACAATGCCGAAGCACATTTAATATCCGGCTTAATCGGCCAAGGAAAACCTTTACCGGTTACGAACGGTAAACTTCAACGGGGAACCTGGCAGCAAATTTTTTTAGTTGAGCTGGACGGCCCGCGTAGCCAACGAAAAGTTAGTGTTCAATGTAAATAAAATGAATCAACCTCTTGCCGACAAAATCAGACCAAAAGGCCTAAGTGAGTTTATTGGCCAAAAACATCTAGTTGGTCAAGGTAAACCAATTCGTCTAGCCATTGACCAGGATAAGATTTTTTCAATGATTTTTTGGGGTCCGCCGGGATGCGGTAAAACAACTTTAGCAAGAATTATTGCTAATCAAACAGGCGCCGAATTTTTTCACCTTTCAGCTGTTTCAGCCAAAAAAGAAGATATACGTAAAATTATTAGAAGAATAAAGGATAAACAGCCAAACCTGTTGGAGGAGGAAAAAACAAAACGGGTGATTCTCTTTTTGGATGAAATACATCGGTTTAATAAAGCTCAACAAGATTATTTATTGCCTTTTGTTGAAGAAGGAACAATTACTTTAATTGGAGCAACTACGGAAAATCCCAGTTTTGAAGTTATCTCTCCCCTGCTTTCCCGATGCCGGGTTTTTACGCTTAATGCTTTAACCGAAGATGAAATGGTTGAGGTTGTTGATCGGGCAGTTGCCAAATTATCCGAGATAAAAGATCAAAAAATTAATTTTAAAAAAGACGCTAAAGATTGGTTAATTGGTATGGCCAATGGTGATGCCCGTCAAGCAGTGGCGATGATTGAAAATACTTTTGAACTTTATGCCGAATTAGATATAAAGTCGTTTAAGGAAACACTGCAATCCAAGCATTTAAGGTTTGATAAAAAAGGTGAAGAACATTACAACACCATTTCTGCTTATATAAAATCAATGCGTGCCTCTGAGCCTGATGCCGCTCTCTATTACTTAGCCCGAATGGTTGAAGCCGGCGAAGACCCGTTGTTTATTGCCCGCCGGATGGTTATTTTTGCCAGCGAGGATATCGGCATGGCCCAGCCGACTGC
>CAYSLZ010000042.1:0-3555 GCA_964432015.1 uncultured Gammaproteobacteria bacterium | reverse complement strand
CTTTTCTGGCACTCAGAGCATAAATATTCACCCGCTTGACCGCATCCATAACATTTAATCGGGAATAACCAATTAATTAAAAACACCAATTACATTATAATATTGTCAACAATCATTAATGAATAACTAATAGGAATTAAAATAATGCTGAAAAAAATCATTTATAACTCGGGGATACAGCTTGTTGGTAAGATTGTTCAACTTGTCAGCTCAGTAATTACAGCTGCTTTGCTGACCCGACATTTAGGTCCTGCTGGTTATGGTCAATATACCCTGATTATGGCTTTAACCACTTTTCTAGTAACAATTGGCAATTGGGGGACCCAAATTATCGGGGTCAGGGAACTTTCAACCACTAAAAAGAAGTCAAAACTCTTTTCTTCCCTTATTATTTTACGCTTTATTCTAGGTGGGATTGCGATTGGTTTCGGGACTACTTTTGTCTTATTTTCCCCAATTTTTAAAAATATTCAACAGTTAGGGTTGCTGAGTTTAATTTTAGTCTTTGCTCTTATTTTTGAAACTTCATTTAACGTTATTTTTCAAAGTTTATTAAAAATGGACCGTCGGGCTTTAATCAATATTATTAGCAGCTTTCTGTTTTTAGGATTTACTTTTATCCTTTTAAAGTTGAATTTTCAATTACTTGCTCCTTTAATTAGCTGGATAATCACCAGAAGTGTGACTATTTCGTTTGCTTATATTCTCAGTAAAAAATTAATTTCTTGGAACTGGACACCACAAAAAAAATTAGTTAAACAACTTTTTATTCAATCACTGCCTTTAGGAACATTACTTGTTTTATCTACTGCTTATGACCAGGCAATAGATACTTTTATCATTCAACAATATTTAGGTGAACAACAAGTAGGCTTTTACGGCTTGGCTTACAAAGTTTATAGTAATTTGGTTTTACCTGCTTATTTTCTAAACAACACCCTTTTCCCACTCCTATCTAAAAAAAAGAAATTTAACCAAGTTTTAAAAACTGGTATAAAGCTCAGCTCTCTCTGTTTATTAGGATTAGTTCCCTTAACCTACCTTTCTGCTCCTAAACTCATCCCGCTTCTTGCCGGAAACAATTTTTTTGCTTCCATTGGTATTCTCCAAATTTTAAGCCTCTCCTTGGTTTTTGCTTATATCAATCACTTGACTGGCTTCAGTTTAATTGCCATAAACAAACAAAAAACCTCGCTCAAAATCGGTCTTCTCTCTTTAACTTGGAATTTGGTCCTAAATCTTTATTTCATCCCTAAATATGGGATTACCGCAGCTGCCTGGATTACAGTTACCACTGAAGGAATAACAAGTGCTTTTTCCAGTATTTTTCTTTATAAATATTTAAAAAAATAAGAATTTAACGTTCACAAATGCTATACTACACAACCATGAAAGATAAAATTTCAGAACCAGAATATGAGGAAAAGGGCGAGTCTCAGATAGCCCCGGAAGTAATCGAGTTAATCAAAAAAATATTTTGGGCTAAAAAACAGAAACAAAAAGCCAAACCAGCTACTATTCACGTCGATGAAATCGCTTCCAAACTAGCAGTTTTTTATGAGAAAATAAGAAAGATTATTGATTGGAAAGAAGAACATTTACTCCGCCGGGCAACAATCGAGCGCATATTGAAAAGGAAACTGATTTCAGAAATTTCCGGGGTAAATCTTTTACCGAATGCTCAGCCTAAAAAAATTGCCGAACCTTTAATCAAAGAACTGATAAGAGGAGGGCATTTCCCTAATGATAGTATCCCCCGTGAAAAAACAGGCCGTGTTGAACAAAGCCTAGAAAAATACATTTATCTGATGGAAAATAATCCCCTTACTTCCTCAAACCATGTAAAGAAAAAAATTAATTTGTATAATTGGACTATTGAAATTGCCGCTTGTGAAATTGAAGAAATTTTAGACCCCGCTTGGAAAGAAAATTTTCTCCTTAATTTTATGACCAAATCAATGAATGAAAGAACAGAATTAAGCCCGGAAATTGATTTGTCCCAACGTGAAAAAGAACAACAATTATATATTGCGGTCCAAAGGAGTTTGTTTAGCCTTGGCGACGGCATAATCACCTATCATCTCCTAAAAGTTAACCACCCCGATTGGATAAATAACAAACAAGAAACTTATCAAACCTTTAGCAATAAAATTTTTGATATTTGGGACAATATTGAAAACGACCTTAATCATCCCCTCGGGAACAAATTTAGAAAAATTTGTGAAACTTACGATACTATCTACTTAATTTTAGGTGATATTCTGGAAAAACGAAAAGACCTAAATCAGACCATCAAAAAATTTAGCCATCCCAAAACCCTAATCAAATTAATCAAAAACGCTTACCAGGAAAGGCTATCTACTTTAAAAGGACGTTTAGTTAGGGCCGCTATTTATTCAACTTTATCAATTTTAGTTGCCAGTATAGTGTCACTTTTTATTGCTGAGATTCCGTTAGCCAAACTTGTTTACGGTGAATTCAGACCACTAGCTATTATTGTCGACCTCTTACTTCCAGCCGCAGTCATGTTCTTATTAGTCATTATTATCCGTCCACCACCTGAAGAAAACGAAAAAAAAGTGATTGAAGAAATTGAAAAAGTTGTCTACCGGCAAGATGAAACTGACATTTATGAAATCAGAAAACATAAAAGGGGCTTTTTGGCAAAACTACTAATCAGTTTTTTATATGCTTTAACCACGCTTATTTCGATTGGACTGGTATTTTTCCTCTTTTATGTCGCCAAAGTCCCGGCTACTTCTCTATTTGTCGACACGTTGAATGTATCGATGGTTGTCTTTGCTGGTCTACTTATTAGGCAGCAGGCTAAAGAGCTAACAATAAAAGAAAAAACTACTTTTTGGCAATTTATTCTTGATATTCTTTCCGTTCCAGTTGCCAAATTAGGCCAATGGCTATCTAACAAATGGAAAGAATACAATATTGTCAGTGTATTTTTAACTGTCTTGGTTGATATGCCTTTTAGCTCATTAATTAAGTTTATTGAAGACTGGAACTCCTTTATAAAAGAAAAAAAAGCCGAACTCCATTAATTTTGTATCTGTGTTATACTGAAACAAATGTTGAAAAAAGAACGATTAGAGATCGGCAAAACTGGTGAAGTCAAAAGAAAATCTTTGGAAGTTGAACCAACAAAAGAGTTAGACTCTTTATTGGAAAGGGTAGAAAAAAAAGAAATCTATCTATCCAAGCCGGTTAAAGACGATCGAACTGAACAGGTTTTAGTTACCGCCCCTTCAGCTAAGCAACACAAGATTGTTTTGCCTCTAGATAAGCAACAATTAGCTTACGGTTTAAAACAAAAGGTTGACGATGCAATCCGCTGGCTAGCTGAATGGTGCTTAAAATTAATTAAAATAAACCCACAAGGAGTTGTTCTCCAGCAAATACAAGATGATAGAACAAGCGATCAATCAACTAATTAATACTGTTACCTATTATGCTTTAGTTCTTTTTATTTTCTTAATAATTTTGGTTGGACTGGGGCTGTTAGCTTATGGCTTTATTCTTTGGTGGCGCTGGCGCAACCGAGAG
>CAYSLZ010000041.1:0-3786 GCA_964432015.1 uncultured Gammaproteobacteria bacterium | reverse complement strand
AAACATCCTGTTTTCGACGGACATCAATTTCTCCCTGCTGCCAATTATCAAAAACTCTTACTTCTTCACTTAATTCCAAATCTAAACTAGACGGCTGAAGGTTAGAAAGTTTAAAAGGCTCAATTTTAATTTGACCGCTTTTAACCTTATTCTCAATATCTTTATCTGAAATAATCATCCTTTTAATTTACCAAAGACTAATAAGCGTTTCAATATTGTCCCCGGCGGCCAACAAGTTTGAAGTATTATTTCTTCTCTCCCCGGCTGATAATCAGTTAAATAAGAAACATCTTTTGAACCAACTATTTTCTTGTCAAAAATTTGATAAGTATAGGGTCGATTTTCATAAGCCAAATGCACTTCGTCACCCGGTTCAAGCTGATTAAGTAAAAAGAAAACAGCGTTGTAACGAACAACATTCCACTGGGCATTAGTTGAGTGGGCGAACAAATAAACAGTTTTAGTTGAACCAGGCAACCCGCTGCCGGCTGCATGAGCAACCCCTTCTTTTAAAACTTGATGATAAATTTCCGGTTTGCTGGGATTAATGTTAGCAAAAACTTTTGCTGTAGTTTCTAATTTTGGGATATAAATTGAAAAGTTTTTATCAGTAATCGGCCAGTCATCAGGAACTTTTGGAATCGGCATTGGAGTTGGGGTAATCGTTGGTGTTGGCGTTGATTTTTTTCGTAGAGACAAGCCGCGACTTGTCTCTACTATAGTCTGCCGCCAGTGATAATCAACCATTGCTCTTGCCAATGGCAGCCAAAGAAACCCCAAATACCCCAAACCTAAAATAACTGCCCCGGTTCCTGCTCCAAAAATAAAAGTCCGTAATTTACTCGGGTTGTAAAAAACAACTACTTTCTTATCTTTTTTCGGGGTTACCGATCCCATCAGTTTCGGGTCAAAAAATCTTTTCATTTACTTATTATACATTTATATTCCATATATATTACTCTTCATGCTAAAATAAATTTATGCAATTTTTGTTAATCAGAGTCCCCAAAGGAAACGAAGACAGTATTGAACAAACTTATGCTTTATTAGCAAATTTAGTTGAAGGCAGAAAATCTATTTTGCCTTTTTTTAGTTCACCTAACCCAAAATATTCACTAGAAATCATCAATCTAAACCAAAAAACTTATTTTGTTGTTGGTATTCCAGATAACAAAATTAATTTTTTCAAGGCCCAGCTGCTGGCTCAGTTTAAAGAAGCTCTAATTAGTGAGTTTAAAGAATTTGAAAAAATTAAGTCAAATAATCAGTTATATACTACTCAATTAACTCTCCGCCAACCAGAATATCTACCCTTGAAAACTGCTCAGGAATTTGAAAAAACAGATCCCTTATCTTCAATTTTGGCAACAATTTCCAAAAGCAAAGACCCAACCGATATCTACTTATATCAATTACTACTAACTCCAGCGCCAAAAAATTGGCAGTACAAATTCAGTAAAATCGGTGAAACAGGCGGAGGTAAAAATGAAGAAGGAGAATATAAGCCGCATCCTAAAAAAACCTTGATTGAAGAAAAAATCAATCATCCCGGGTTCAAAATCTACATTCGCCTACTAACTAATAAAAAAGACCATTTAACCGCTCTAACTAACTCTTTTGGTGTTTATACTAACCCTTCATCTAATTCATTAACCTCAAAAAAAAGTGGCTTTTTGAGAAAAAATAAACTAGAAAAAGCAATAATTGAACGTCAGCCCTGGGGTACTAATCAAGTTCTTAATATTAACGAAATATCTTCTTTATGGCATCTACCCAGCCAACTGATAACGTTACCCAACATTGCTTGGGGACGAGAACGGCGAACGGAGCCGCCAGAAAATCTGCCGGCTGCTACCGGCAGTTTAACCAAAGAAGAAAAAAAACAGATAACCTTCATTGGACAAACTAATTATAAAAACCATTTAACCACCTTTGGTATCAAACGTAAAGACCGACCACGTCATGTTTATTCAATTGGGAAAACGGGAACTGGAAAATCAACTTTAATTGCCAACATGGCAATTGAGGATATCCGTAAAGATAAAGGTGTCGCCGTTATTGACCCACATGGAGACTTAATTGATATTCTGCTTGACTACATTCCCAGCCATCGAATTAATCAAACCTGTTATTTTAATCCCGCTGATCCAAAATATTCTTACCCGCTTAATCCACTGGAAGTCTATAATCCAGCACAACAAGAGCTAGTTGCCTCCGGTATAGTCTCAATTTTTAAAAAGTTATACGGACATTCATGGGGCCCGCGTTTAGAACATATTCTAAGAAGCACTTTATTAACCCTAACCGCTGTTCCTGATACCACTTTGGAAGACATAGTCAGGATTTTAACCGACCAAAAATTCAGAAATAAAATTGTTTCCCAAACAAATGACCAGACATTAAAAAGATTTTGGACGCAGGAATTTGACTCAATGGGAAGAGATTTTCAATCTCAGGCAATCAGCCCAATATTAAATAAAGTTGGCCAATTTGTTAATTCTCCCTTAATTAGAAGAATAATCAACAAGCCAAAATCTAAAATTAAAATTCAAGAATTTATGGATGAGGGAAAAATCCTTCTTTGTGATTTATCACAAGGTAAAATTGGCGAAGACAATTCCGCCCTACTCGGAGCAATGATTATAACCCAAATTCAATTAGCGGCAATGAACCGCGTCTATCAACCTGAAGCACAACGCAACCCCTTTCATCTTTTTGTTGATGAGTTCCAAAATTTTGCCACTAAATCATTTATAAAAATTCTTTCCGAAGCAAGAAAGTACAAGCTAAACTTAACTCTTGCCAACCAATATATGGCCCAATTAGACAGAGATATTTCAGACGCAATTTTGGGCAACATCGGCACATTAATTTCATTTACTGTTGGGGCGCAAGACGCGCAAATCCTCCAGCATGAGTTTGGTTCTAACTTTGAAGAAGACGACTTGGTTTCTTTAGGTCGATACGAAACATTACTAAAACTCTGTATTGACAGTGAAACCTCAAATCCTTTTTACGCCACAACTTTACCTTTGCCTGATTGCAACAATAAAAATCGGGAAAAAATAATTAAGGTCTCCAGAGAAAGATTCGGCACCCCTAAAAAGACTTGACAATCCCATAATACAGTAATATAATACTTTATTATGAAAAATGTCATTCCGGGCAAGACCATTGTGGTAGGAATAACAATCGTCATCAGCTTGGGTTTAATTGCTACTCCGGCTGAGGCATACATCTACGGTGAAGAAGAGCCGACTTCCCAACTTATAGTTGACAAACAAGTAATAACAACAGAAATAAGTGACTGGCAGGATGATTTACCTGCATCTCAAATCGTTCTTGGCGACGGAGATTTAATTAAATTCCGGATCACCATTAAAAACAGCGGCGATAAAGATTTAAAAAAGATTCAAGTAACCGATACCCTCCCCCAATACTTAAATATAATTTTTAACCCTGGAGAATTTAATCAAGAAAACGACCAAATTACGTGGCAAATAAATGAACTCAAAGCCGGTGATCAAGAAACTTTTGAAATCAGGGCTCACATTAATTCTGAAAATGAAAATATTATTGACGGAACGTTATGTTTAATCAATAAAGTTGAAGCTAAAGCAGAATCTGGTGAAAATGATCAAGACACTGCTTCTTTTTGTATTGTTGCTCCACAAGTCCTTCCTGAAGCTGGCAGCGGAGTTGGTGAAATCCTAATTGGAACAGGATTTGCAACCATAATCAGCCTGGCCGGTTTACTTTTAAGAAAATACGGCCGCGGCCAAATTT
>CAYSLZ010000040.1:0-3787 GCA_964432015.1 uncultured Gammaproteobacteria bacterium | reverse complement strand
CCTTCTTCCAAAGGCGGTGCGGCATCGTCAGGTAATTCAATTGGTTCATCTATCTGAGGACTGGGTAAAGGTTCCGGCCGGGTAATCTCGCCTTCTTCAGACTGGTCAACAACCGGCGGTTCTTGTTCACTCAACTCTGCTTTCCACTCCTCCAGCTCCTGACTAACATTTTCATATTCATCAGAATCCCGGTCAACTAAATTAACTGCCTGCTGCAACCTCTCCACTGCCGGCTGAAGCTTATCCTGCTCTTTTAAAGCATACGCCCAGTTGTACCAGGCGTTGGCATAGTCATTTTTCAAGTTGACGGCAACTTCAAATTGTCTAGCCGCTTCTTCATACTGACCAAAAGCAAAAAGCAAACCACCATAATCAACCCTCAACCGCGGGTTTAATGAATCCAAAGCAATTGCCTGCTGATAAGCCGAAATTGACCACTGGTCAGCGTTTTGGGCCGTATTAATCAACTGGCGGTAAATCTGGGCCAGATTTTCCCAACCAACTACATTTTGCGGTTCCAAAGCCACTGCCGATTTAGCCTCATTAACCGCCTGGGAAATCAACTGCTCCACCTGTTGACGCTGTTGGTCGGTTAATTCCTGTTGTTGATTTTGAGCATTGCGGATAATATTTGTTGCTAAAGCTAAATTTGTTTGGGCGAAAGATATTCGGTAAGTCTGAATAAATCTGTTTTGATTAATTGCTTTTCGCTGTAAATCATAAGTTTCCGCCCCTTTATTCTCAGAAGCGGCCACCACTGCCCGGTAAAAAGTCAGCTCCGGCCTTAAAACCTGATAAGTATAATAACCGATCAACAACCCAAAAAGAATTAACAATCCTCCGACAATATAAGGGGCTCCGTTCCGGTCTTTTTCTCCAATTACTAAATTAAATTGTTTTTGATGCCCTTTGCCGCGGGCCAAACCCAAACCTAAAAATAGCAAAAATAGAGTTATCAAATTGCCCGGAAAAAGAAATAAAACCAACCAGGCCGCAACAAGGAAATAGCGATAACTGGGCTTAGTTTTGGCTACTGACAAACTGCGAATTAACAATAAAACGGCAGCTGCCAAACCAATGATTCCTAATTCCGCCCAGACATGTAAAAACCAGCTGTGCGGAGCTCCAAAACGGATATTCCAATTATCTGTCTGATTAAACTCACGGGGGCGGAAACGGTTAAAAGCAGTGTTAAAATTACGGGGGCCAACCCCAAACAACGGTTTTCTTTTAAAAGCTTCTACTGTTGTTGCCCATGATGAAAACCAGTCTAACAAAGCCGGCTTTGCTTGAATTGACCGGTAAATGGTTACCCCTGAACCAACCAAAATTATCACTGAAACCACCGCCAGCCACCACTGTTTTATTTCTCCGTGTTTACTGATTTGCTTAACAACTTGACTGATTAAAAAAATCGATACTAAACCCAAAAACTGAGCTAATATAAATGGATTAGCAAAAGTTAGAAAATTAGCGTAGCGCACCCAGCCGGCAGAATAACCGTCCGGCAGAATAAACAAAACCACTGAGACTAAACTAAGAATCGCTCCCGAAGCAACCAATGAATAAAGAATAGTTGTCATTTTTTCCTTTGCTTTAGATTGACCAACGACAAAATAAAAAAGCGTCAGCAGTAAAACACTTCCCAAACCTAAAGGTTGAACCAAAGCCCGCGCTTTAACTCCCCGGGGTAAAAAGTACCAAGAAACAAGGTTGGCAACCAAAAAGAGGAAAACAAAAATATCTAAAGGAGAAACTGAATAAGTTAGTTTTTCTTTCTGAACCAATTTAAACCCGGCAAAAACCAAAAGAACAATAACCCCCACCGCTAAAAAATAATTCTTCGCCCCAAAGACAGGACTGCCAATATTAGGGAAGAAAAATAATGAAAATAGAAAAGTAATAACAGAAATTATAACCGTCATCTCTACTATTATATACTAAACGATTGTAACCAAAAGTCAACCCTCTCCCCGGCAAATATAGTTCACGATCGTGAACTATTCTCGCCAGTTAATCCTTTATTTTTACTTTGAAAGTTTTAATCAGTTGTTCCAACGGCCAATCTGAAGGCAGCAAATCTAGAGGAACTTTTGGATGCACTAAAACTAAATCCCAGAATTGTTTTTTGTCAGCCGCTTTTATTTTTTCTTCTTTTTTAAACTTGCTTATCAATTCTTCAGCCTTCTTCTGCCACCAATCAATCTCCCAAAGGTCTCCAACTAACTGTTTCTGGGCCTGACTAAATAACCGCCCAATAAAAATACTTAATTCTTCTCGGTTGTCAATTTGTCGAACTATTTTTTTTAAATGTTGATTTACTGGTAAAGGAGAAATCCAAACAGAGCGTTGAAAATGTTTTAAGCCCAATTCTTCCAATTGATAACGAAGCTTATCTCGTTTATCTCTTTCTTTTTCAGGAATATCAAAGGTTACCAATCGCCATTTTTTATCCCAAGGTTTGGTAATTAAGGCTAAAACCCTTTGTGGGGAGTCTTTGGAAGCCTTTTTTAGAACTAAGCTCTTGTCTAATCTTTTTTTATTTATTAAATAATTTTTACTTTTCCGAATCTGATACCCAGATAAATCTGTCCCATGATAAACCCAGCTGGTAGATTTAAAGTAATCATCAAAAAAGAGGAGAACATCTTCAGCAGCTCTTAAAATTTTCAGCAGTCTTGATTTTTGGGCCATAAATTAATTCTACCCAAATACAGCCACTTTGGCAAATATAGTTCACGATCGTGAACTATTCTCGCCAATTAATCCTTTATTTTTACTATGAAAGTTTTTACGCAGATTACTTGTCATGTACTCCACGTGGTACTGTGGAAGTCCGCTATTACAATACCCAGCCACTAATCACTAATACCTGTCACCTATTTTATTTTCCGCCGAAGCGGCGGTTGCGGTTTTGAAAGTCTTTTATTGCTTTTTCCAGCTGCTCCGGACCAAAGTCAGGCCACAAAGTATCGGTAAAATAAAGTTCGGCATAAGACATCTGCCAGAGAAGAAAATTTGACAAACGCAGTTCACCGCCGGTGCGGATAATAATGTCCGGGTCAGGCTGGTCTTTAGTGTCTAAATAATCATTGACTAAATCTTCATCAACATCTTTTGCTTTAACCCCGTCTTTAATCATCTCTTTAATTGCCCGGATTATTTCATCCCGCCCGCCGTAGTTTAAAGCAACGTTAAACCGCATTACTTCATGCTTTTTGACAATATTTAACATTTCTTTAATTGCGTCGCGGACCCGAAGCGGAAAAGCCTGAAAGTT
This sequence comes from uncultured Gammaproteobacteria bacterium, assembly GCA_964432015.1. Classification (GTDB taxonomy): domain Bacteria; phylum Patescibacteriota; class Microgenomatia; order UBA12405; family JAHJSD01; genus CAYSLZ01. The sequence goes on along the minus strand of CAYSLZ010000040.1, from coordinate 507 downwards.
ACCGAGAACAAAAAATTTTATTCCCCGTTTTTTATAGTCTTCTTTTTTTTCTTTAACAATATTTACTAAAAGGTCGAAAATTCCTTTGACTTCTTTTTTAGCCCGTTTACGCCAATTTTCTGTTGACAAAGCATAAACCGTAATATGTTTAATACCTAATTTTTCAGCGTGGTCAACAAGATCTTTTAAATTTTCGGCTCCGGCCTGATGACCCTTAGTTGGAGATTTGCCGTGTTTTTCCGCCCATCGGCGGTTGCCGTCCATAATTATGGCCACATGTTTGGGCATTCGTTTTGGGTCTAGTTGGTAGTATTTCCCTAGTTTTTTCATAAGAAGAAAAGTGAAAATGTTCAAATGTTCTAATTTTCAAATATTCAAATTTTTTTGATCATTCGAATATTGAAGTTTTGAACTTTATATTTAAGTCAGGATTGGTTGTGACAGGAACGTGAAATAAAAATCAAAATTTAAATTTAAATTTTGATAAAAATAAATTGTAAATATTTT
>CAYSLZ010000039.1:0-4022 GCA_964432015.1 uncultured Gammaproteobacteria bacterium | reverse complement strand
CATAATCAGCCTGGCCGGTTTACTTTTAAGAAAATACGGCCGCGGCCAAATTTAAGTATCTAGTATTCCGAACCTAGAACTTAGAATTTAGAATATTAAGTAATTAATAATTTAATAGAAAAATAAAAATGAATAAAGAAAAAACAATCAGAACAGTTTCAGCTATCGGTCTTGCAGGATTACTATCCGCCTGTGGAGGTACTCCTGATGTTCAAGAAGGTGACTGCGTTTGGTTTGACAGCCGAGTTGCTGTTGAAAATAAAGGAATTGTCAGAAGTGTTCATCTAGAAGAAGAACAACGGATTAGTTACACAAGATGTATAGATGGAAGCTCTGAAAGTATCAGTTTAAAACCAGATGATACTGTTGACGGAACTGTTGAATTTGACAACAGCGAAATTAGAATTACAAATATTGCCGGCAGTGGACGAAGAGTTTGGGAACTGGAACAAAATTCTGAATAATAACGTACATTAAAAACATCGATTTACGTTCTTGATCGAGAACTAAACTAGACTTGAGATCAACAGGTTGAGGGCAATCTAAGAATTGCTCTTAGCCGTTGCTCTCAGCAATTTTACAGATGACCGCAGTACCACATTGGGTACACGGCAGGTTTTAGTAAGTAAACAAACCTGATTCGTTCGCGAATCTACGTTTGTGAGCCAAGTTTAATTTGGGCTTACTAAGCACTTTAACAAGGCATATGGAGCGAATCCCGCATTTTGCGGGAGGAGCGACACTCACGACTTTAGGTCGGAGTGTTTAGTGGAAATTTATTTTGGTGTAACACCTTTTGGAGAAATGGGCAATGCTCAACTGCTGAGCACACCGTTTTGAGGTCGGACCCTCGACTTCAGCACGGTGTGCTCACTAAGAAACGGGCAAGAGCATCACTGGGAAGAAATTCCCGCCCACTATTTTTTCATCTCCGGAGGTGAAGAAATGTTGAAGAAAGATTGGAGAAATCTGGCCATAGCTCTTGGAGCTTTGGCCATCGTGCTAGCGTTAGCAGTTGCAATAGTGCTAACGCTGGAATTTGGCCCGTCGGCACAAGCCACCACCCAGGAGAAGGTGGTTGTGCAGGACCAGAAGCAAACCGAGCTCGGCGAGACGGAAGAGGAAGTCTATGCCCAGGGAAGGGCGGAACGAGACGGCGAAGCCGTTGAACTCTTCGTTCTCAACCCCGAGGCCGAGACCCAGTCACAACAGCGACACCCAACCATCTATGAGGAAACAAGGATCTCCTCGGTTCCTGTTACCTTCGAACTCGATATCCCTGTTGGGTACATCGGGATCGTTGGTGGATGGGCCGTCAATGAGACGGAGAATGGTGTATACCGAGCCTTCGGGCCCGGTCACTACGCTGTGAAAGTCACCGATGGATTTGCTCTCCTCATAGAAGAGGAGTGGGGCCAAGCTGAGTTCGACTTCCGAGTCGAACAAGCAGAGCAGCTTGGCTGGGCCCACGAGACGGTGGACCCTGGTCCCCTGCAGTAACGGCAAAGAGACGGTGGCGAGGGTAAAACCTTGCTGCCGTCTCCGGCCGACCAACCAACCGTCCAATCAACAACACAACACACCAAAACAACAAACACCTCCACTACCATATGCCTTCTTTCGCTTTGCTAACAAAATTGTTTGTTATCAGAGCTAAAGATGAAAAAAAATAAAAGAAAACAACTATTAATTTCAGTTGTCATGCCGGTTTATAATGCCGGTAAATTTCTATCGGAAGCAATTAACAGTATCCTCCATCAAACATATGAAAATTTCGAATTTATTATCGTCGACGATGCCTCAACGGACAACTCCTGGCAAATAATTAAAAACTATACCCTGAAAGACAACCGGATAAAGGCATTCCAAAACAAAAAAAATTCTGGCGTCAGTGCAACTACTAACTTTGCAATCAGCAAAACCAAAGGTCAATTTATTGCTCGCATGGACGCTGACGATGTTTCATTTCCAACAAGATTTGAAAAACAGCTGAATTACCTACAAACAAATAAAAACACAATTGCTGTCGGCGGCCAATGCGTCGTTATTGATGAAAAAGACCAAATCATCGGTCAAAAAATATTTCCTTTAAATAATAAAAAATTAAGAAAAATGATTTTTCGGGCAGTACCAATGCAGCAACCGTCAATAATAATAAATAGAAATCTACTGCCTGAAAATTTTCAATGGTACTCCCCTGCCTGCTCTTCAGCAGAGGAATTAGATGTTTTATTTAAATTAATGAAATATGGCAAAATCGCTAATTTAAAAGATTGGACATTATTTTACCGTTATCGACCAACAAGTTTGTCTCACATCAACCCTAAACGAACCTTTTGGTTTACGCTCAAAAGCCGTTTAAACGGTTTAAAACTTGGTTTTAAGCCTTCGTTTACAGCAATTATTGTTAATTTATTCCAATTGATTACAGTTACTCTCTTACCTAATAAAACAATTACTATTTTATGGTATTTGATTAGAGGCATAAAAAAACCAAAAGTAAATCTTCCCGAATTAAACCCAAAGCTGGAATCTACCGCAGCTATAAGTTAAAATTAAGCAAATGCTTAAAAAAATGCTTAAAAATTGGCCGATTTTAATTATTTCCTTAATACTTCTAATTATCTATGCAGTTAATTTCACCCCCGGAACTTACTTAATCGGCTGGGATAATTTAATGCCGGAACTGAATATCTGGATGAATATTAAACGGAGCTTATTTGCCGTCTGGCAGGAATACCAAGGCTTAGGTTTGGTCGGCGGTATGGGACACGCAGCTGATTTAATTCGGCAAATTATTTTGCTGCCTTTTACTTTAATTCTGCCTAATAACTGGATTCGATATTTATGGCATTTTGGTATGTTAGCTTTGGGAACTTTTGGCGTTTATTTTGGAGTAAAACACTTACACAACACCTCGGAGGAGTCAGTTACTGACACCGTCCGAGGAGTTATTCCCTTAACTGCAGCCTTGTTCTACTTATTAAATTTCGGTACAGTTCAATTGTTTTGGGTGCCGTATGAAGCGTTTACAACTTTTTGGGGGTTTTTTCCTTGGCTTATTTTCAGCTTTTTAGCAATCTTAAAAAAACCAAATAAAAAAAACTGGCGGAAATTTATTATTTGGAATATACTGGCCATTCCCTGTTTTTATATTCAAACCTTGTTTGTTGTTTATGGATTATGTCTGGGAATAATTTCTTTAAACTTCTTAGATAAAAAACTCATAATTTTTAAATCATCACTCATAATTCTTTTGTTAAACGCTTTTTGGCTTTTGCCGTTTGGATATTTTTTAATTACCAACAGCCACCACCCAACTGAAGCACTGATTAACCGAATGTCAACTGAAGAGACTTTCCTCCGCAACCAAAAACGCGGCTATATCAGCAATTTTTTGTCACTGAAAGGCTATTACTTTGACTTTCCTGACGCTGGTTCACCGCTGATGGAGGCTTGGCAAAACCACTTCTCCTCCACTCCAATCACAATTATCGGCTATGTTTTAGGAGCAGTTGTTATTTTAGGATTGGCAAAATCTATTTTTAGCTTGTTTCACCGTCCAAGGAGCGAATCCTCACACCTTGAAGGAGTTCTCACTGGTTTATTTCTCCTTTCAGCTGTAGCTTTGCTTTCCGCCACTCCACCCTTTTCATGGCTGAACTACTTACTTCGACAGTGGCCGTTTTTAAATCAGGTTTTTCGATCACCGTTCACAAAATTCATCGTACCCGCATCATTTACATTCAGTCTACTCTTTGCTCACGGAATACGATACATCGATACATCGATACATCGAAATAAAATAATTACTGCCGGCCTAAGCGTGATTTTAGGATTAGGAATAATTATTTATTCCTGGCCGGTATTCAGAGGCGCCCTTGTCTACAAAAAAATGCGTAATCAACTGCCAGAAAAATATACTCAACTAATTGATTACTTTAAAAATCAACCCAAAACCGGCCGAATTGCTAACCTGCCTCAAGGAAGTTTCTGGGGATGGACTTTTTATCGGTTTGGTC
>CAYSLZ010000038.1:0-4739 GCA_964432015.1 uncultured Gammaproteobacteria bacterium | reverse complement strand
AGTTGGGAAAAATTATCGGACCGTCGTTTATTTTACTCGGCTTGGCTTTGGGCAGCGGTGAGTTAATTTTATGGCCTTTTTTGGCGGCTAACCACGGTCTGGGCATTATTTGGGGAGCGTTATTAGGAATTACTCTGCAGTTTTTTTTAAACACCGAGATTATCCGCTATTCGCTTGTTTGGGGGGAAAGCGTTTTTGTTGGATTTAAGCGTTTGTGGAAATGGTGGCCGATTTGGTTTATTTTTTCCACCTTTATCCCTTGGGGCTTGCCCGGTTTTTCTTCAGCTTCTGCTCAAATTTTATCAAAAATTTTTGGGTTTAATGAGACAAAGTGGGCGGGAATCGGCTTATTGATTTTAACCGGCCTGATACTTAGTGTCGGTAAAATTTTATATCAAACCATGGAGTATTTGCAAAGAACAATTATTTTAGCTGGTCTGCCGTTGATATTAATTTTAGTAGTTTTGTTAACTGGTGTTAAAGATTGGTTTGATTTAGCCCAAGGCCTTGTCGGCAAGGGTCATAATTATTGGTTTTTTCCAGCTGGAATCAGCTTGGGATCATTTTTAGGAGCTTTTGCTTATTCCGGCGCCGGCGGTAATTTAAATTTATCTCAATCCTACAATGTCAAAGAAAAGGGATTAGGAATGGGAAAATACGCTGACAAAATAGTTTCGCCCTGGCGTAAAAAAATAACGAAATCGCGGTTGGAGGGGCAAACCTTTGATTTGACCCCGCTGAATTTAAACAAATTTAAAAAATGGTGGCAGTTGGTAACTAAAGAACACTTAATTGTTTTCTGGGGGTTGGGCTTGGTAACAATAATTTTATTGTCGGTTTTGGCAAAGAGTCTAGTTTTTGGCCAGATTGATGTTCAGGGAATAAATTTTGTATATCAGGAGGCCGGTGTTATCAGCCGAAAATTAATTCCGGCAGTGGGGACAATTTTTCTTATTGTTGCCGCGCTCATGCTTTATGCTACTCAACTGGGTGTTTTGGAGTCCTCTTCAAGAATTATTTCTGAAAACTTTATTTTAATCGGCTGGGAGGAAGGCGAAAAAGCTGAACCGTCCAAATGGTTTTATTTTGCCCTTTGGGGCCAAATTGGAGTTGGTATTATTACCTTGTTATTGGGAATTAATGAGCCGAGATTTTTACTTACCCTGTCAGCGATTTTAAATGCTTTGGCAATGACAGTTTTATTCCCACTCATTTGGTTTTTGAATAAAAAACGCCTGGATGAGAAATTACAGCCATCAAAATTAAGGCAGATAATTATTGGGTTAGGTTTTTTCTTCTTTTTTGTCTTTTCAATAGTAACGTTGATTAGTTAAACTGCCGAACGATAGTTTAACTAAACGTGCTCCAATATTAAACCTTTTGTTATAATGGTTAATGCGCGGTAACCAAGCCTTCAGTACAAAAAAATATTTAGACGCTCAAAAACAAGCTATTGAAAAACGAATGCAAAAAACTCCCGCCCGCCTTTATTTGGAATTCGGCGGTAAGTTGTTGAAAGACTATCACGCCGCCCGGACTCTTCCCGGTTATGACCCGGAAGCTAAATTAAAACTCCTTAGAGGTTTAAAAAAAGATATGGCCGTTATTTACTGTATATCTGCCAAACAGCTTGAAAATGGAAAAATTAGAGGTGATTGGGGTATTGGTTATGATTTGGCCACGATAAAAACTCTGGAAAAATTAAAAAGGGCCGGTTTGCCGGTAGCGGGTGTTGTTATTAACCGCTACGAGGGAGAGAGCGAGGCTAAAATATTTGCTAAACGTCTTAAACGAATGAACTTATCGGTTCATTACCGTAGAGAAATCCCGGATTATCCTGATGATTTAGACTTAATTTTAAGTGGAGAAGGTTATGGGCGTGACGAGTATCTAGACATTGATAAACAATTAATTGTTGTTTGGGGAGCTGGACCTGGTTCAGGTAAATTGTCTACTTGTTTAGGACAAATTTATCATGATGCACAAAAAGGTCTTAATTCTGGTTATGCTAAGTTGGAGACATTTCCGGTATGGGATTTAGATTTAAATCATTCGGTTAATGTTGCTTATGAGGCGGCCACAGCTGATTTGGGAGATAACAATTTAATTGATCCTTTTCATCTTGATGCTTATGATAAAAAAGCAGTCAACTATAATCGTGACGTTGAAGCCTTTCCAATTATTAGAGCGATTTTTACTAAGCTTTTACCGGAAGATAACTATTGTCGGCAATACCAATCACCGACGGACATGGGAGTTAATTTATTAAGCCGGGGAATTGTTGATGAAGAAAAAGTAAAACAAGCAGCAAAAAAAGAAATTAACTTTTATCTTTTTCGCTATCGTCAAGAATATAAAAAAGGGTTAGTGGATGAGAAGGTGCTTAACCGAATGTCTGTTTTAATGAAAAAGGTTGATATTGGTGAAGATTTCTTGCCAACTGTTTTATCAGCTCGTCAGGCAAGAAAAGAGGCGGAAGAAAAAAATAATAAGGGAGAGGCGGGTATTAATTGTGGAGCGGCAATTGAACTGGTTGATGGACAGGTGATCAGCGGGAAAAACTCACCATTACTTCATGCGGAATCAGCGGCGATTTTAAATTCTTTAAAAGTATTAGCTGATATAGATGATGCTCATGATTTAATTACCAAGGACGTTATTAAACAGGTTAAAAAACTAAAAAAACAAATTGGAGAAAAATCGGTCAGTTTAACTTGTTCAGAAGCGTTGGTTGCTTTAACTATTTCTGCTCAGATTAATCCCCTAGCTCAAAAAGCCCTAAACCAATTGGAAAAACTAAAAAATTGTTTCATGCATACAACTCATTGTCCGGTTCCTGCCGATAGTAATCTCTTTAGGAAGCTCAATATCTGGGTCTCCACCGACGGGTTAATAGAGAAAATTGAGGGTTGACTGGTTGTGGTTGTAGCAAACTTGGAAACAATGTAGCAATGTAACAATGCCCCGGAGGGGTCAGCCCTTGGCTGTTAACCATTTTTTCGTTATTTTGATACAATAAAACCATGGCAAAGAAAGCAACAATTTATATGTGTCAGAACTGTGGGGCGCAGTCGCCGCAGAAGTTAGGCCGGTGCCCCGAATGCGGTAAATGGGGAACAATGGTAGAAGAAATGATGGAACGGGCGGAAGATAAAAATGGTGGAAAAATACGGAAAAAGCAGACTAAATTGTTGAGAGTAAGAGATATTGAAGCCCAAAAGATTACGAGAATTCCAACCGGCATTACCGAGCTTGACCGTGTGCTAGGCGGTGACACTACTGCCGGCGAAGCCGGAATTGTTCCCGGCTCGGTTGTTCTTTTCGCCGGCGAACCTGGTATCGGTAAATCAACCCTTTTAACCCAACTAGCGTTGCGTTTGGCAGGAAATAATTCTGATAACAATCGAGCAATGGAACAATCGAACAATTTTTCTGTTATCTATGTTTGTGGTGAAGAATCCCCCGAACAAGTCAAGCTTCGCTTGAATCGCGTCAGTAAAAAGAAACCAGATGAACTAGACAACTTGTTGCTTTACCCTGAAACCGACGTTGACAATATTTTGGAAAAGATGCAAAGCGACAAAGCGACAAAGCAACAAGCCAAATCACTACTAATAGTTGATTCTATACAGACTTTATCAACCAATGATTTATCCGGCGTATCGGGTTCTATAAGTCAAATACGGGAATGCACACACCGGTTAGTAAATTTTGCCAAAACGTCTCAAACTCCGGTCTTTTTAGTCGGTCACGTTACCAAAAAAGGCAACATTGCCGGTCCAAAAACAATTGAACACGCAATTGATACAGTATTGTACTTTGAGGGGGAAAGAACGGGATATTTTCGCTTGTTAAGAAGTCAAAAAAATCGCTTTGGGCCGACAGATGAAGTCGGAGTTTTTCAAATGACCGATCAAGGCTTGGTTGAAGTAACTGATCCCTCATTCATTAATAATGAGGAAAAAATACAGGATAAGGTGGGTTCATCCTATACAATTATTTTTGAAGGAACCAGGCCTATGCTTATAGAAGTTCAGGCTTTAGTTAGTAAATCTTACGCCCCAATGCCAAAAAGGGTAGTTAATGGACTTGATCGTCGCCGGTCAGAAATGCTTTTTGCTGTTTTGCAGAAGCATTTAAATTTGCCGCTTTGGGATTACGATATATTTCTAAATGTCACCGGCGGTATTCGTGTTCGTGAGCCCGCTGCTGATTTGGCTGTTTGCAGTGCTCTCTATTCTTCGTATAAAAGCAAATCTTTACCTCAGGGGTCAGCTTTTATTGGAGAAGTATCGCTGTTAGGTGGAATTAGCCGGGTCAGTCGTTTAGATAAGCGTAAAAAGCAGGCTAAGGCAGTTGGTTTTGACCAGATATATTCATACCCAAAGGTTAAAAAAGTGACCGAGTTAAAGAGAATATTAAGTTAAAAAAATCAACCAATTTTTTCTTCTAAAACGGTTAGAAACAATAAATTTATAAATCCACAAAAGTTTTCCACATCATCTTGATTAAGGTCAAAAAGGGCCATTTTATACCTAAAGCTCGTAGTAATTATAAATATAGGATATGCTATTTTGAAAGCCTAGAAAACTATAAGACTTGACAAGTGGTTTAGGTAGTGTTACATTTAAAATAATAGTGAAAAGAGTACTCAAAGCGATTAGAGCTGGTTTAAGAAGTTTGTTTAAAAAAGAAGATGATTATGATTGGGCTAAAGACCAAATTTTGAAAATGGCAAA
>CAYSLZ010000037.1:0-4768 GCA_964432015.1 uncultured Gammaproteobacteria bacterium | reverse complement strand
CCGTTGAAGAAAAAATTGAAAAATTGGCAGAGAAAATTAAAAATTGTCAAAAGTGTCCTCTTTACAAATCTGCTACTCAGTCTGTACCCGGCGGGCCAAACCCAGATACAGATATTGTCTTTATAGGCGAAGCTCCCGGTCATTGGGAGGACCAAAAAGGAATTCCTTTTTGCGGTCGGTCCGGTCAGCTGTTAAACAAACTTCTAGCGAGAATTAATCTTGATAGAAAAGATGTTTTTATTGGTAATATTCTTAAACACCGGCCCCCGAACAACCGAGACCCTAAACCAGAGGAAATTGCCGCCTGTACTCCTTGGCTTAAACAACAACTGCTTACCATTGAACCAAAAATTGTTATTACGCTGGGGAGATTTGCTTTAAACTATTTTATCCCTAATGTCTATATTTCAAAAACCCACGGTCAGCCAAAAAGAATTGTCTGGCAGGATTTAGATTTACTTCTATACCCTCTTTACCATCCGGCGGCCGGACTAAGGAATGGAACGTTTAAACAAGCCCTAATTGATGATTTTTTACGAATACCGGCGATTATTAACGGCGATAGTGAAACAAAATCTGAAACCAAAGAAGAATTAAAAAAAGACCCGGAACAGACAGAGCTGTTTTAAAAATATTGTAGGGAACGCAGACCCGTCTGCCGCCGAGGCAGATCTGCGTTCCCTACAAGTGTTTTTTCCACAACCGAAGTGTTGGGTGGTCAAAGACTGTCCAAGTTTCTTCTGAATTTAAATCACTGCCGAGCAAAAATCGGCCGACCGGACCAAATGGTTGAAATTGTTTAATCAAACTAAAGCCTGCTTGACCAGAAAACAACTGACGGTAAAATTCAGCTGTTTTGGGATATTGATCAGAAAGACGTAGATGATTGGTAAACATTCTTCTTGACGGAGAAAAAAAGTAATCAGCTTCGGCTAATGCGTCATCTAATTTATTTTCGACTTTTCGATCTTCATCTAAGTGATAAAAATCAATGTTTATTGTCTCAAATTTTTTATGATCCAAGCGGGGTAAGTCAATTATGTTACCGCCTTCATAAACAATCACTGTTTCCTCGGGAAGATTCCTATTCATCCACTGACAAGCTCGAACCCGGATGTCCGGCTGGAAATAAATTTTCATGAAGAGGATACCGGGAAGGATTAATAAAAATACAGTAATAAGTAATAAGTAATAAGTAATCAGTAATTGGGATTTTTTAAGAGAATAAACAATAAACAAAACTAAAAACGGCAGAATCGGCGTAATAAACCGGGTCCATTTGGCAAAAAGAAGTGAGTTAAAAATAAACCAAGGGAGAAAGCAAGAAGCTAGAAGATAGAAGTTAGAATCTAGGGATTTAATATTTTTAAGGGGATTCTTCGGTCGAAATTTCGACCTCAGAATGACGGAAAATAAAGAAATAATTAATAAACTAAACATTGGCAGGCCAAGGACCCAGGGGAAAATTTTAGTAAATTGAAAAATAAACGGTTTGGTATTTATAAACTGCCGGGTATAAAAAACCGGCGCAATTCCTCTAGCCACATCCGACTCGTACCTAAACGTTCCCCAAAAATCTTTAAACTTTATTAAATAATACGGTGAAAAAACTAATGTCAAAAAAAGAGTTGAAACAATCCAGAAAAATAAACGTCGAAATCGTTTAGGCCGTAAAATAATTGCCAAAAATGGGCCACCTAAAAATAAAACCGCATTCAGCTTACCAGCCATACCTATACCAGCAATTAAACTGGACAAAAATACAAATTTTAAGTTTTCTGTTTGATAATATTTTACCGCTAAGTAAGCCGAACTAAGGCCGACAAAGGTCAACAAGCTTTCTGTTGTCCCAAAATGAGCCATTTGAATTAAACCGGGAGTAAAAGTCAGCAACAAGCCGAAAATAAGGGCATAGCGTTCCCTTTTGAATATCTGTTTTGCTAAAAAATATCCAATTACAACCGTTAACGACGAAAAAAGAGCTGACCAAAACCGAAGATGCAAATGCGCTTGCCCGCCGGTTATCTGCCGGCTTAGGAAAGATAAATATAAAGGAAATTGACCGTAAGCCCAAAAATCAGGGTCAAAATTATTCCACGACAATTTTTCGACCGCCCAGGCCATATTATTTTCATCCGGGTGAAAATGAAAATTACCTCCCCAGCTTAAACCCCAAAACCTAGTTATCAGTAAAAATATTAAAAGAAGTAATTTAAAGAACATAAATTATAAATATCAGCATTGCCCCCCAAATAAAAATTGTTATTAACAATGGGATATCGGAGGCAAGAATCCTTCCCGGTCTTTGACCCCTTTTTCTTTCTAAAATCAGCTGTGAATACCTCATAACACCCAGAATAACAGGAAATATTGTTAACATTAACCATTTCCTGCCAATCAAAAAAGGAAAGTTTTTTACGAAAAAATCGTGTATTTTAGGCTGATCAAAATCGGCCGGCTGGGCCAAATAAGTAAATAAAGAATATGATATCAGCGTTAAAACCGAAAAAATTGAAATATAAAAATTAAGCAGGGCCTTTTGGTATTTTCCCAAGGCTGGTCTACTTTTTGATCCTTCTTTAACGTATTCACTACGACGTTTTCCACTAGCTATAAACAAAGAAAGGAAAACAACCGTAAACATCAACCAAACTGGTAAATGGTAGCCGGTAGCAACTTCTCCTCCTAAAGCCCTAAAAATAAATGAAAATGAAATTCCAAAAATATCTAATATGGCTATTTTTTTTAATATAAAACTGTAAGCTAAATGCAATATTAAAAAAGCTAAAATCAGTAATATAAATCCGGTACCCAGATAAAAAGCAACTGATAAACCAAGACTAAACAAAAAGACGGCTGTAAGAATGGCCTCCTGAGAGCTAACCAGGCCTTTAGCTATTGGTCGATTCCGTTTTCGAGGATGACGACGGTCGTAAGGAGCATCAACAACGTCATTGATTAAATATGAACCGGAAGAGAATAAGCAAAAAGTAACAAAAGCCAAAAGAGTTTCACCCATAATTTCCAAGTTAAATAACTGGCCGTTAAATATTACTGATGCAAATACAGCTAAGTTTTTTGTCCATTGATAGGGACGCATAGAAATAAGTAAAGCCCGGGCTTTTTTAATCGGCTTGGTCATCACTTCCATTTTAACTGACAAAAATGATTAAAACAAGGAAGGAAAGTTAGCAATATTCCACAGACTCAAAAAAATATTTACGAATTATTTAATACTACTCGGGCGGCTTCTTTTCCTAACTTAATCGAATAATTTAAGCCCCTATCCCATGGAAAAATATGGTTTGGTGTGGCCCAGTAAATTTGGTCAGTAATTAAAGAAAGACCGGGCTTAATTGAGGAATAATTAGTCGGCACAACTGGTTGAGCATTTAAATATTTATTAACCTGATAATCAATTAAGTAGTTTTCAAATGAAGGATTCAAACGGCGCAGGTAAGGAGAAAATTTTGATAATATTTTCTCTTTATCTTGATTAAAAATAGAGGCATTACTTGGATAATATCCCCCTACATAAGCAACATTTTCATTTCCATAATGACTTGGGTCAATAAAATTGGTCTGCTCTACAACAACTAAAAAAGGAAACTCTTCTTCTAAAATATTTAACCAATAGCTGCTGCCGGGAAGAAGTTTCTTTTCCAACCGAAGGACTAATGTTAAAGCACCAATATTTTTTAACTTCCTCCATTCTGCTACTTGATTGTTATCTAACTCTTTCCAATTTTGGATTAATTTTAAAGCCTGAGGTAAGGGTACGGCTAAAACAATTTTATCGGCGCTGACTTCTTTTTTACCGCTGACTAATATCCATTTATGCTCATCTTTTTTTATTTTATCAATCTTGTAATTGGTAGCTATTTGGTTATTTTTCTTAATTTCATCAGCTAGTTTGTCAATTAAGATTTTCGTACCTCCTTTAAAATAACCTAATCGGGCACTCCTTTTTTTAATTCTCGCCCAAAGCCAGGAAAAAGAAACTTGGTCGATTGAATTATGAAATTTACCCTCCATAAGCGGTTTCCAAATTAATTGCCAACCTTTTTCTCCCACTAATTTTGGAAAAAGTTTGGAAGCTGAAAATTTGTCATAAAGGGGCAAATATGGAAATGAGCGCAGAAAAAAAATGATTATTCCCATTCTTAATTTATTAAAATAATTCAAATGGGGATATTTTAAAAACTCGCCGGCTTGGTCAAAAGGGTAAATATTTCCTTGAGAAAAAACCGATGTCTGTGCTTTTTTGTAAAAAAGCTTATCACTAATCTTTAATTCTTCAGCTAAATTTTTTACATAACTGTCGGTAACAAAATAATGGTGAAAGTATTCTTCTAGAGCCCAATCCCAATTTTTATCTTTAAAGCTTTTAGCTAACCCACCCAGCTTTTCATTAGCCTCATACAATGTTACTTTTTCTTTCTGTTCAGTAAGAAAATAGGCAGTAGTTAATCCGGTTATTCCGCCGCCAACAACAGCAATACTCATCCCTGCATTATAACCAAATCAACAAGCCACTTAAAGTTATTATGGAACCAAAAATCAGCAATACTTGGACAGGGAAATCAATACCGGCTTCAGGCAGTTGAACACTGGTCGGCGTTGGACCTTGCGCAACGGCTTCCGTTGGCTGCGGAGTATTTGTCGGCTGTAAGGTGCCTGTTGGGGTTACCGTTGGTGTCTCTGTCGGCTGTAAAGTACCAGTCGGTGTTTCTGTTGGTGTTGGAGTATCCGGAGGAGTACCAGTTGG
>CAYSLZ010000036.1:0-5079 GCA_964432015.1 uncultured Gammaproteobacteria bacterium | reverse complement strand
ATCCTTCGGGTCGAAACTCCGACCCTCAGGATGACGCTGTAATTAAAGCTATTTTTAATAATCGTAATCTTGGTTTTGCCAAGGCGGTGAATCAGGGGATAGAAGCGGCTGAAAATGACTGGGTGGTAGTAATGAATAATGACATCCGGCTGGACAAAAATTGGTTTAATGAAGTAATAAAGCCAATAAAAGATTTTAAAGATAATGATACGATCGTATCACTATTTGGAAAAGTGCTCAATTGGGAGGGGACGGAGATTGAAAGTGCTGGACTGGATTTTAATCTTTGTGGGAAAAGTAAGAATATCGGCAACGGCGAAAAGAGAGTAGAGAAGTATAACCAAAAAAAGTTTGTCTGGGGAGCGCCGGCATCGGTTGTTGTTTATCGGAAAAAGGCGTTAGAAGAAGTTGGTCTGTTTGATACTAACTTTTTTGCCTATTTGGAAGACGTTGATTTGTCAATCCGGTTGGCTGACAATGGATGGAAAACACTTTATCTGCCGAAGGCGGTCAGCTGCCACTACGGCGGGAAAACAGCCGACCAAATAAGCGGTTTTCGCCAACGTTATACTGCCCGAAATTGGTGGTATATAATTATTAAACATTATCCCGGCCGGATTTTTATTAAAAATTTGGCTAAAATATTATTTGAACAAGCCAAAAATTTTTATGCAGTTAAAGGTGTAGGAAACAAAATTTGGGTAATTAAGGAGTTAATAGTAAACTTCAAAAAGATATGGAAAAAAAGACAACCAAAGAAACTGAAAAAATTAGACCAGGAAAAATAATTAATTATTTAAAAATAAGCTTTATCGGCTTTTTGTGTTTATTTTTATTTTCAGCTGTTGTTGTCGGCGGGATTAGCTTTTCTTATCTCCACCGTTTTACTAAAGCGGCGGAGATTAATAAAAAAGAATTAATACAGCAGACTGTTGAGGGGTTTAAAAATTCTTATTCTGAAAAATACTTAAACTTTCTCATCCTTGGACTGGACAAACGGCCGGAAGACAATAGTCTGCTTACCGATACAATGCTGGTTGCTTCTTTTAATGTTGAAAACGGTGATTATCTGCTTTTTTCAATTCCACGTGATTTGTGGATTGACGATTTAAAAACCAAAATTAATTCTCTTTAT
The DNA here is from genome assembly GCA_964432015.1 of uncultured Gammaproteobacteria bacterium. GTDB lineage: Bacteria > Patescibacteriota > Microgenomatia > UBA12405 > JAHJSD01 > CAYSLZ01. Next base: position 3,944 of record CAYSLZ010000036.1, on the reverse strand, counting down.
TATTACGGTCAAAAAATTGACCCTGATGACGGCACCGAAATGGTTAAAGATAAAATTGAAGAAATTTTGAAAACGGATATTAATTACACACTTGTTTTAGAAATGGAAGATATAGAAAAATTAGTCGACCAGCTGGGGGGAGTTAGTGTTAACGTTGACCGAACTTTTGTTGACAGCTTTTATCCTCTAGATGACGGCAGCGGCGAAGTAATGACGGTTAAGTTTAAACAAGGCGAACAAACTTTTGACGGAGAAAAAGCGCTCCAATATATGCGGTCAAGAAAAAGTGAGGATGAAATTGAAGGAACTGACCAGGCACGCCAAATTCGTCAGAAAAAAGTAATTTTAGGAATTAGAGACAAACTGCTTAACTCAGGCCGACTGATTAAATCACCTAAAAAAATGGGTGAATTATATAAGTTTATAAAGGCGGAAATTAAAATAGTTCCGGAACTAACAATAAAAAATATTGCTTCTTTTTGGCGGTTGGTAGAAAATATGTCTGATGGAGAAGCAGTGGAGGCTGAAATTCCCTGGCAGGTTGATGATGAAGAAAGAATTTTAACTTACGGTTACCTTAATTATAACGGCGGATATGTTTGGGTAATGACGCCGGTGGATAATAACTGGGAGTTGATTTCAGAATATTACCATGAAAAATTGCCATAAGATGCTTTTACAAGCTGATATTCAGCTGGAATACCAGCCTGAAATTAATAAAGAGAAATTTGTTCGCTACGCTCACTGAGATTAATTGAATGTGGAAATTAGGCCGTGTACGACCAGAAATTTGAAATTCAGCCGGTTTACCGGCTTGAAATTGTTAATATTAATTTAGTATTGATATTTTAAAGCATGGGGAACTATATAAAACTAGAAGATTTGGAAGTTTACCAATTAGCCAAAAAAGCTAGTAAACTTGGCTGGCAAATTTACGAAAAATTATCATGGCAAGAGAAAAAAATCATCGGTGATCAATTTATTGAATCGCTTGATTCGATTATCGCCAATATTGCCGAGGGCTATGGACGCTACCACTACCTAGATAAAGTTAAATTTTATTACAATTCACGAGCGTCATTACTGGAAAATAAGACTTGGGTAGAACTAATGGAGGAGAGAAATATTGGCAATCAGTCTAAGCTTAAAAAATTATATTCTCTTTTAAAAAAAACTCACTATAAAATAAACCAATTTATTAAATCTACAGTTAGAAACAAAGACAAATGAATTTCAGCGAGCAAAGCGAGCGAATATCTAATTTCATCCCGACTTTAGGACGGGATAATATCAGGAACCCGGTTAGGGTTCTGGTTTTATCCCATATTTACCCTCCGGCGGTGGACGGCGGCAGTCAGATTATTTATAAGTTTGTTGAAGTTTTAAAGAAAAAAGAGAAAGTAGAAGTTAAGGTCATTACTTCCGACGCTTATTCAACTGATGACTTTTTATCACCGGAAGCGGAAAAATTAAAAAGACGGCCACGGAAAGATAATAAAATAATCCGCGTTAGAACAATTAGATGGCCGGCAAGAATAATCAGGAGAATTACCGGACCGGTATTTATCGGCTTTCCCTGGTTGAAAATAATCAGATGGAAACCGGAGGTTATTATCGGCGGCGCTTTTCCAACAACTATTCCTATTTACGCCTGGATCGCTTCTAAGCTGACCGGAAGCAAGCTTTGGCTGATACCCTGCACACATTTTAAATTTGAAAATTTCAGCCGTTTCCCTTTAATTCCGATACTAAAACAAGCGGATAAAATATATAGTTTGACTAAACAGGAAAAAAATTTTTATATTAAAAATTACAAAATTGATAAATCTAAAATTATTGTTTTTAATCCGCCGGTTGATAAAAAACTACTGGTTGACAAAAAGTTTGAGCCCGAATTTCCTAAACAACCAACTTTGCTTTTTTTAGGCAACCACGCGGCCCATAAACGAATAGAAATGTTGATAAAATCAATGGCTCGACTGTTCAATGGTTCAATTGGTGAAAAACCAAAACTTGTCATTGCCGGGAAGAAAACACTTTATACACCGGAGATAGAAAAACTGATTGATAGTTTACCTGAAAAGATAAAAAAAAATATTTCTTTACAAGGAGAATATAATAGGCAAGAACAAATTAAACTTCTTGACCAATCAACGGTTTTGGTTAATCCGTCCGAGTTTGAAACTTTAGGATTAGTTTTTATGGAAGCTTGGGCAAGAAAAAAGCCGGTCATTGCGGCTGACCTGGATTTATTAGAAGAGGTAATTGACGACGGTGAAAATGGTCTGTTTTTTGAAAAAGACAGCCTTGATGATTTAGTTGCTAAAATTAAACAAGTAATTGAAAATCCTGATTTGGCAAAAAAGCTAGGCGAAAATGGGTATAAAAAGGTGAGAAATAAATACATTATTTAAATTGCGTCATTCTGAGAATCGAAGTGACGAAGAATCTCATGAAGGGGATCCTTCTCCACGACCTAAAGTCGGGATCAGGATGACAGGAACTCAGGATAACGAGGAGTCAACATATGAATAAAAAGATTATTTTTAAAAACAGTTTGTGGATGTCCGGGGGACAGGCAGTCAGCCGGGCAATCGGATTTTTATATTATGTTCTTTTGGCCAGATATTTACCGGTCAGTGATTTTGGTATTTGGAACTGGGTTTTAGGTTTGGGATATAATTTTTATCCGCTGGCGGATTTCGGCATCCAGCGATATGTTTTAAAACATTTACCGCGCAGCCCGGAATTAAAAGACGAATATTTGGCTAAACTAATGCCGGTCCGTCTTTTACTGGCAATCGGCTCTGTTTTTCTAAGCTGTCTTTTAGCTCTTATTCTTGGTTCACCGCTCAAAGCCGGGTATATGTTTATTTTCGGCCTAGCCCTTCTGCCTAATAACTTAATCTACCTTTTTACCAGTATAAAAAATGCTTTTGAAAAAATGCATTATTTTGGATTGGCTACACTGGGAATTAGTCTCGGTTACACAATAACCGGCATTTTGATGATGCAGGCCGGGTTGGGACTAGGCTGGCTTTTTTTAAGTTATCTAGTGGGAACCGGTTTAATTTTTATTATTTTAAATTTATATTCGCCGGAAACTAACCTTATTAGTAAATGGCAATGGGCGCCGCGGTTTTATAAAAAAGTTTTTTCTGAATCCTGGACTTTTGCTGTTTTACAAATAATCGGCGTTTTTTATTTGCGATTGTCATTAATTTTAATTGGCATTTTCTTAGGTGATTTTCAAGCCGGAATCTACGGGTCAGCTTCAAAATTTATTGAAGCCGGTATTCTTTTTCCTCAAAGTGTAGCGGTTGCTTTTTTCCCGTCATTTTCAAAAATGTTTGCTAACGACATCAAAAGACTGAAAAAAGCCTACCAAAAAACCATACCGGTGTTAGTTTTAACTTCACTGCCTTTTTTTGCAGTAATGTGGTTTGGTGGAGAATTAATTATTACAAATATATATGGGCCGGAATATCAGCAGGCCGTACCCGTATTCAAACTAATGGGAGTGGTCATGATTTTCTTTTTTATCAACAGTATTGCTGATAATGTAATCCAAAATTCTAACCGGGTGACCCAATTTCTGCCATTACGTCTATTAAATTTTATTATCAGCCTGATCAGCGGAATAATTTTAATTCCCAAGATGGGAGTTATCGGCGGTGTTTGGGCATTAATTATCGGAGAAATATATGGACTGGTAGTTAATAATTGGTATGTTTTTAGAATAATTAATAGTAGTAATAAGTAAATATGGCTGAAAATGTAAAGTTATCGATAATTATTGTTAATTACAATACGAAGGATTTATTGAAAAATTGCCTGAAGTCAATTTTTCAAAGCCTAATGCTTAATGCTGAAGGCCAAATGCAAAATATAGAAATTATTGTTGTGGATAATAATTCAACGGATGGAAGTAGGGAATACTTAAA
>CAYSLZ010000035.1:0-5361 GCA_964432015.1 uncultured Gammaproteobacteria bacterium | reverse complement strand
TCAAAAGTGCTTGTCCCGCGGCCGATTTCATCAAAAATAACTAAACTTTTATTAGTGCAATTGTTTAATATTTGAGCAGTTTCAGCCATTTCAACAAGAAAAGTGCTTTGGCCCCGGGCAAGATTATCTGATGCACCGACACGAGTATAAATTTGGTCGCGTAAAGGAATTTCTGCTTTATCAGCGGGGACAAAACTCCCCATTTGAGCAAGGAGAGTTATTAAAGCAGTTTGGCGTAAGTAAGTTGATTTGCCAGCCATATTGGGACCGGTAATTATTAATATTTGGCTGTCCCTCTGGTTAAGAATTGTGTCATTGGGGATAAAGGATTGGTCATCTTGCATTTGCTCAATAACTGGATGTCGGCCGGAAGTAATTTCCATTTTCCCGCTTTTTTTAATTTTCGCTCGAACGAAGCGGTTTTTCTCTGCCACAACTGCTAGAGAAGTGTAAACATCCAGTTTGGCTGTTTGACCAGCAATTTCTTGAGCCGGCTGAGCATAATCCATTATTTGATCAAGCAGATTATCAAAAATTTCTCTTTCCAGCTGCTTGATTTTTTCTTCTGCTTGGAGAGCGGTTTCTTCTTTTTGTTTAAGCTCAGGGAGAATATAGCGCTCGGAGTTAACCAGTGTTTGTTTGCGGATGTAGCGGTCAGGAACTTTATCTAAATGAGATTTACTTACTTCAATATAAAAGCCGAAAACTTTGTTTTTATCCACTTTTAGATTTTCTATCCCGGTTTTTTGACGTTCTTGTTTTTGAAATTCTTTTAGCCAAGACTTAGACCCTTTTAGAGTTTGACGATACTCATCCAGTTTGTTTGATACTCCGTCAGCAATGTAGCCAGCGTCATTTAAAGTGGCCGGTGGATCATCTTGAATGCTTTTCTCAAGCAGTTTAATTAACGGTTCGTTTTCAGTAATTAGATTATCGGGTAATAAATAATTCAGCTGATTTAGATTTTTATCTAAAAAATTTTTAATTTTTTTAATATTTACTAAACTTATTTTTAACGCCTCCAAATCCCGAGGATTTGCAGTGCCGACCGAGATGCGAGATAGCAATCTTTCAATATCCAAAACTTGACTTAATAAATCTTCTACTTCTCGTCTTCGGCTTCTATTTTTTTTCAAGTTTTCAACTGCATCCAGCCGTTGGTTAATCCTTTTTTATGGTTTAGGGGTTTTAAGAGCCACTGACGCAATTTCCTTCCCCCAGCGGCAGTGTGAGTTTGGTCTAAAACTTCAATTAAAGTTCCTCCTTTTTGGCCCCGCAAAGTGGTAAATAGTTCCAGATTGGTAATTGTCATTGAGTCCAGGCGCAGAAAATCTTTTGACCAGAAAGGAGTCAATTTTTTAATATGATTTAAATCACTCTGCTGAGTCTCTTTTAGATAGCCTAGTAACCCGGAAGCAGCTTTTAAGCCTAGGCTGTGTTTATTTTTGTCTAATCCAAAGCCGTCAAATGTTTTTACTTGAAAATGGTCTTTTAATTTTTTTTCAAATTTTCTAGTTTCTTTTTCCCAGTTGTCGAAGGGGAAGATATTAGTTTCCGGAACTACTCTTAGGCCGCGGAGGATTTGGGGATTATTGTAGTTTTGGTGCGAAGAAACGACTTCTGATGGTTTAATCCGTTGCAGCTGGGGAATAAGCTTTTTTTCTAAATTCTGGTACTCAGTTTGATGAATATAAATTTCACCGGTAGATAAATCAGCATAAGCAAGCCCCAATTGGTTTTTATCAAATTCTAGTCCTAAAATATAATTATTTTCTTTTTGCTCCAAGTTTTTATCATTTAAAACTGTTCCCGGCGTAACGACACGAACGACTTGACGTTTGACCATGCCCGAAGTTTCGGCGGCATCTTCCATCTGCTCACAAATAGCTGCTTTGTACCCAGCCTTAATTAGTTTACCTAAGTAATTATCTAAAGCGTGGTAGGGAATGCCGCACATTGGGATATCACCGTCCCGCCCCCGGCTCCTTTTGGTTAAGGCAATGCCTAAAATTTCGGAAGCAGTTTTGGCATCATCGAGGAAAAGTTCATAGAAATCCCCCAGCCGGAAAAGCAATAAAGCGTCTTTATAATCCTTTTTTATTTTGAGATATTGCCTCATCATCGGGGTTTTAAATTCAAGTTCATCTAGATTTTGTGACATACCTACATTATAACACCCGGCTTTCTATCCTCATTACTCAACATTAAAGGTGGCGATGGCTATGTTTAATGTGATTTTGTTGGAGATGTTAGAATATGGGGCGATGAATTTTAAGCTTAATGCTCCATTTGAGCCGACTGGCGATCAGCCGCAGGCAATAAAAAAGCTGACCCAGGGGATTAAAAATGGTTTGGATAATCAAGTTTTACTTGGAGTGACCGGCAGTGGGAAAACCTATACTGTTGCTAATGTAATTGAAAAGACTCAAAAACCGACTTTAGTTATTTTCCACAACAAAACTTTAGCTGCCCAGCTGTATCAAGAATTCCGCGATTTTTTCCCGGACAACTCAGTCGGTTTTTTCATTTCCTACTACGACTATTATTTGCCCGAGTCATATATTCCTCAAACCGATACCTATATTGCCAAGGAAACCGAGGTCAATGAGGAAATAGATAAACTAAGATTGCAGGCAACCAGCAATATTTTTTCCCGGGATGACGTGATTATTGTTGCTTCAGTATCTTGTATTTACAATTTGGGCTCACCAACAGAATACAGCCGATATGTAATGGAACTGGAGGTTGGTCAGCCAATGACAATTAAAAAACTTACCACCAGATTGGTTGAGCTTCATTATCAGGGTAATCAATGGGAGATAGACCGCGGTCAGTTTCGACAGCGGGGTAAGAGAATAGAAATACACCCGGCCTACAAAGAAGAGATTTTAGGGATAGAGATAGAAAAAAACAAAATTAGCCGGATTTACATCCGCCCACTTTTAGCCGGTGAAAAAACTAATTACGACCAATATCTTCTTTACCCGGCCAAACACTATTTAACTGACCCGGAAAAGACAGAACCGGCAATAGAACAAATTCAAAAAGATTTAAGAAAAAGAGTTGAAGAATTGAAAAAGCAAGACAAACTGGTTGAAGCCCAGCGAATAGAACAGCGAGTTGAACATGACATGGAAATGATTCAGGAATTGGGCTATGTTTCCGGCATTGAAAACTACTCCCGTTATTTTGACGGCCGGGAACCAGGTGAACCGCCTCATACTTTGGTTGACTATTTTCATCATGCTTACGGAGAAGATTTCTTAATTGTTATTGACGAGTCTCATATTACTGTCCCCCAAATTAGGGGAATGTATCGGGGGGACAAATCCCGTAAGGAAACTCTGATTGATTTTGGCTTTCGCCTGCCGTCGGCTTTAGACAACCGGCCCTTAAAATTTAAAGAGTTCTTAAACAGGAACTCGCAGACTATTTTTGTTTCCGCTACCCCAAGAGAATGGGAAAAGCAGCAGTCCAAAAGACGAGTGGTTGAACAATTGATTCGCCCAACCGGGTTAACAGAACCTAAAATTGATGTCCGGCCAACAGAAAAGCAAGTCGATGATCTTATTCAAGAAGTAATTGAAAGAAGTGATAAGAACGAACGGGTATTAGTGACTACTTTGACTAAACGGCTGGCTGAAGATTTAGCTGACTTTTTAGCCAACCCGGAAAAGACAAATAATAAAAAAATAAATGTTCAGTATTTACATTCTGATGTTGATTCGCTTGATAGAAGTCAGATTCTAGCTGATTTAAGACAGGGTGATTACGACGTTATTGTCGGAGTTAACTTGCTTAGAGAAGGTCTTGACTTACCCGAAGTTACTCTAGTAGCTATTCTTAATGCTGATGTCAGCGGATTTTTGAGGTCAAAAACTGCCTTAATTCAGACCATGGGCCGGGCCGCCAGGAATGCGGCCGGGGAAGTAATTCTTTATGCCGATGAAAAGACCGATGCCATGGAAGAAGCAATTAAAGAGGTCGACCGGAGAAGAAAAATTCAGGAGAAGTATAATGAAGAGCATGATATAACTCCGCAAACAATTAAGAAGCCGATTCGAGGAGAAATTGTTCCCGGCTGGGCAAAAAGAAAAGAACAGCAAACTGTTGAAGAAATAGACCCGAGCAGTTTAACGCCCAAAGAGATTAATAAAAAAATCACTGAATTGAAGAGGAAGATGAATAAACTGGCTGGTGAACTTGATTTTGAACGAGCGGCTAAGGTTCGTGACCAGTTTAAAAAATTGAAAGAATGGCAAATGTAGTACAATAACAAGGCATGCAGGAAAAAATTAAAATCAAAGGGGCTCGGGCGCATAATTTAAAAAACGTTAATTTAGAAATTCCCAAAAATGAACTTGTTGTTTTTTGCGGTGTGTCTGGTTCCGGTAAATCCAGTTTAGCTTTTGACACCCTTTTTGCTGAAGGGCAAAGAAGATATGTCCAGTCATTATCTTCTTATGCCCGGCAGTTTTTGGGCATGGCGTCAAAACCAGATGTCGACCAAATTGAAGGCCTGTCGCCAGCCATTGCCATTGATCAAAAGGGATTGTCTCACAACCCGCGCTCGACAGTGGGAACAGCAACCGAAATTTATGATTATCTGCGTTTGCTTTATGCCAAAGTTGGTCATCCAATTTGCCCCAATTGCGGGGAGCAAATTAAACACCAAACTCCGGAACAGGTAGCGGAACAGATTTATGATCGAGTAGTTGAGACTGTAAATACTGAAGGCAAAGCTAGATACATGATACTTTCTCCGGTAGTTAGAGATAAGCGGGGAGAATTTTCTAAATTAATGGACAATCTGACTGGAAAGGGATTTGAAAGAGTTAGGATTGACGGCAGGTTTTATTCTCTAGATGAAGACATTTATTTAATTAGAACCAATCGTCATAATATTCAAGTAGTTACTGGCAGAATTAGCCGGAGCAGAAAGCCAAAAGATAAAAAAAAGTTTTTAAAGAAAATAACCGACAGCATTGAGCTTAGTTTTGACCTTTCTCAGGGTTGGGCAGTATTAACCAAGGTTGAAGATGCCAGTTTTACTTTCCCTGAAAACCCTCAGCAAACCGAGAATAAACTTTTTTCACAACAGTTTGCCTGTACGGACTGTCGGATTTCTTTGCCCCCGTTAAAACCCAGGCTGTTTTCATTTAATTCCCCGTTGGGAGCTTGCCCGGCTTGCCGAGGGATCGGAGTGAGATTAAAAGCTGACCGGTCACAGGTTTCAGACAGCAAAGCCAAGAGGATTGAATACCGTTATTTACATACGGAATCACAAACACTAAGGAAAAGACTAGAAAAATATATGATTAAAGAAAATACTCCATTGTTAAGTGGTGATACAAATATATA
>CAYSLZ010000034.1:0-6030 GCA_964432015.1 uncultured Gammaproteobacteria bacterium | reverse complement strand
CTCAAGGAATGATTGGCGGTTGTGTTTTTACATCCGGCCAAATGATTGCCATTTCAAAAGAACTTATTGGGTTACAACCAAAAATTAAGGTTCCCTCCAGCTTTTTTTTAATGTCAATCCCTGATTTTAAAGGAGGAGAAGACGGTAATATAATTTTTGCTGACCCATCGATGAATATTGAACCAACTAGTGAAGAACTAGCCCACATTGGCATTAGCTCAGCCGAAAGCGCAAAGAAGTTCTTTGGCTGGAAACCTAAAGTTGCCTTTCTTTCATTTTCTACTAAAGGCAGTGCCGATCATAAAAAGGTTGACTTAGTGACTAAAGCGGTCAAAATTGCTCAAGAACAGTCACCGGAACTTTACGACGGTGAATTTCAAGTTGACACAGCAATTAATAAACAAGTCGCCGAAAGAAAAATTAAAGATGAGTTAGGCCCTGTAGCCGGAAAAGCTAATGTTTTAGTCTTCCCGGATTTAAACGCCGCTAACTGTGGATACAAACTTGTTGACCAATTGGCAAAAGCAAAGGCCTACGGACCTATTCTTCAAGGTTTTCGCCAACCAGTCAGCGATTTATCCCGCGGTGCCTCAGTAGAAGATATTATCGGGGTAATTATCCTCTTAACTTCATGGATAAATTCTAAGCAATGATTGTTGGCATTGGTCTGGATATATTAGAGCTTGAAAAATTAAAAAATATTCTCCGTAAAAATGAACAATCATTTTTAAAAAAAGTTTATACTCCCCGGGAAATTAATTACGCTAAAAAAAACAAATGGGTTGAAAATCTGGCTTCAACCTTTACTGCTAAAGAAGCTGTTTTTAAAGCAATCAACTACACGGGATTAAAATATATTTGTTTTCAGGAAATTGAAATCATCCGTAATGACCAAGGCCGGCCAAAAGTTATTCTTTCCGGTAATACCAAAAAAATCGTTGACAAAAAGGCGCCTGTTAAAATACTCCTCAGCTTAACCAGCTGTTCTAATTTAGCTTTAGCCCAAGCGGTAGTCGTCTCCCAAATTCAATTGAAGAATAAACAGTCTAATGATTAAAATCACTAGATAACTTATAAATATCAAAGTTCTTAAAATTGTCGACTTTTTCAAAATTGGCTTTAACTTCTGATAAAATTGGGTCTAAGATACTGACTTCTTTATCAATGACAACCAAATCTGATCGGGCAATATTTTCTATCTCTTCTTCTAAATGTTTTTTTCGGTATTCCAAATGAAACCAGACAATATACTTATTAGTTAATTTTTTTTCAGTTAAAGCTGCCAGCCAAGGCTTGTCAGTATATAAATAAACTTGTTCATTTTCCGGATAAGATTGACTAAAATATTCAACAAAATCTTTGGTGTTTTTTACTTCCTCACCATTTCTCCACCAGAAATTATCTTTTGCTTTTTCTTGATTAAGCAAATACCCCCGAAAAAAAGAAGTGTAATACTGATGAAACGGAGCATAGGAACCAATTTTACCACCGCCTTTCATAACAATAAATAAAGGAAAAAACATAGCCAAAAGACCAAAACTGTATTTCAATTGGGCTATATTCAATCTCTTTTTAAAATCAATTCGCTTTAACTTTTCCAAAATAAGGCCAATAACCAAACTGGCCCCGGGTAAAATTTGAATAAAATAATGACCGTAATTTTTACCAGAAAGTAAACTGCTTAAAAATTGGGCTCCGAAAAGGTTAATCACCAAAAAACCAATTTTTGATAATTTACGCTTGAGATAACCATACCAGGTGTAAACTAAAATCGCCGCATAACTTAATAATTTAATTATTGTATTGGGAATATTTAAACCGGCTAAATAAGTAAAATTATTTTTATCTACCGAATAAAAAACATTAAAAGTAATATTGGCATAAATAAAATCACTGAGTGTTCCCTGAAAATAAAAAAAGCCGAGAGTAATTGTTAGGGGAACAAAAAAACCAAGCGCTAAACTAACTATTTTTTTAATAACAGAATTTATCCCTTCTTCTTTTAAATAAACCCCGATGAAAATAAAAAGAATCAGACCGAACTCAACTGTACCGGGAATTTTGGTCATCAGCGATAAATAGAATAATAAGCCAATTAAACCAAAGTGCTTTTCTTTGAGAAGAAGAAAAAAACCAAGAAGGTTAAAAAGTATAAAAATAATTTCGGCATTGACCACATTCCCTTCCAATATGGTTGACCCTAAAAAAAGAGAAAGAAAAATCAGGCCAATAAATCGAGGTAACTGTTCTACCCTATTGGCAAAAATCTTATTAACCAAAATAATTGTCAGAATACCTAAAATAACACTTAAGCCCTTCAAAAAAATTAACCCTTCCGGCCAGCCTAAAAGATCGGCTCCTGAAAAAAGTAAATAAATAAACGGCGGTTTATGGTCCCAAACCTCTTGATACAATTTTTTACCGTCAACCAGCTGATGACCAACACCAGCGTAAATTCCTTCATCCCCATACCAATAACTTTCATAAAAAGACGGGAATCGAAGGACAATAAATATCAAAACCGGCAAAACCAATATTAAAAAAAGATTTTTTTTGGTCATCAACACTTATATTATACCTATGATTTTCGATATCGGGAAATTAATTCAACTCTTTTTTTCAAAAAATCACTTTTATCCAAAAAGCCTATTTTTACCTGATTACCTTGATTTAAAACAAGCTTGTTTCCTTTTTTCAGCTCTTTTTTTCTAATTCCATCAATAAAAACAGAAAAGGACTATGATTTTGAATTGCGTGTAAAAGAGCCCCCTCTCCGCTGATCATCATTCTCGACATACTTAATTTTCATCTTCTTTTTGTCCATTACTTTTTTTATAAATTACTTCCGCCCTGTTGAAAAAAGGAGTAAATCCTCTTTCACCAACCTCCCCCTTAAGCATAATCCCAACTTGGCCCTCTACAAGATTATATGTTTCACCATCTGTAGATTCATACGTATCACCCTCTTTAGCTATAAGGTCAAAATTAAGACCAAACTCCTCTGCCGCCTGCCTTAAACTAGGGACTCGATTAGCTTTTTCTATACCTTTAACTTGAGCAAATTCTAAGTTTTCTTTTCTCAAAATTTTCCACCTCCTTTTTTATTTTAATTTTTCTAAAACAACCATCATATGACCGCTGACTGCATACACCAACGTAGGTTGACTGATTTATTGGGCATGGAGTATTATATCAAAGACTACTCTCTGAATTTTTTATCAAGCTGGATACCGATTATCAAAAAAAGTCCGGCAAAAATTAATAAAGCAATTAAATTAACTCCCAACCCCAACTGAAGTCTGCCTTCAATCCCAAACCGAAATAAATCATTGGCATAAGTTAAGGGGGATATATAAGATACTATTCTGGCCCAGGAAGGTAAAGTTTCAATCGGAATAAAAATACCACTGATAAACATTAACGGCAGTCGAATAAAATTCAGCATCATCATAATATCACCTGGATTTTCAGTTGGAAACATAGCAAACATAATTCCCAACAAAGAAAAACTTAATGAAGCCAAAACTAAACCTAAAAACAAAACAAGGGGATTAACAGTAATTACACCTAAAAACAACCAGGCTGCAGTTAAACCAATAAAGCTAATAAATAAACTAAACAAAACGCCTCCCAAAGCCTTGCCCAAAATAATCGCATAAAAAGATATCGGGGCTGAAAGCAGCCTGTCAAAAGTTTTAACCCGCCTTTCAATTGGAATTGCCACCGGGCCTATCGAAGAAGCGGAAAACAAAACAGTTAAAGATATTAAACCGGGAATTAAGGAGGAAGTGGGAACATCCCTTCCCACTGCAAAAGAAAGAAACATAAATAAAGGAAACATTACTCCGAACATCAACGTCCCCGGTTTTAAATAATAAATCTTTATATCTTTTTTGGTTATCGCCCAAGCGGCTTTTAAATTATTAAGAATTTTTTCTTTCATTTGTTTTGGGTTAACTTAACAAATACTTCTTCTAAATTAGGACCAAGCGTATTAAGAGCGGTAATTTTAAGATTATTTTTCATACTAAAATTCCAAAGAACGGACAAGGTTTGTTTTGGGTCATCAGTATACAATTTATATTTATCACCTAACTTTTGAACTCTATTTATAAAATCTGAATTTTCTAAAGGACTTATCTTCTGATCAGAAACCGGCTGATTAAAAACAACTTCCACCGACTGAACACTTTCAATAGTTGACTTTAATCTTTCCGGAGTGTCAGTGGCAGCAATTTTTCCGTGGTTGATAATCGCGATTCTGTCGCAAGTCTTGCTGGCTTCTTGAATATCATGAGTAGTCAGAAAAATGGTGATTTTTTTATTAGTCAAATTATTAATAATCTCTTTAATAATCAACGAACTTTCCACATCTAAACCGGAAGTCGGCTCATCCAAAAATAATAACTGAGGATTATTTATTAACCCCATAGCGATTGTTAATCTTCTTTTCATTCCTTTTGAAAATCCTTTTACTTTGTCTTTCCTTCGGTCATAAAGCCCAAAAGTTTTTAAAAGCTCTTTTGCCTTTTTCCGAGCGAGATTTTTTTCAATCTGATAAAGATCAGCTGTAAAAATCAAATTTTCCCAAGCTGTTAAATCACCATAAACATTTGATTCTTCCGGCACAATTCCGATTTCTTTTTTAGCTTGAATAGTTTCCTTTTCAATATTGTGACCAAAAATTTCCGCTTCACCTTTAGTGGGCTTAGTCAAACCAGTCAAAATTTTTATAGTAGTAGTCTTCCCAGCCCCGTTTGGGCCTAAAAATCCAAAAACCTCTCCTTTTTCTACCTGGAAAGTAATATTATCAACAGCAATCAACTGTCCATACTTTTTGGTAAGGTTATTAACTTTAATTGGTAGAGGATTCTGGTTATTTTTAGTCATTTTTGCCCCCAAAATGCTTTTTATAAAACTTGGCCATTTTTTCCATCATTTTTTTTCTTTCAACTACAATTTCCAACCAAGACTTTAAAATTTCTTCTCCTTTTTCAGTTACCTGGTAAACTTTTTTGTCTGGTCTGTCTTTTCCTTCCTTCCACTTTGATTCTAAAACCCGATTTTCTTCCATCCGGCCCAAGAGGGTATAAACTGTCCCCAGTTTAATTGGATAACGTCCTTCGGTCAGCTCTTCAATTGCTTCAGCAATTTTATAGCCGTAAGACGGCTTTTCATAAACAACTCGGAGAATTAAAAACTGGCCCCAGCGTTTTTCAGGATAACCAATATTGTTGTGCCGACAATCACATTTTTTAACCATATATAACAATGTTACATATAATACTAATATTTGTCAACAAGCAAAAGTTCGCTAATCGGAATGGGTAAGTGGTGTCCCCGTTTTTTGTAATAGCAAGGTTTACCTTGCGTTAGTATAAAAGGGATTCCTCGACTTGTCCACGACATGAGGTCGGGACTAAGACTCGGAATAACTGAGTAAGGGCTAACCAACGCGGACTAAAGTCCGCTAATACAAAAAGATTGGAAATAATTAAATTTGGTGGTTCCAGTCGTTGGTAGAATATTTTTGGCGGTAAAGTTTTTCGGCAAGATTTTTTTCTTTCTGTGTCAATTCGCCGGGTTGTAAAACCAAATCTTTGGTAGAAAATAATTTTTTAAAACCATAAGTCATTGCCTTGGCAACTTCTTCAACTGTCGGTTTATTTGGCATTTCTTCTTCTAAACTGGTGACTTTTTCACCGGCTTGTTCTAGAAAATCATTTTTATGGCAAGTATCAGCTATTAGACAATCAAACAACTCGCCAAGATTATTTTCAATAATAATTGTCCCGTGTTGTAAAACAATTCCCTTTATTCTTGCCTGGGCGTTTCCGGATATTTTTTTACCATTGACAACAATATCATATGGGTTTTCATTAAGATAACAACTGGGTTGACGTTTTTTGGCTTGAGCAACCTTTTTTTCAGCTTTTAAACCAAAATTTTTCAACCCTTCAACTAAACCTTCGCTCAAAAACCGGTAAGCATCAACCACTTTTTCGGGTAAGAAATTTTCAGCCATTACCA
>CAYSLZ010000033.1:0-6920 GCA_964432015.1 uncultured Gammaproteobacteria bacterium | reverse complement strand
AAACTTTAGTTAAAGACAAACAGTTTTTAAAATCCATGATTCCTCACCACTCAAGCGCTATTTTGATGTGTGAAAAAGCCTCTATAACTGATCCGGAAATTAAAGATCTTTGCAAACAAATAATAGAAGCACAAAAAAAAGAAATTTCCATTATGCAGGAAAAA
The DNA here is from genome assembly GCA_964432015.1 of uncultured Gammaproteobacteria bacterium. Lineage (GTDB taxonomy): Bacteria > Patescibacteriota > Microgenomatia > UBA12405 > JAHJSD01 > CAYSLZ01. The sequence goes on along the minus strand of CAYSLZ010000033.1, from coordinate 6,756 downwards.
CTGCAACAACTAAAAAATCCCGACCTACCCTTCTAGCTAACCTGTTGGATACTATCCGAACTTTCAAGTCTAGAAGCGCTTTCTTTTCATTAAAAGTGAATTTGAAACTACACTAACAGAGGAAAACGCCATTGCCGCTGCGGCAATTTCAGGACTTAATAACCTTTCAGTAAAAGGATAGAAGACACCGGCGGCAACCGGAACACTAACAATGTTATAGAAAAAAGCCCAAAAAAGATTTTCTTTAATCTTCTTCATAGTAAATTTACTAATTTTCAACGCCTTTATAACATCCCGCAAATCATCCTTTATCAAAATTATTTCTCCCGTTTCCATGGCAACATCCGTACCTGAACTTAAAGTTATTCCCAAATCCGCCTGAGCCAAAGCGGGCGCATCGTTAATTCCATCTCCAACCATAGCAATACGTATTTGGTCTGAATTTTCAGTTTTCAAATCTTGCTGTAATTCTTTTATTTTTCTAGCCTTATCTTCAGGCAAAACATCTGCTAAAACCTGAGTAATCCCTAGTTTATCTGCAATTGCATTTGCTACCCGCTGATTATCTCCACTAATCATTAATACTGTTTTACCCATCTGTTGAAGTTGCTCAACTGCCTGTTGGGAATAATTTCTAAGCGTATCAGCAACTGCTAAAAGTCCAATGACCTGATTGTTTTGAGCCAAAACCATTACCGTTTTTCCTTTATTTTCTAACTGCCTAACTTTCTCTTGCCACTTTTGAAATTCAAACCCCTCCTCTAAAATTAATTTTGGAGAACCAATAAAAATTTCTTGATCGTCTATTTTTCCAAAAACACCTTTGCCCGGAAAAGTTTGAAAATCAACTACCGGAAAAAGTTCTAACTTTTCCTTTTTAGCTCGGTCAATAATCGCTTGCGCCAAGGGATGTTCAGAATTTTTTTCCACTGATGCCGCTAACTGCAATATTTTCTGAAACGAACTATCAGGTAAAATATTGGTCACAACCGGTTTGCCCTCGGTTAGGGTTCCTGTCTTATCAAACACTACTGTTGACACTTTTTCGGCAATTTCTAAACCACGGCTGTTTTTAATCAATATTCCAGATTTTGCAGCGATTCCAGTACCAACCATTACCGCCGCCGGAGTAGCCAAACCCAAGGCACAAGGACAGGCAATCACTAAAACTGAAATAAAAACAGTTAAACTAAAAGCCAATGACTGACCATAAATTAACCAGCCAACACCAGCAATTGTTGCTAATCCAATCACTGTTGGGACAAAATATAGCGAAACTTTATCTACTAACCTTTGAATAGGGGATTTTGAAGCAAGCGATTCTTCAACAATCTTAACTATTTGAGCTAAAACTGTTTCTTCACCTACACCTGTTGCTTTAAACTTCAAAACACCTGTTTGATTTATCGTCCCAGCAATAACTGCATCATTAATTTCTTTTTCAACCGGAATGCTCTCACCAGAAATCATTTTTTCATCAACAGAAGAATAACCTCCAATAACTTTTCCATCAACAGGTATTTTCCCGCCTGGCCGAACAACTATAATATCCCCCACCTCCACTTGTGAAACAGGTATTTCTGTTTCCTTTTCTTTCCGTATTACTTTGGCTGTTTCCGGTTGGAGATTTATTAACTTTTTAACTGCTGAGCTCGCCCGACCTTTAGCCTTGGATTCCAAAAACTTTCCTAGGGAAATAAAAATTAAAATAAATCCGGCACTTTCAAAATATATTGGCTGGTTAATATCTGAACCAACCCAAATTAAAATTGTAATAATCGAACTGTAAATATAGGCAGTTAAAACTCCCATCGCTACCAAAGAGTCCATATTAGGCTTCAAGCTGAAAAGATTCTTCAATCCATCTCTCAACATTAAAGAATTAAAAAATAAAATTACTCCAGCCAAAATAAACTGGATTAAGAAATTGAATTGGGGAGTTACGCCAACTTTTGGCAAGCCAATCATCTGGCCCAAAGTTAAATAAATTAAAGGTAAACCAAAGACTAAAGAATTAACAAATTGCTTTTTTTTAACTATCGCTTCTTTTTCCGAGCTATCCAGTGACCCTTTTTTTGGTTTAACCACTTGATAGCCGGCCCTATTAATAACCTGTTTGATCTTGGCAAGAGAAATCTTCTTCGGCTCAAATTTTATATGGGCTTTTTCAGTAACCAAATTTACACTGACTTCATCAACCCCTGGCTGTTCTTTCAACCGCATTTCTATTACCGCCACGCAGGAAGCACAGTGCATCCCCCGAATATGTAAGACTGTTTTTTTCATCGGCGCATTTCCTCTTCTGCTTTCGTCCAATCTCGATATTTTTTCTCAATTATTTTCTTTTCTTTATCTATTCTATCGTGGTGCTTTTGTAAATCTTTGGGAATTTCTCTTCTGTTCCTCGACAAATAGTCATAAACCGCTTCGTATAATGCATCGGCCGCCAAAACGGAACAATGTATTTTAACCGGTGGAAGCTCGCCTAAAGATTTTACCACTTCGCCCTTGTCAATTTTTAACGCCGCCGACAGAGTTTTTCCTTTGGCCAAATCGGCAATAATATCACTCGTTGCAATAGCGGCAACACAACCAAACGTTTCAAATTTTAGATCCTCAATGACTTCATTCCCCTCTTTGGCTTTCGCTACTTTAATATAAAGCCACATCACGTCACCGCAAATGATATTTCCTACTTTGCCAACCCCATCGGGACCTTCTATTTTTCCGTAATTTTGGGGATTTCTAAAACGGCCAATTACTTTTGAGGTATACATTTTACCGATTTTTTTAAGCCACAAACGGCGATATTTTCCTTAACTTCTTAACAACTGCGGGCAAAACTTCTAAAACATAATCAATGTCTTTCTCTTCAGTCCACTTTCCCAAACTTAGCCTTAAAGACCCGTGTGCTTGTTCCGGCCGCAGGCCGCAGGCCAAAAGAACATGAGAAGGTACTAATTTGGGAGAAGAACAAGCGGACGCTGTTGAAGAGGCAATTCCATAAGAATCCAACTGCATAACAATCGCTTCGCCCTCAATAAACTCAAACCAAAAATTAACATTGTTTGGAAGCCTCTTATCGGGATGGCCGTTCAGATAAGAGTTGGGAATTTTTTTTAAAACCTTTTCAATCAATCTATCTCTCAACTGAGAAATTCGCTTTCCCCGTTCCTCCATTTTTTGGTGAGAAATTCTCACCGCCTCGCCAAAACCAACAATCGCCGGAACATTAACCGTTGACGAGCGAAGACCAAACTCTTGACCTCCTCCGTGGAGGAGCGGCTCAATTTTTACACCTTTTTTTACAAAAAGCAGTCCGGCACCCTTTGGACCATACATTTTATGGGAAGAAGCCGTTAATAAATCTATATTAAGTTTATTCACATCGATGGGAATTTTTCCAAAGGTTTGGGCAGCATCGGTGTGAAAATAAACCCCATTCTGAGAACACACATTGCCAATTTCTGAAATTGGCTCAATTGTTCCAATTTCATTATTACCATGCATCACTGAAACCAAAACCGTATCCTCTCTTATCCTTTCCTTAACCTGATTCGGATCAACTAGGCCCTGCTGATCAACCGGTAATTTCTCAATTTCAAAACCCTGTTTTTCCAACCATTCTGCACTGTTCAAAACACAGTCATGCTCAATTGAAGAAATAAGAATATGTTTACCCTTATTTTTATTGGCAAAGGCAATACCCTTTAAACAAAGGTTGTTACTTTCGGTGGCAGAAGCAGTAAAAACTATTTCATCAAATTTAGCCTGCATGACTCCGGCAATAATTTCTCTGCTTTTATCTAAAGCCTCTTTTGCCTTTTGACCAAAGCGATGTAAAGAAGCGGTGTTGCCAAAATCCTCAGTAAGATAGGGTCGCATTTCCTCAACCACTTTCGGGTCAACGGGAGTAGTGGCAGCGTAATCTAAATAAAGTTTTCTTTTCATCGGGCTTGACAGTTGGAGTTACCGCAAGTTCCACCGCAACTGCCGGTACATTCCCCGCCACAGGTGCCGGTTGACCCAGAGGGGACAGTGTTTTCACCAACACTTCCCTCTTCATCAACTACCCTAATCAAACCAGTAACCATGCCCATCCAACAACTAAATTTATAATTACCGGTTTCAGTGGGAGTGAACTCTTTAACATTTATATCTTTATCCAGAGGTACTTCTTCGTCAAACAACCCCTTAGCAATAAGAGCATTCGTACACCCACTGATACCGGCATCTTTAATCTCCCATCGAACGGGGATATCTTCGCGGACTGTAAATTCATTCGGAACATAGGCATAAGATTTTGCTTCCATTTCTATTACCTGCTTGCCGTTTACAATCGGCGGCAAATCTTTAGTTTCAATCTGAGCACTGCTTGACTTCCCGAAACTTAAATCATTTAAACTTGCCGCACCCAAAACGTTGAGTTGAGAATTAAAGTTGTAAACAGCGAAAATTAAAACCAGCAAACCACCGATTTTAAGAAATTTATCCGAGATGTGCGGTTTAGAAATAAACTTGACACTGGAAAAACCGATGAGAAGAAGAACCGGAGCGGTACCCAGAGAAAATGCCGCCGTTTTTAACATTCCTTGAAAAAAGCCGCCTGAAACCAAAGCTAAACTCTGAACAGTTAAAGTGAATCCACAGGGGATAAAAAAGGTTAACGCCCCGAGTATCAGCGGCTTCATTTGCCCCTTAAAATTAGATTCATCAGTGATATAGTGAAGAAATGGTTTCGGCAGCCGCAATTGAAACTTTTGGAAAACTTTAACTCCAAGCATTTGCAAACCTAAAACCAACATTAAAATTGAAATTAAAATTGTAATTACTGCAGAGACTTCAACAGAAAGTTGAAAAACCTGCCCCCCGATTGCTCCAAGAATCCCACCTAAAAAGCCAAAACCAATTAAACGACCTAAATTAAGCATTAAATGCGGCTTAAACCTTTGAATAAGAGATTGGTTTTTCCCACTTATTTGTGACCACTGTTTACTCATCGATAAAACAAGGCCGCCTACTAAAACTGCACAGCTGGAGGCACCAGAAATCAAACCAAACAAGAAAAATGCCGGTAAGGCCGAAGACGAGGAAACCATTACGCTTGATGCTAAAGGTGAACGAGTCAGGAAAATAAATGCTACCGATACTAAAATTACCGCGCCAATTATTTCCAAATATGAAGCAGGCTGATTACCCGCCCCAATTGAACAGGCGGCAAACTTTTCACCATCCTGCTTTTCTTTTGAAATTTCATAACCATCTTCCTTAATCAACTCGTTTATTTTGGCCAGGCTTAAACTTCCATAGTAAGATATCTCAACTTCACCCTGTCCGGTATTGGCATCAACTGCTTGAACATTGTCAATATCAAGAAGTTTTTTTTCGATTAAAATTTCACAAGACGGACAGTGCATTCCGGAAACAGAAAAGATTTTTGTCTTTAGTTTTTTATCTTTCATTTGAAATTACATGTCCCTTCCGTTTCAAGTCCACAATTTCCATTTTGACACTGTGGGCAAGCCTCTTTACCCTGAGCAATTAGTTGATCACAAGCACAAGTTCCCGCTGTTTGATTATTCCACTGATTTCCCTCCATATAACACATCGTGCACGGAGGAGTAATACAGCACTGATAATCACCATTTTCAACCGCTAGTTGAATTCCGTAATCCCGTTGTTCAATAATATTTTGATGAAGTATTTTACTGTTTAGATTTTTAAAAGTATGATTGAATTGTTTAAATATGAGTAGACCTACTAATCCTACAATAATTAGAAATAGATTTACAAAAATTAGAGGCTTTCCCCTCATATCACTTGTTAAACAACTTGGTAACCTTTAATATCTCTTCAACCATTTTTTCCTTCTCTTCCTCATTTTTTGTTGCCATCGCATTTTTAAAACATGTGTTCAAGTGGCTTTCCATCAAAGAACCGTGAACTGACCGAAGCAAACCGATAACAGCCAATAATTGCTGCATAATATCAATGCAGTACTCGTTTGCATTAACCATTTGAATAATCTTTTCAATATGAGACCGCGATTTTTTTAAACCAATTTCTACTTTTTCTTTCCTTTTCGGATCTTTATTTAGCATTCACCTACACCTGTGGTATAGGTTACACCCACCGCGACCGCTTGTCAAGAAGAACTTTTAAAGTTTGTTAAAAAACCTCCCCCCCTAATAGACAATTTTAGAATTAACTTAGTATTTTTAGCTAACAATCAATACCTGCCAGGATAGTAATATGTTTTTTCGTTTTTTCTATTCATATCAGAAGTCCAACAGGCAACTTTGTGTAATACCGTGTTTCCAATTTTGATCCCTCCGCAAATATTGGAAGATTCTGGAAAATGAATGTAGCCGATTCTGCGATCTGACCACCTAAGTTGTATAAAAGGAATAAATTTGTCAATTATTACTGCAGGAAAATTTAGTAAAATTTCAAGGCAAGATATGGGACAAAGGTAGTATGGAGAATTGAAAGTGTAATCATAAACATCTTTGCAGTATTGATTGAATATCTTTTGTTTTCCCCTACTGTAATAATGGACAGAGTACAAAGAGTAGATGAAAAGAAAAAATAATGCTGCCAGAAGGAAATATTTTCTTTTCTTCATATATATACTATAGCAAAATTTGCACTTCGCAGTAAGCAACTTACTTTCTAAAACCAAGCACAACCATTTAACATTGTGAAACTTGTCCGAAGTATATCCGTTCTTTAAATATGCAGTAAACCACGTGGGGA
>CAYSLZ010000032.1:0-7294 GCA_964432015.1 uncultured Gammaproteobacteria bacterium | reverse complement strand
CGATGCTTTTTGGACTTGGTGTTTTAGTTACCACCTGCCGCCAAACCTACCTCCTCGCCCGTAAAAAGAAAATCTTCTAACAGTACCATGGCAATTGAAAGCTTAGTGGGAATGAGGAATGATTTGAAGAGTAAAATACATTAGGCTAACGCCGAGTAAAAGAGCAGTAACCGCTTTAATTTTTGATAATCTATGGTCAGCTTGAGGCAAAAAATCACTCGCTCCTAAATATAAAAACATACCGGCTGAAATAGCAATTAAATAGCCAAAAAGTGTTTGGCCGGGATTAAAATAAAAAACCAGCAAAGCACCAATCAGTGTAGCTAATGAAGACAAAAAGTTGATTTTAAAAATTTTTGATTTTTTCCATCCTAAACTTAATAAAATTCCAAAATCGCCGATTTCGTGAGGAATTTCATGAAGAAGAGTTGAAACGGCAGTGATTAATCCCAACCCAGGATTAACTAAATAAGCTGCGGCAATCGCTACCCCGTCAACAAAATTGTGAATAGTGTCACCGATAATTACCCATAAAGCGGAGCCGTGAAAATGGTCGTGGTCATTATTACATTGATGATGGTGCAGCTGACAAATCCAGGTTTCAAATAAATAAACTGCGATTAAAGTAAACAAAATAACCGGATAAGCTTGATGATCAATTAAATGATGAGCTTCTGGAATTAAACCAATTAAAGAAACGGTCAACAAAACGCCGGCGGCAAAAGGAATAGAATATTTGGCTAAAAAATTAGACCAAGACTTTATTAATAAAAACAATATTCCACCAATCAAAGACAAAACGCCACCAAGGAGAACTAAAAGTAAAAGTAATAAAATATCTGGCATAATTGGTTAATTTTACCAGATTAGTCCAAATTCAGTTTTAAAATTCAACTGGCCAATAATATGAATTTGAATTTCTTGGTATATCTGACGGATTATTTTTATTTATCCTGATAAAACCATAATTAGACCCTGAGGCCTCAAAAATAATTTGCTTCTCAAATTCAATCATTTCTTCGGTCATCCAATCTTCATCGGTCATAATTAAATCCTCGGCTAAAATATCGCCTTCGGCGTTAATCACTGAAATTGGTAAAACTGCTTCAAAAAACCAAGTACCAGATGCTTGACCCTGTATAATAAACGGAGATTTTATTTCCATCCCCAATTCAGGACTTGTAACTTCTACGGTAACGTCCGCCTTTAAGTCAACATAACTTAAAAACTGATTGTAAACTTCTATTAATTCGCTCTTCAAAGGATAAGCTGAAATAAGGTATTTTTCTTCCCCAACAAGCACCTCAGTAGTTACATTTTCACCCAATTGTCCAGTAACTTCTCGCCTTACTGCTGTATAACCGTCAACAGTAATTTCCTCTTCTGAAATTATTTCTGATTCTTCATAAGTTACTTCTCGATCATCATCTGAACCAAAATAGACAATTCCGATTTTTAATTCTTCTTCGGAAACTGGGTCAGTTCCAACTACTTCTTCCGGGTTAAAACTATAAACAGCAGACTCTCCTTGAATATTAGTTGCCGGCCGCGGTGTCCAATCTGCCGGATAACTTATTTCTACCTGTAGTGCGGCATCATAAAGATTAGTCCAATTTTGTGGAAGCTCAGCCTCATCGGCAGTAGTCACGGTTGGCGAAGGTTGGCTGGTAGGAGTTGGCATATTAGCCGGTTTCTGAACATCATTAGAGGAAAATCTATTTAATCCAGTAATCAGTAAATAGGTAATTACTCCTCCAACGACCAAGGCTATTGGTAAAATTATCAGGTTATTTTTCTTCATCCTTATAAACTAGTCTTCCCTCAATCTGAGAATCAATATTTTGATGGTTGCGTAAATGTTCTTCCAAAACCTGCTGGGCGGAAGTAGCTACTGTCTTGTGCTTTCCGGATTCCATTAATTCTTTTTGGGGAACACCTAAATACTCAGCTGAGTTACTAAAATGATAGCCTTGAAGGCAGAGAGTATAAAACTCAGTATTTTCAACCGGATGACCGTTAATTTCTAATTCCTCCAATTCTCCTTTTTGGTCATTATAAACTGCCCGGACACCTTTATTCACTTGATAGCACTCACCTTCACCATCGCGATTTTCCAACCGCATAATGTAATTAAAAATTTGTTTTAAATGCGCCCCGGTCACCGAGTAACGAGTTAACGTATCGTCATAGGGAAAGCAGGCAACAAAATCTTTCAACCGAACCAACGGACCAAGTTCTTTAACCCGGATAGAACCACTGCCGACAAGCATAACATCTGCTTGAGCGTGTTCAGCAAAAGCATCAGCAATTAAATTCCCCAATGCTGTTTCCTCTTCACGTTTGGGGTGGGTCAACTTTTCAGCAAATTTGCATATCAAAGTATTATATTTCCGGTCTGTTTCCTCTTTAAAAGAGGCGATAAATTCTCGTAATTGCTTGTCCGGTTCAGCCAAATCATCATTAATTGGAATCAACTGCCATTTGTAATCAACAATACTGTTTGTGTCGTCATCAACAACAACATCAAACCGGCCGACCTGGTCTGACCCAACCGCCGCTTGGGAAATAAGAATATTATTAACTACCTTTGGTTTTTCTAATTTGGTGTGTGAGTGACCACCGATAATCATATCCACTCCCCATTCCGGCTTAAGCATTTTTGCTAACTCGACGTCAGATTCAAACCCGATATGAGTCAGTAAAACGGTTAGGTCAATATCGTCATTTTTATAAGCATTACAAATTTTTCCTACTTCATCCTTGGCTTCTTCCAAAGAAATAAAGGTTCCAATTAATTTATCCATTTTTATCGAATCCATCACCTTCTCAGTAATGATTCCGGTAAATAAAATGTCAAATCCGTCTTTATTTAAAATTTTATACGGGGTCATCAACCGTTTATTATATTTTTTAATATACAAATTAGCATTAACAATCGGGAAGTTAGCCATTTTCTCCAAAAAAAGCAAATGCGGCAGACCATAGTCAAACTCGTGGTTGCCAAGAGTAGCTACATCCGGAGCCAGATAATTCATTACCTCAATCGTTGAAATTCCTTTATATTCAGAATCAATTATCGAACCCTGAACCATATCACCGGAAACAACATACAAAACGTTTTTTTCTTCTTTGCGGACCTGGTTAATATAACCGGAGAGCAAAGCCAAACCGCCAATCAGCTCGTCTTTTCCTTCTCTAACTTCCTCCAAAAAATCCCCATGGATATCATTGGAATGAAGAATAGTATATTTTTTAGTATTCATCTGGATATTAATTTTACCACAAAAAATAGAGCTTTTCGTAACCTGTTACTACCCACTATATTTTTAGAATTGCTACCAAAAGTGTAGATATAAAATCACCTTGGAGGTGATAAATGTTAATGGGCTATAATAGGATATGAAGGTTTATAATTCCGAAATCAGTGATATTTTTAACAAAATTGCTGATTTATTGGAAATTAAAGGAGCAAATCAATTCCGCGTCCGGGCCTACCGGGAAGCGGCCGGTTTAGTTGCCAATCAATCTCAACAAATTCAAGAGATGATCAAAAAAAATGAAGACCTGACAAAACTTCCGGGTATCGGTCAAGATTTAGCCGCTAAAATGAAAGAGGTTGTTGAAACCGGCGAGCTAAAACAATTAAATAAACTTAAGCAAGAACTTCCGGTTGAATTAACCCAGATTTTAGATATTGAAGGTTTAGGTCCAAAAAGAGTTGCCAAACTCCACCAAGAATTAGATATCAAATCAATAAAGGAACTTGAAGAAAGCTTGAAAAAAAATGAAATCGAAGACCTGGAGGGTTTCGGCCAAAAAACACAACAGAATATTAAACAAGCAATTAAAGAATATAAAGAAAGGGGTTTAGAAAGAACTTTATTAAAAGTTGCCGAAAAACAAATCAATCCGTTAATTGAATATTTAGAAAATATAAATGAAATTGAAAAAGTAGAAGCGGCCGGCAGTTACCGCCGAAAAAAAGAAACTATTGGTGATATCGACATTTTAGCTACTTCAACTGACAAGGAAATAATTGTCAAAAAATTTACTGAATATGAAGGAATAGACAAGATAGTTTCCCAAGGAGAAACAAAATCAACGGTCAAACTGCGGACCGGAATGCAGGTTGACTTAAGAGTGGTTGACCCAGACAGCTACGGCGCCGCTCTTCTCTACTTCACCGGATCCAAACATCACAATATTAAACTCCGCAATTTAGCCATTAAAAACAACTGGAAAGTAAACGAATACGGCGTTTTTGACAAAAAAAATAATCAAATTGCCGGCAAAACTGAAGAAGAAATCTATAATCTTTTTGAGGCCGACTTTATCCCGCCGGAATTAAGAGAAGCCCGGGGGGAAATTGACGCCGCCCGCCAAAATAACCTGCCGAACTTAATTACACTTAACGACCTCAAAGGCGACCTTCAAATGCATACCACTGACAGCGACGGCCGGTATTCATTAAAAGAAATGACCAAAGCGGCAAAAAACTTGGGCCACCAATACATTGCCGTTACCGACCATTCGGCCTACATGGGAATAACTAACGGACTTGATGAAAAGGGGGTAAAAAAACAAATCAAGAAAATCAAAAACTTAGACAAAAAAATAAACGACATTAAAATTCTCAGCGGCATTGAGGCTGATATTTTGGAAGACGGGTCACTGGACCTGCCTGATAAAACATTGGAAAAATTAGATATTGTTTTGTGCTCAATTCACACCAAATTTAATTTATCGCGTGAAAAACAAACAGAAAGAATTATTAAAGCAATTAGTCATCCTCAGGCTAATATTCTTTCACATCCAACCGGAAGAATCATTAATAAACGTAAGCCGATGAATTTTGATTTGGAAGCTGTTTTCAAAGCCGCCAAAGAAAATCAAGCTGCTGTTGAAATTAACGCTCATCCATCGCGGTTGGATATCAACGACCGCCAGGCCAGGCAGGCCAAAGAAATGGGAGTTAAAATTGTTATCTCCACCGATGCCCACCGGACAGAAGAACTGAAAAACCTCCAATACGGTATTTACCAGGCCCGCCGCGGTTGGCTGGAACCGGAAGATGTTATTAACACTTGGAAATTAGATGATTTGTTAAAATTCTTAAAGAAATGAACGTAAAAGCAAAAGAAAAAATTGAAAAACTTCGGGATAAAATCCGTTATCATAACTACCGCTACTACATTAAAAATGACCCGGTAATTTCAGATGCCGATTATGACCAATTAAAGGAAAAACTCCGGAAATTAGAGGAAAAATACCCGGAACTGAAAACGTCCGATTCTCCAACTCAAAAAGTCGGCGGCGAACCGGTTGACGAGTTAAAAATAGTTGAACACCCAACCCCCATGCTTAGTCTTCAGCCAGCTAGAAAAGAAGTAGAGGCCAAAGATGCTTGGGAAAGACTAGAGGGGAACATCAGCCAAGATTTTGAAGTTACGGCTGAACCTAAATATGACGGCTTGGCTGTTGAATTGATTTATGAAGATGGCAAATTAGTCCAGGCTTCAACCCGAGGCGATGGTCAAAGAGGCGAAGATATCACCCAAAATATAAAAACTGTTCCCGAAGTACCTTTGAATCTTTTGTTATCCGAAAACAAAAAGCCGCCGGAAAAGTTGATTGTCCGCGGTGAAGTCTATATGAGAAAGAGTGAATTTGATAAATATAATCAACAAAGGCAGGATAAAGGCGAAGAACCTTTTGCTAATCCCCGCAACGCCGCTGCCGGTTCTCTTCGACAGTTGGACCCTAAAATAACGGCTCAAAGACCTTTGCATATTTTCTTTTACGAAATCACCAATGCGCTTGATTTAGGCTTTAAAACCCACTGGCAGGCTGTTGAAACTCTGCCCGATTGGGGTTTAAAAAACAATATGGAAAAAACTGAAATCTGTCAAACTTTTTCCGAAGTTATTGATTACCACCAAAAAATGGAAGACCAGCGCAATGACCTTCCTTACGATATAGACGGAGTGGTTTACAAGGTTAACAATTTGGAAATTCAACAAAAATTAGGACGACGAGCAGACAGTCCTCGATACGCTTTTGCCTATAAATTTAAACCTTTACGAAAAACGACGCAGGTAAAAAATGTAGAAATGATGGTCGGCCGAACTGGAAAAATAACGCCGGTTGCTCTCTTGGAAACGGTTAATATCGGCGGAGTTCAAGTCTCCCGAGCATCACTTCATAATTTTGACGAAGTAAAAAGAAAGGATATCCGCATTGGTGACACTGTTTTTGTTGAACGGGCCGGCGATGTTATTCCCTACGTAGTTAAACCAATAAAAGATCAGCGTGAGGGTTCGGAAGAGAAAATTAAAATTCCGGAATCATGCCCTGTCTGCAGTACCGAAGTTGCCATCAGTGAAGATTTAAAACATGTCCACTGTCCAAATATTAACTGTCCGGCACAGCTAAAAGAAAGTCTAGCTCACTTTACCAGTCGTTCAGCAATGAATATTCAAGGCGTCGGCGGTAAAATCGCTCAAAAACTGGTTGATGAGAATTTAGTTAAAAATATCGCTGACCTTTATTATTTAAAAAAAGAGGATATTGTTCCTCTGGAAAAATTTGCTGAAAAATCAGCTGATAACTTAATTGAAGAAATAGAGGCAAGTAAAGATCAAGAATTGCCTAATTTTTTATTTGGCCTGGGTATTCCTCAAGTCGGACAGAAAACAGCCCAAATACTAGCCAAAAACTTTAAAACCTTAGATAACCTTAAAGAAGCAGATAAACAAAATTTAGAGGAAATTCCGGACATCGGCCCAAAGGCTGCTCAAGAAATTATTGACTTTTTTGGAAGTGAGGATAATCTAAAAATGATCGACCGGATGAAACAGGCCGGTTTAAAACTATCCAACCCCTATGCCGAAGATGACCTCCCACTCGACGGCCAAACATTTGTCTTTACCGGCGGTCTGGAAAACTGGACCCGGTCAGAAGCCAAAGAGGCTGTCCAAAAACTCGGTGCAGAAGTTGCTACCACGGTTACCAACGATACCGACTATGTCGTCGTCGGCACTAACCCCGGCTCCAAACTAAACCAAGCACAACAAAAAAACATCCAAACCCTCAATGAAAAAGAATTCAAAGAAATCTTAAGCAAAAACGCTTAAATTCGAAAACCAAATGCAACAAAAAGTGTATTTTTTATTAGTCATGTGTATAAATTTTTACTTTTTATTAACCATTCGCTTGACCAAACAAATCCATCGCCGTTTAAATTGAAGTTGAATTTAGAAATAATTGTCAGGAAGTTTAGTCTTCGAACCTTTGC
>CAYSLZ010000031.1:0-7663 GCA_964432015.1 uncultured Gammaproteobacteria bacterium | reverse complement strand
TACCTTTTCCTTGCAACTGGTGTGAATACAAACTTCTCTGCGACGCCTGGAAGTAGTTTTTTGACACATTATTCATAATATTGTATATTAAAATTATGAACAGAGTTACTGTATCTCTACCAGATAAACTAAAAGAAGAAACAAATAAGTTAATAGAACGGGGGTTTTATGCTTCTTTTTCTGATGCTGTCCGGGCGGCATTGAGAGGAATTGTTGAAAAAAACAAATACGACTTATGGGCAGACGAGGCCAAAAAGGAATATGAAGCTGGAACCACCGATGTTATTAACGACAGCGACGGCATTGATGAATACATGAAAGACAAATGAAATTAATCCTTTCTTCCCGCTTCCAAAGAGATTTATCTAAGCTCCTTAAATCCAACCCTCAAATTAAAACCAAAATTTCTAAAACATTTAAATTAATGCAAAAAGACCTAACTTATCCCTCATTACGTTTACATAAGTTATCAGGTACAAATAACTGGTCAGTCTCAGTTAACATCAGTATTCGGATAATTCTGCATAAAGAAAAAGAAAAATTATTTTTACTCCGAATCGGCCATCACGACGAAGTTTATTGAACCTACTTGGTTTGGTATAATCACAGAGTTGATAAATCAGCGCTCGTAGCTCAGTGGTAGAGCATCCGCCTCTTAAGCGGAATGCCGGGGGTTCGAGTCCCTCCGAGCGCACAGCGCTCTCGCCCAAAACTTACGTATTGAGGCGGGCAGGCCTCCGAGCGCACAGATTTAAGCTAGAACTTCTTTGAGGTTTTGGATGGAATCCCAGTCGTGGATGGAGATTGGAATGACGGTGTCTGAATATTCGGAAAGGATTTTTTGTTTTTCTTTTAATTCTTGGTCATCAGCCGAATCATGTTTAGTAAGTAAAATTATTTCTTTTTTTTCTAATAATTGCCGGTTAAACTCCTCAAGTTCTTGACGAATTATTTGGTAATCTTTTTTTACATCTTCTGAATCAGCCGCAATACAGTGGAGGAGAACCGGAACTTTTTCTATGTGTTTTAAAAACTTAATTCCCAAACCTTTACCCTCTGATGCTCCAGCAATAAGACCAGGAATATCAGCAATTATTTTTCCGTCTAAAGCACCAAGATTAGGTTCCAAAGTTGTAAAATGATAAGCAGCAGTTTTTACCTTGGCTTTAGTCAACTCATTTAGCAAACTACTTTTACCAACACTCGGCAGACCAATCAAGCCGTAATCAGCAATTAAACGTAAAACAACATGAATATTTCTTTTCTCGCCCGGCTGACCCGATTCTGCATGTTTCGGAGTCGTATTGGTTGAAGATCGAAATTCCCAATTACCCCGGCCTCCCCGGCCGCCCTGACAAATTAACTCTTTTTGACCAACTTTTTCTATTTCCAAAGCCTCACCGGTATCTTTGTCAACCAAAGTAGAAGCAACCGGCAATTCTAGAATTAAATCTTCGCCTGATTTGCCGGTTTTTTTATTACGCCCGCCTGGTCGGCCGTCTTCAGCCCGATAAACTTTATTTGGAGCATATCTTTTTAAGGCCATTATGTCTTCTACACCTAAGGCATAAACACTGCCCCCGTCACCGCCGTTGCCGCCGTCCGGGCCGGATTTCGGCCTTCTTCCAAAAGAAACTCGGCCGTCGCCGCCGTCGCCGGCTTTAACCTCAATATCAATTTCATCAATTAGCATTCTTTATTATATAAGATAGGAAAGTAATTGTTCAATTGTTCGATTGTTAGATTGCATAACGAGGACTTGGGCCAAAGGCCCACACGGGAAGCCTGCTATTACGTTCGTAGTAGTAAACTTCTGTGCGTTTACGTCATTCTGAGGCGCAGCCGAAGAATCTTTTCAAAAAGGCAGTTTTGTTTTCAATCGGAGCCATTTCCAACGTAAATTATCAGCAAACTGAATCCCTTGATAGAGAAGAGGACTAACAATCAAATCCCAACTGCCAACAAATTCAACTAAATCCGCCCCGTATCCGCGTTTAAATCGATGAAAGCCGTACCAGTCATCATTTTTATCAGGATTGGGGCCCAAGCTTCCCCACATATCAAATTTTTTACAACCAAGTTTTTTACCAAGTTTTATCGCTTCCCAACAAATCAAATTTGAGGCCATTACATCTCGGTGTTTTGAAGAAGAAGCTCCATAAGGATAAAAAATTCTTTCCTTATAATTCAGCAGCATCCAAGCGGCTAAAACTTCGTTTTCATACTTCGCTAATAAAATATGGGCCATATCAGCCGGAGCTAAAATCTGCCAAAGCTGTTTAAAATAATTTTCATCATGCATATAAAAGCCCTGTCGTTTCATTGTTTTTGTTAAAAGATCAATAAAAATGTTTAAGCCTTTTTCATTTGATTCTTCAGCTATTTGAACCCCATTGCGTTCTGATAACCGAATGTTATATCTTGTTTTCCGATGCATATTTGACATTATTTCTTCTTCTGGCTGAGTTAAATCTAAAACAAAAGAATAAGTAGCAAATAGTTTTTTACGAGCTTCTTGAAGACCAAACTCCGACAAATCAACCGGCTTATCAAAAACCGGCGGTTTTTTAATCTTTCCCTTCTTGTTCTGCCACCGTCGCACAATATGGTCGGGTTCAATTAACAGCCAGCTGATATTTTCTTCCCGGCATAAATCACGAAAAGCATTAATAACTTTTTGATCCGGCAAACTACTTTTTAAAACCGTCCCCGCCTGATAACCTATTTTGGGTAAATTTCTTGTTAAAACCTGAAACCCATCGATTAGCTTTTCTTGGTCAAAAACACCTAATCGAATTGCTTCCATTCCCGTCTTTTCTTTAAATTCCCCCCACTCCCAAGTTTGTAAAGGATGGTTTACAACTTGATTATATTTTTCTTTTTCGTCTGGTTTTATTTTTCTTATTATCATTTAAAAAACTCTTTAATAAATATTAACATATTTGCTTTCTAGTATTCTGCATTAGGCATTAGGTATTAGGGCATTAGGCCTTTAGCCCTAAGCCATTTACCAATCTTCCAGCCAATCGTCATCGTCCCAATCCCAATTATCTAAACTTTCAACACCTTTTTCTTTAACAGTCAAGTGGCTTGGTATGGTTTCTAAAAAACGTGAAGGCGGATTATAATTTGTTTTCCCAAAATACAATCTCTTGGCGGCATAAGTTAAATATAATTTTTTTCTTGCCCGTGTCATACCGACATAACACAAACGACGTTCCTCTTCCAATTCCTCCAAATCATTCATACTCCTTGAATGAGGCAGTAAACCTTCCTCCATTCCAGCAATAAAAACAATGTCAAACTCTAAACCTTTACTGGAGTGCAAGGTCATTAATTTTACTGCCCGGTCAAGTGAATCTTTTTTTCTTCTTTCCTGAACCGAGTATTCCTGTTGAACTAAAGCAACACTCTCTAAAAACCGGCCTAAATCAGGAAACTGTTGAGCAACGGATGACATTTCCTTAATATTTTCTAATCGTCGATAGTCGTCCTTATCATTCTCATCATATTTTTCTAAATATCCACTTGCCGGTAAAATCCTATCAATCACTTCAATTGTCGACCAGTCTTTATTTCTATTTTTATCTAAAAACTGCTTCACCCGCCGCTTACGTCTAACTCCCATATTTTTTTCTATCCTTTCCCAGGAAATCAAATCATCAGGATTAAACCAAACCCGGATTAAGGCTAAAACGTCTTTGATTTCAGCCCGCTCATAAAACTTTACTCCACCAAATAAAACATAGGGTAATCCCCGACGAATAAAAGCATCTTCTAAAGTTCTCGACTGAGCATTTGTCCGATACAAAACAGCTATCTGTGCCGGATCCATTTTTTCTTGATTAACCAGCTTTTCAATTTCATCAACAATAAAATCGGCTTCCCTAGACTCATTTTTTGCCTCGTAAACAGTAATTTTCTGACCGGTTTTTTTCTCAGTGTAGAGTTTTAAAACCGGATGAAGTTCATTATGAACAATTACTTGATTGGCTGCATCCAAAATCGTCTGGGTGGACCGATAATTACGCTCCAGATTAATTACTTCAATTTTAGGAAAATCTTTTTTTAAACTTGATAAATTGCGATAATCCGCCCCCCGCCATGAATAAATTGCCTGAGCAGCATCGCCGACAACGGTTAAGTTTTGATGATTTCCGGCTAAAAGCTTAGTCAGTACATACTGTGATTTGTTTGTATCTTGATACTCATCGATTAAAATGTGAGCATAGTTTTGTTGATATTTGTTTAATAAATCAGTATTATTTTTAAAAAGTTGAACAGTTTTGTAAAGTAAATCTCCAAAATCATAAGCATTAGCCTTGGACAGCATTTTTTGATAACTTTGATAAATTAAACCAATGTTTTCCTGCCATTGGTCACCAGCTGAATCTAAAAAAGTCTGCCAATCAATTAAATCATTTTTAGCGGAATTAATTACTGAATTTACAGCTTTTGGCCGGTATTTTTTGACGGATAAATTTAAATCTTTAATAATATTTTTTATTAGTGACAGCTGGTCTTTTTGGTCATAAATGACAAAATCTCTGGAAACCCCTACTCTACTTGCCTCACGTCGTAAAATATAAGCGCCGAAAGAATGAAAAGTACCAGCGAATAACTTTGAATTTTGCACTTTTAACTCTGAACCTTGAGAAAGTAATTTCTGCAGCCGTTCTTTCATCTCCCCAGCAGCTTTATTAGTAAAAGTTAATAAAAGTAAACCCCGTTTATTTTTTTCTTTATTAGCTAACAACCAAGCCGCCCGATGAATTAAAACCCGGGTTTTTCCACTACCCGCACCGGCTAATACCAATAAAGGATCGCCTCGCTGAAAAGTAACTGCTTTTTTTTGAGCTGGATTTAAATCTTTTAGTAGTTTATCCATCGTAAAATTCATTGTAGCAAATATAAATACGTAGGGAACGCAGATCTGCGTTCCCTACATATCTATTTTATAAACCGTAGTATCCCCGGAAGTAAATATTGGCTCTCCCCAATTTAAGAAACGCTGTTCATCCAATTCTGGATATTTTTCTTCTTCTAAAGGACCAACTATAACATATTCAACCTGATATTTTTTTAACAAACGCTCAGCTTCTTGTTGATCACCCTGATAAATTGTTTTTACTTCTTCTACCCGTTTTCCGGGGCGGTCATAACCTCCCCGCCACAGCCATTCATGAACTGTCCAGCCTTGAATTGTCGGCAAGCCGGTCATCGCTGAAAAATGGTTATATATAGTATAACTATCACCAACAGCTTCCAAAATAACCGGCTGGCCGTCGATATTCTTGTTCATCCATAAAACCGCTTCGTAATTATTTGGGTACTGATTTTCTAAGAAGTTTAGACCATACAAACCTTTATACTCTTTTAAATCACCATAATAGCTTTTTATTGAAAAATAAGGATAGATAAGATGGCTGGCAAAGCCAGCAGTAAACAGTAATAAGTAAACAGTAATAAGTATTTTGTTTTTTAAAGAATTCTTAACTCGGAAAAAGACGTAGCCGGCAGCCAGCGAATACATTATAAAAGATTGATAAACCAGCTTGAACATTGTATTTGAACGGTGGTGTTCGTGGATATAAATGTCTTTAACATAAATTATTTCAGGAATGATTATTAATATTGTCGCCCAAATAGTAGCAACAAGAACAAAAATATCCGGAGTTTTAAACTTATAGTTTTTAATTTTTAATTTTGAAATAATAAATATCCAAAAAGACAAAGCAATAAACCAAAAGAAACCCCAAAGTATTAATAACTGCCACCAAAGCGAATTGGCGTCGACAAACCTTATTCCCTCAGTCATCGGGCTGAAAGAAATAGCAAAAGGCATGGCAAAAAGAACAGCTAAAATCAGCGTTGCCAAACCCATCAAAACTGTTTTCTTAATACTTTCAAAAAGTTTTTCGATTGTTCGATTGCTCCATTGTTCAATTGTTGAAAGGAAAATAAGTAGAGTAAATAGAGCAAAGACTATGCCGTAAATAGGAAACTCCCAAGAGCTGGTCATATACATGACCGCTAATAGGAAACCTATTAGCGGAATTTTCAATTTCCAATTTTCCCCGGCCTCGCCTTCGGCTTGCCGAGGGCGGGCAATTTTCAAAACCTCTTTTTTAGAAGCCAGTCCAAGACCTAGACTTAGTAAAACGGCAAGAAATAACAGCACGGTTGGAATATCATTGACATGGCCGTGGAGATCTGAAACAACAAAAGAATACATTGGGAACTCATGAATACAAGCATCTTTGGGATTATCCGGCTCATAACCAATAAAACGCGTGGCATCAGGATACCAATAATTTTTTGCCCCCCGCTTTAAGACATAGGTAATTGTATGTAAGTTCCCCCCGAGAGTTAAAAGCAGGGCGGTAATTAAACCAGCAATAATAATATTTTTTCTATCGACTGTTTTTGTTTTTTGTTTTAAAAAACTTACTAAATTTGAACCGAGTGAAAAGGCACCTGTAAACGTCTGCGCAAAAATAGTCCCAAGCATCAAATTATAGGTTACTGCTGGATTTAAACTTGAAAGTTTAGTTAAAACTGCCGCAATCAAATGGCCAAAATAATAATAATTAATTGATTCACCGGCAAACCACATATCGGCCGGCGGAAACCATTTGGTTCTTAAAATTGACCGAATAAATCCGTAATCCATAAATTTCTCTAAACCTTCAATACGGGGAGCAAAACCTCTGATTAAAGACCAAAAAGTCAGCAGGACTAAAAACAACGCTTCCTGCCAAATGAAAGTTCGCCAATTTTCTTCAAATATTTTGATTATTTTCTCCTTATTATCTTCCTGGTTCAGCCAATATAAGTTCAACCCAGCGAGAACTAATATAATTAAAAACAAGGTTTCTTTATAAAATGGCAGAATATGAACTCTGCCAAAAATAAAAGTCGAATAAGAAACAGCCAAAATTGAGATGGTTTTAGCAAATATCCAACCTTTGTCCCAAAATTTACCAAATAACTTAAATACCAGGGGAAGTGATAAAGCTCCCAAAATAAAAGTTATCAACCACCAGTAGAAAATTATAAAGATATCGGTAATCATCTGGCGATATTCTACAATGATGTATAATCTATTTCAATGGCAAAAAAGAAACTTAAAGTCGGTTTTGACCTGGACGGCGTAATTGTTGACAAACCTTTTTTTATGCCAAAGCCGGTAATTGAATGGCTTTACCGCGCCCACAACGGCAACCATAAAAAATACCGAGTGCCAACTTGCCAGCCGGAAATTTTAATCCGCAAACTCAGCCACCACTGGGTTTTTCGTTTACCATTGAAAAAAAATTTATCACTAGTTAAAAAAATTGCACAACAGCCAAACATTGAAGCCTATATTATTTCCGGCCGATTTGGTTTTCTGAATAACCGAACTAAACAATGGTTCAAAATACATAAAATTAACGGTTTATTTCAGGGAATTTACATTAACGACCAAAATGATCAACCACATTTATTTAAAGAAAAAATGATTAAAAAATTAAAACTGGATTATTATTTTGACGACGACGACCTTACATATGATTATTTGCAAAAAGAAATCAATTCAACTAAATTTTGTTTAGTAAAGGGTAACAATGAAGAAAATTTTAATCTCCCTGACTTATTATCTGCCTAACATCAGCGGGGTAAC
>CAYSLZ010000030.1:0-8064 GCA_964432015.1 uncultured Gammaproteobacteria bacterium | reverse complement strand
CAGGGGTTGAAAGTAAGCTTAGAAAAAAGATAAAAAAAACAGAAAAGGGCAGAAATTTTTCCATTAAAATCCATGATAGCAGGAAAACAACCACTAACGCAAGAATTAAACTAAATAATAAAATTTATGTTAATTTTTAATTACAAAGCTTTTAAATATCATACTACGATCGTGGGGTAATAGTTGAAAGAAACAATCAAACAAAGAAGTAGTATTTCAACTATAGTTCTGGATCCGGAACTATAGTTGAAAAGAAATCAAATTCACAGAGGTTCAAGTTAACATTATTATTTGTAATAGCGCGATTTAGCGCGCGTTGGTTGACGCGGATTTTAACCTGCGTTTTAAAAACGCAACCTAAAGGTTGCTAGGAAAGGGATCCTTCGACAGGCTCAGGATAAAATAACGAGTACATTATTTTACGTGCCAGTACATGGTCATTTTATCGTTGGGGTGGAAAACAAAAACTCCATTGCCGCCGTCCCCTAAACAATTACGGCAAAAGTATGCTTTACCTTCATCTACAGTATAAATTTTAGCATTAGACGGCCCAACCAAATCCAAAGCCGGGTGCGGTTTTCCACCATATAAGGCATTAGAATGACAGGTATAACCATAACCTTGAGAAACATAGCTTAAATTCTTCATCGGCCAAGGCCAACTGCCGCCACCAACATCTTTTGTTCCATCTGCACCACAACTTTCATTCCAATCAACCGACCGGCTGGCCAAATAATCAAGTGGATTAACGTAATTTGAATAATACCAACTACCACCCAAATCATCTATTGAGCCATAGTTGTAAACTCCAAAATGCAAATGGTCACCAGTAGAATAACCGGTATTCCCCTGAATTCCAATAAATTCTCCTTTGCTAACCTCTGTAAATTCGCCACTTTGTTTTAAAAGTAGTGCTGCTTGCTGAATTTCAGCTAACTCTGCCCGCGCTTCTGCTAATAAATTCTGATACCGCTTTTCGTTATTTCTAGTTACTGACAATAAATATTCTTTTTCCTGCTTTTGTTGAGCTAGATTATCACGTTGGGAATCAAGGTGAGCTTTTAATTGTTCCAGCTCCTGTTGTTTTTCCTGCTTTTCCAATTTTCGCTGGTCATAGTCTGACCGCATCTGCTCCATTGCCAAAAGCATTTTGCGGTCATTTAACTGCGCCGCTTTAAAGTATTTCCACCGCTTGAAAAGATTTCCGAATTTATCAGATGATAAAAGAAGATCAAGATTTGAAATCTGACCCGCTTTATAAGTAGCCACCACCCGATTAATAAATAAAGCGGAAACATCATTCAACGAATTATCCAAAATATCAATTTTACGGCCAAGTTCTTTTACTTGTGCTTCAAGAAGTTTAACTCGATTCAAAGTTTGAGTTATTTTTAAACTCGTCAATTCTATCTGGGAGTTCATATAGCTAATCTGGTTGGTTAAAGTTTGCTTCTGCTGTTGGGTCTGACTAATTTTATTTTCTAACTCCTCAATTTCGTTCTTTATCTCATCCATATTATCCGAGTTATCTTCGGCAAATATTCTGAAGCCAATTGAAAAGGGAAGTGAAATTAGAATAAGAAGGATAATTAGTTTTTTCTTCATCCTTTAATATACCGCCGGCTGGCCAACCAGGCAGCGATAAATCCTAAGAAAATACCAACACCTAGCTGTCCTCCTAGAAATACGGCCAAAATCTTTGGCTCTGTTGGTAAAACTGAAATTGGGGAGAAAAAGGATAATATGTCCTGCCGCCAGTAATAAATGCCACCTGCAACTATTAATTCGCCTAATAAAGCACCTAAAAGTCCATAAAACATCCCTTCCAATAGAAACGGCGCCTGGATATAGAAACTGCCCGCTCCAATTGATCTTAAAGCCGATATCTCATCCCGGTGAGCGGCTATTTTCATTGCAATAATCGTCATAATCACTACTAAAGAAACAAAACCATAGACCGCAATTATTATAAAACCGGCATTACGGATGTTTTTAACCCAAAAGGATAAATTTTCAACAACTTCCTTTTGGAAAACCACCTCTTGAATAAGGTCGGTTTTTTTCTGTAAAAATTCTGCTATTGGACCTAAATAGTCTGGACTAACCGCCGATATTTCAATAGAAGCAGGTAAAATATCGGCGCTGACCATTTCTAATAACAAAGGATTATCCTTGTTTTGTTCCCGGTAAATTTCCAACGCTTCCTGTTTAGAAACAAAACGAATCTCCTTAACCCCTTCCTTAGATTGTATTTCTTCTCTTAGTGTTTCAACTTGTTGTGAAGTTGCACCATCATTAATAAAAGCGGTCACTTCTGGACGGCTTTCAAAATAATTTAACAAAACCCCAAAAACAAAAATTAGAACAATTAACAAGCTGGTCATAAAATAATTAAGCCACATAACTAATATGGCGGCAAAACTCTGAAAAGGCGCCCGACGAATATGCTGCCACATCCTTGAAAAAGAACCAATTTTTACTTTAATATTT
The DNA here is from genome assembly GCA_964432015.1 of uncultured Gammaproteobacteria bacterium. GTDB lineage: Bacteria > Patescibacteriota > Microgenomatia > UBA12405 > JAHJSD01 > CAYSLZ01. Next base: position 5,574 of record CAYSLZ010000030.1, on the reverse strand, counting down.
TTATTCATATTTTCCTTTTTCTTTGTCATAAGCTACCTTTCCATTTTCCAATTTTATAACTCTCTTTCCAGCTGAATTAACAATGTCAAAATCGTGGCTGGCCATGATTACGGTTGTCCCTGCTTTATTAATTTTTTCTAATAAATCCATTATTTCCCAGCTAGTTTCTGGATCTAAATTCCCTGTCGGTTCATCAGCCATTAATAATTCGGGGTTAGTAATTAATGCCCGGGCAATACTTACCCGCTGCAATTCACCTCCAGAAAGCTGGGCTGGAAACATATTAAAACGCTTTTCCAAACCAACTTTTTCAACAACCTTTTCTAGTTTTTTAAGTCTGTCTTCTTTTTGAACTTTACCAACAACATCCAGTGCCATAAGAATATTCTCGGCCACTGTCTGTCGTCTTAGCAACCGGTAATCTTGGTAAACCATGCCAATCTTTCGCCGCAATTTAATAATCTTTCCCTTTTTAGTTTTTTTATTCAACTCTAAATCTTCTACTTCAACCTGCCCCTGATCAGCAAAATATTCACCCCTAATTAACTTTAAAATCGTGCTTTTCCCAGCACCTGAGCGGCCGGTAATAAATAGAAATTCTTTAGGCTGAACTTGAAAAGATATATTTTTAATTGCAGTAATCGGCCCGAATTTTTTGGTAACGTCGGAAAATTTAATGCGCATTGGTTTATTCTAAAACCTTAACTGCGCCAACATCCATTAACCAGCCCACCTTTTGAGCAGCAAAGGTTTCACCCCAAACTTTAACTTTTCGGCCAACAAATAAATCCAAATTAACTAATGAGGAAGTTAAATAGGCAGTTTGCGACTCGCCGCCCTCTCTAATTAACTTATGAGTCCCTTCTCCTTCCTGAGTATTTTCCTCAATAACCCCAATTGTTTCGTCTGGAAAAACCTCACTTTGATTACCATAAGTCTGACCAACTTTGATTTTTTGACCATCAGCGGTTTGACTTACTGTTCCTTCTTGACCAGCTGAGCTATTGTCAGCAGAAATTAACCTGGAAAGGCCATACCCGCTCCCCAGTCCAACTAAGGTTATCGCAGTAAATAATGCAATTAAACGCCAATCAATTAAACTCTCTCCTTGACGATTATCTTCTACAGCTGGTGTTTCTATAGCTTCTTGGTTTTCCATCTATACTTAGACTATAATAGTTTTCTTAATTTTGCAACTGTTTTAACTCTGCTTGAATAAAACCTTCTAATTTTCCATCCAAAACAGCCTCAGCATCATTAACCTCATATCCAGTTCGGGTATCCTTGACTAATTGGTAAGGATGAAGAACATAATTGCGGATTTGCTCCCCCCAGGTCGGTACCGCATTTTTACCTTTTAATCTTCTTCTTTCCTGTCGACGTTCTTCTTCTTTCTTTTCCCAAATTTTGGCTTTTAAAATTTGCATGGCTAACTGTTTATTTTTAACCTGTCTTCTTTCTGCCTGGCAGCTGACAACAATATTTGTTGGTTTATGTCTTAACCTTACCGCCGTCTCCACTTTATTAACATTTTGACCACCATGACCACCGGATCGGAATGTTTCCATTTCAATTTCATCAGGATTTATATCTACATCAATATCCTTATCAAAAACCGGTAAAACCTCAACCTTGGCAAATGATGTTTGACGTAAATTTTGTGCATTAAAAGGAGAAATTCTAACTAATCGATGGACACCTGATTCATTTTTTAAATAGCCATAAGCAAACCGTGCTGATATTTTTAAAGTCACCGATTTTATACCGGCTTCTTCACCGGGAATTAAATCAACTACTTTCACGTCCCAGCCTTTGTTTTGGCAGTATTTAATATACATCCGTTGGAGCATTGCCGACCAGTCCATTGCTTCAGTTCCGCCTTGACCGGCATGTATAGATAAAAGAGCATCATTTTTGTCATATTTACCAGATAGAAATGTCTTTATTTCAAGTTTTGATAACTTTTCTTTAACTTGTTTAATTTCTTTTTTCAAATCACCTACAAAATCCTTTTCTTCTCCACTTTCCTGAGCCAAGTTTACCATCTGACTTAACTCATTTAATTTTAATTCTATTTCCTTAATCTCTTCTAATTCATTGTTTATTTGACCTAACTGGCTCATTACTTTTTGACCGTATTCGGCGTCATCCCATAAATCTTCTCTTAAACTTTCTTTCTCCAGTTTTTGTTTTTCTTTTTTCAAGGCTTTTAAATCAAGCCTTGACTTTACCTGCTTAAATCTGGTCTTTAATTTTTTTATATTATTCTTCAGTTTTGTCATCTTCAACCTCATTTAAAAGTGATTCGCAAACTTGTTTTATTGCTTCTTTTTTTAAATCCTTTTTTTGTTTTTCCGGAAAACTTTCCACCTCCTGAGTAGTCTTAATAATGATTTTTTCGATTTCTTCTGAAAGTTTTGTTTCCTCTAAAACTTTCTCAGTAATTTTAACAACCTCCTCACTTTTTATCGGCACCTGGTTATTTATCTTTTCTATTCGTTCTTTAACAATTTGGGGCAATTTTTTTTCTATCTCCTTGCTTATTTCATTTATTCTTTGTTCTTTCAAAGGAAAAGAAGTATCTAGTTGATCAACTACCTCCTCACCCTTAACCTCACCCTCCATTTCCTTAGAACCTATTTCAACCTGACCGGATAACCACCAAATAAGGCCTCCTGATACAGCTAAAAAAAAGATTAACCTAAATATGTTCGGCCGACGGCTGTCCTTATCCTTTTTTCCCATAACCAATTGTACCAAATTTAATAACTTTAGTGACGCAGGCTGAACCCTGCTAATACTACCAGGTTCTGTACTAGCGGACTTTAGTTTGCGTTATTCGTATTTTGGGTAGCAGCATTTTTTATATTTTTCGCCGCTTCCGCATGGGCAAGGGTCGTTACGACCCGGAGAAGGCTGGTCGGAAACTATTGGTTCTACTTTTTTTTCTTTACCTTGACTATCTTCTTGAGGTTGATTCGGCTTAATCATCTTTCCACGGCCTTCCTGTACACGACCAGACATCGTCGGCTGTATTCCAACTTCAACCCTCATTATCCGTCTTGATAAATGATGATCTATTTTAGCCAATAAATCCTGGAACATTTCATAACTTTCTTTTCGATACTCAACTAATGGATCCCTCTGTCCATAGCCTCTTAAACGAACACCTTCTTGTAAATTATCCAGAGCAGTTAAATGATCAACCCACAAGTTATCAATGGTGTAAAGCAAAACCGACTTTTCTATTTCCCTTGAAGCTTGAGAACCAACTGCTTTTTCACGCTGGTTATAAAATTGATTGAATTTGTCCATTAACCAATCTATTGCTTCTTTTTCACCTTTATCTTTTACTCCATTCTCCAATTTTTTTCTTAAAACTTTATCTTCAATTGGCACAATCTCGCAAAACCCAATAATTAATTTTTTGTAATCGGCCTCCATTGTTTCTGGATCCAAGCTCATATTCCAAAGAGACTGCAATTCTTTTTCAATAGTTTCCATCATTCTTTCTTTAAGTTTTAAAGGGTTATCTCGGTAATCTTCTAAAATTTTCCTTCTTCTTGTGTAAATTATTTCTCTTTGTTTATTAACTATGTCATCAAATTCAACCAAGCTTTTTCGCATATCATAATTAAAACCCTCTACTTTTACCTGAATCTGCTTAATCATCTTGGTTACCATTGGATGACTTATTGGTGCATCTTCGGGCATTTGCAAACGTTCCATCATTCCTGATATTCTCTCTCCACCAAAAACACGCATTAAGTCATCCTGCAAAGAGACAAAAAACTTAGATGCCCCGGGATCACCTTGCCGGCCAGACCGTCCACGAAGCTGATTATCAATCCTTCTTGCCTCGTGTCGTTCAGTTCCGAAAACATATAAACCACCAAGATCTAATACTTCATTTCTTTTCTTTTCCCATTCTTTTTCAGCTTTCTGAAAGGATTTTTTATCGGGATATTTTGATTCTTTCGGTGGTTCTCCTCCAAGAACAATGTCAACACCACGACCAGCCATGTTGGTGGCTACTGTTACCGCTTTAGGACTACCTGCTTGAGATATAATTTTTGCTTCCTTTAAATGATGCTTTGCATTTAAAATCTGATGGGGAATGTCCTTTTTCTTAAGATAATTGCTAACCATCTCATTTTTTTCAATCGAGGTTGTTCCAACTAAAACCGGCTGGCCGCGCTGATAACAATCCTCAACCTCAGCAGCAACAGCAGTAAATTTAGCTCTTCTCGTTTTATAAATTTCATCTGGGTAATCTTTTCTTATCACTGGTTCATTAGTTGGAATAACAATAACATCCAGCCCGTAGATATTTTTAAACTCTTCTTTTTCGGTTACGGCTGTACCGGTCATTCCGGAAAGCGTATTATATTTACGAAAATAGTTTTGGAAAGTTATTGTCGCCCAGGTTTTTGATTCTTTTTGAATGGTAACTCCCTCTTTTGCCTCAACAGCTTGATGAAGACCATCAGACCAACGCCGTCCTTCCATCAACCGACCAGTAAACTCGTCAACTATCAAAACCTGATTATCCTTAACCACATAATCGTCATCCTTTTCAAACAATGTCCTTGCTTTAAGAGCATTTTCAATTTGATGGATAGTTTCAAAATCCTCTTCGTATAAATTATCAACACCAAGTTTGCGCTCTACCTTTCGAATTCCATATTCAGTCAGCATTGCCGATTTTGCCTTTTCATCAATAATAAAGTCAGTCTCCGGAAACAGCTCCTTGGCCAATTTGGCATATTGGTAATATTTTTCAGTTGGTTTTTGTTCCGGGGAAGAAATAATAAGTGGAGTTCTCGCCTCATCAATTAAGGCAAAGTCAATTTCGTCAACAATAGCAAAATGATGCCCCCGCTGAACAACATCGTCAAGGCTTTGTGCCATATTATCCCTTAAATAATCAAAACCAAATTCATTATTTGTCCCATAAGTAATATCGGCCTGATAAGCCTCTTTCCTCTCTGCCGGCTTTAAATGTTCTAACCGCCAGTCATCAGCTGTAGTCTCATATTCCGGTTCATATATAAACGATTTTTGAGGAATTATACAACTGACAGACAGACCAAGAAAATTAAAAATTGGCCCCATCCAGCCACAACCAATACGAGCTAAATAATCATTAACTGTAACCAAATGCGCCCCTTTACCTTCTAAAGCACGGAGATATAAAGCAGGTGTTGCTGATAAGGTTTTACCTTCACCTGTTTTTTGTTCTGCGATTTTCCCTTCCCACAAAGCAATCGCTGCTATCATCTGAACGTCATAATGGCGTAAACCTAGCGTTCTCACCGATGCCTCCCGGACTACCGCAAAAGCCTCAGGAATTAATTCCTTTGGGTCAGTACCAGCTTTAATTTGTTCTTTAAAACGCTTGGTCCGACTCCTTAATTCCGAATCAGATAGGGATTCAATTTCTTCTTCGTAACCGTTGATTTCATCAACAATACTACCTAATCGCTTAAGTTGTTTTTCGTTATAGTCAAATAGTTTAGTTATAAAATTAAACATAGATAATAGCCAAATGCTGAAGGCTTAATGCTAAATGCA
>CAYSLZ010000029.1:0-8067 GCA_964432015.1 uncultured Gammaproteobacteria bacterium | reverse complement strand
GAAAAAGAAATTGAAAGGAGGAAAAGTGAGAAAAGTTAAGGTTTCTGCACCAGGAAAGGTTATTTTAACTGGAGAACATTCTGTTGTTTATGATAAACCTGCTGTTTTAGCCGCAGTTAATTTAAGATTATCTTTAAGTCTTGAACAATCGAGTGTGAAAGACAAAATTTTATCTCCTGAACCAGAAGGCTTAATTAAATATGGTGTTGAAAAATTAAAATCTTATTATGGATTAAGTTTTCCATTGAAAGTTAAGGTTAGTTCAGAAATACCTATTGGTTGCGGCTTAGGTTCTTCAGCTGCTTTGTCAACAGCACTATCTGGAGCATTCAGAAAATTTGCTGGTTATCAATGGAATTTGGAGAAAATAAATGATTTAGCGTATGAAATTGAAAAAAAACAACACGGTAACCCTAGCGGTGCCGATAATACAGTTTCAACTTATGGGGGTTTTATATATTATAGGAAAAGAAAAACCCCACGTTTTTCACATTTGAAAGTCAATAAAGAATTACCCTTGTTGGTTTTAAATACAGGAAGACCAGATGAATCTACTGAGGAAATGGTTACTTTGGTTAGAAAACTGTTTGATAGAACTCCTCTGCGGGTAAAAAAAATTCTTAAACGAATGGAGGGAGTTACAGAACACTTTTTAGAATTTTTATCGGGCAGAGAAAAGATTTCTATCCGGAAAATGATTAAGGAAAATGAAATGTTGTTGGAAAAACTGGGTGTTGTTTCTCCTTCTGTGATGAGATTAATAAGAAAAATTGAGAGTATTGGTGGGGCCGCGAAGATTACAGGAGCCGGTGGTTTTTGCCAGGGGTCGGGAATGATTTTAGCCTACCATCAACAACCAGATAAAATTAAAGATTGTGCCAAAAAGGAAAGTTTAGAAACTTTTTTTGTAAAATTAGGTGAAGAGGGATTAAGGGATGAAACAAATTAAAATATCTGCTCCAGGAAAATTGATGCTTTTTGGGGAACACGCAGTGATTTATGATCGACCGTGTATTGTAACGGCGGTTAATCATCGAATCAGTACCAAGGTTAAAAAAATTGCCAAACCAAAAATTATTATTAATGCTCCAGAAGTTAATATTACTAATTATCAAACAGATATAAATAATCTTACCGCTCCAGAGGAATTACCTAAAGGGGTTAGATTTTTAGAAACAGCAATAAAAAATTTTTCTGAAAATTATTTAATCAAGGGCGGGTTAGAGATAGAAACCAAAAGCGAATTTTCAAGTCAATTTGGATTTGGTAGTTCTTCAGCTGTAACTGTTGGAGTTTTAAAGGCCTTGGCTGTTCTTACTGAAATAAAATTGTCTAACCAAAAATTGTTTGATTTAGCTTACAAAACAGTTTTGGATGTCCAGGGAGTAGGATCCGGCTTTGATATTGCAGCCGGTATATGGGGAGGAACCTTGTATTTTATAACCGGAGGTAAAAAAATTATTCCATTAAAGACAAAGAAAGTGCCTTTGGTAGTTGGATATACTGGTATTAAGGCGGAAACAGCTCCTTTGGTTAGGCAAGTTAAACATCTTTATCAAAATCATTCTCAGCTAGTTAACCAGTTTTTTGATATCATTACTTTAATTACTAATAAGGCAAGAAATGAACTGAATAAAGAAAAGCCAAACATTACCCAACTGGGACGATTAATGAATTTTAATCAGGGATTGTTAGATGGGTTAGGGGTTAACACACTTGAATTGGCAAAGCTAATTTTTTCTGCCCGAAATGAGGGAGCAAAAGGAGCAAAGCTTTCTGGGGCCGGTGGCGGAGATTGTATGATTGCTCTTGTAGATGGAAAAAAACTTAAAAAGGTAGAAGAAGGAATTAAAAAAGCAGGAGGTAAAATAATTTCTATTAAAAATGGAGCAGTTGGAGTGAAGGTTGATAAATAAAATGAAAGCCACATCTAAATCACCAGCCAATATTGCTTTTATTAAATATTGGGGTAAAAAAAACGCTGAGTTCAGAATTCCTCTCAATAATTCCCTCTCAATGAACCTAAGCGATATTTATACGGTAACAACCGTTGAATTTTCAACTCGATTTAAAAAAAACACTATCGATTTGGTTGGAGGAGTTTTTACCGGAAAGGAGAAAGAAAGGATTTTAAAACATATTGATCGGATAAAAGCTAAAGCTAATTTGACTGAAAAAGTTAAAATGGTGACTAAGAATAATTTTCCAAAAGGAACTGGTATAGCTTCTTCTGCCTCTGGGTTTTCTGCTCTAACTGTGGCTGCTTCTAAGGCGGCTGGTTTAGATCTTAGTTTGAAAGAATTGTCGATGTTAGCCCGATTAGGCTCTGGTTCTGCTTGTCGGTCGATTCCTGATGGTTTTGTAGAGTGGAAGGCAGGAAACAGCCATCAAACTTCGTATGCCCATTCAATCCATACGAGTGGTTATTGGAATATATGTGATTTAGTCATTGTTATCAGCAAAAAGGAGAAGAAAATTGCTTCAACAAAAGGTCACAGCATGGCGGAAGAAAGTCCTTTTTTAATGCCTCGGGTCAACTTTCTTACTAAAAGAATTAATGTTGTAAAGAAGGCGCTGAATGAAAAAGATTTTACAACTTTTGGTAAAAATATAGAAGCTGAGGCTTTAAATATGCATGCAGTAATGATGACTTCCAATCCCCCAATTGTATATTGGTTACCAAAAACTTTGGAAATTATGTTAGCAGTTCAGCAGTGGAGAGAGCAAAACTTGGAAAGCTATTTTACCATTGATGCTGGGCCAATCGTTCATCTTATTTGCCAAAAAAAAGACGTTGATAAAATTAAGCCAAAACTGTCAAATATTGAAGGAATAAAAAATCTAATTATTAATTATCCGGCAAATGGCGCAGTTTTGACTGATAATCATTTGTTCTAACTTTAATGACTCAACAAAGAAAAAAAGATCATATTCAAATCTGTCTTGACCGAAAAGTTGAATTTGGGGATAGCGGCTTTGACAATTATAGGTTTATTCATCAATCTTTACCAGAAATTAACTTTAACAATATTGACTTAGCAACAAGTTTTTTAGGTAAAGAATTGTCTGTTCCTATTTTAATTTCTTCTCTTACTGGGGGAACAGAAAGAGCTAAAAAAATTAATAGGAATTTAGCAAAAGTTGCTCAAGAATTTAACCTCGCTATGGCTGTTGGAAGTCAAAGAGTAGCAATTGAAAACCCGGAACTGGAAGACACTTTTGATGTTAGAAAATATGCCCCAGATATTGTTTTATTAGGTAATTTAGGAGCTGTTCAACTTAATTATAATTATGGAATTGAAGAATGTGAAAAGGCAATTGAGATGATTGATGCTGATGGTTTATTTTTTCACTTAAACCCTTTGCAAGAAGCAATTCAACCAGAGGGAGATAAAAATTTTTCAAACTTGTTAGAGAAAATTAAAAAGATTAATGAAAAATTAAAAAAACCTATTTTGGTTAAAGAAGTTGGCACCGGGATTTCTTTTCAAGTAGCAAAAGCACTTTACGATAGCGGGATCAGATTTATCGATGTAGCGGGATTTGGTGGAACTAATTGGGCAATAATTGAAAGTTTAAGAAGGAAAAAAGACAAAGAATTAGGAAAAATTTTCTCTAATTGGGGCATTTCGACTGCTGAAAGTATAGTTCTGTGCAGACAGTTAAAGGGATTAACGATAATTGGCAGTGGCGGTATTAGAACAGGTATTGAGATTGCTAAGGCGTTGGCTCTGGGGGCAGACTTAGTTGGAATTGGTTTGCCTTTGCTTGAACCAGCAACACAATCAACCCAGGCGGTTAGAAAAAAGTTAAAGAATTTAATTTTTCAATTAAAAATAGCCATGTTTTGTGTTGGTGCTAAAAACATATCAGAAATTAAAAAAGTTGAGCTAAGAAAAAATTACATACCGGCGTGACAACTCAATAAAATTTTGCTATTATGAATTTGAGATGAAATTTTTTGGTTTAGATATTGGTGTTAATACAGCCAGACTAGTTCAGTTAAATAAAGAAAAAAATAATTTATCTTTGGTTAAGATTGGTTCAGCCGATTTAACTCAGCCGGGGATTCGGTCAGATACAAAAAAACAACTAAACAGTTTAGCCCAGTCTGTTAAAAGTTTAGTTAAAGACCTTGAAGTATCAACTGACAATGTTGTTTTTTCACTTCCCGAAGAAAGAGTAACAACGCGGATTAAATGGTTTCCTCCAATGAAGGAAAAAGAGGTAGATTCAGCTTTAAAATACGAAGCAGAAACCTTTATTCCGCATCCATTAGAAAAAGTAGAGCTTGATTACCAGGTTATAGATAAAGATGATAACGGCCGGTTGTTAGTTTTTATTGTTGGTATTTTAAAAAACGAAGTTAGTAAATATGTTCAAATAGCTCAGGCTAGCGGGCTTAATTTGGTAGCTTTAGAACCAGAATCAGTATCATTAAATCGTATTTTATCTGTAAAGAATATGTCAACTATTATCGCCGATATAAATTTTGATCAAACTAGTTTATCCGTTTGTCAAAATGGAAATATTTATCTGACCCGGTCGGTTTCTATCGGCATTAATTCATTTTCAAGAGCAATAAAAATTAATTTGGGTTTAAAGGAAAATGAAGCCGAGTCTTATCGAAAAACGTATGGTTTAAAAGGAGAAGAATTAGAAGGAAAAATTAAGGAGGCAATGATGCCGATTGCAGAAAAATTAACCCGTGAAATTAAACAAACCGTTCTTTCCTTTCAAAAAGATTGGAATCAAGAAATCGGCCTTATAACTCTTTCAGGAAGAGGGGCAAGAACGCCTAACTTGTCAGAGGTAATTGCTAAAAAATTAGGAATTGAGGTTCAAATAGCAGAACCGTTTTCAAAAATTAAAGTTCCGAAACAATTATCAATTGATGTAGATAAAAAAGCAGTTGATCATTCGGTTGCTTGTGGTTTAGCAGCTCGAGGTCTTTTATAATTATGAGCAAAATTGATGCGATAAACCTTTTACCAACAGCGTCAAGCTTAAAAGCAAGTCAACGGCGATTAGCTGAAAAGTTACGGAAATTTGCAACAGTAGCAGTTATTCTTTTGGTTATTATAGTTGGTGGTGTTTTTGGATATCAATTTTGGTTAAGGAGTAAGAAAAATCAATTACTTAATGAGAAAAAAGGATTAAACCAAAGTATTTCTCAATTCAGTCCGCAGTTGGAACTTCAGCAAAAATTAAGATTTCGTTTAAAAGTGGTAAGCGATTTAATGGCATCCCGTTTGGAAAGTTCACAGGAAATAACTGACGTTGAAAATGTAATACCTAGTGATGGTTTTGTAGACAATATTTCTTTTAAAGGTAAAACGACACAAATTAAGGGTATAATGCCGAGTCTGTTCCAGATAAAAGAGTTGGAAGATGAAGTCACACGGCTGCGGCGGGAAAATATTTATCAGAAACTAAGTTTAGGTTCTTTACACAAAGCGCCTGAAGGTTGGCCGTTTACATTAGAAATAACAAAATGAAATTAGGAGTTTCAAAAAAAATACTTATTCCTGGTTTAATTATTTTTTTAAGTGTAGTATCAATTTTAGCTATTGGCTTAACTCAAGTTGAGGTAATAAAAAAGTTGGGTACGTCTGTAGAAAAATTAGAAAAAGACAATGAGGATTTAAGGTCGAAATACTTGATGCTTTCCTCATTAGATAAGAAAAATATTGAAAGACAAGCGGCCTTAGCGGAACTAGCTGTTCCCAGTGAGAAAAATATTCCTTTTATTCTGCAATCTTTTCGTGATGCCGTTGATGAATCAGACTTTGTAATTAAAGAGTTTAAATTTACACCGGGAGAAATAAGTAAAGAAAAAGCCTCTTCAGAAGAAGTTGAAAAAAGAATCGATGAACTTCCCTTAACTGCCAGTCTGGTTGGTTCCAGTGATAATTTTAAATTATTACTTAATAATTTGGAGACGACTTTTCCGATATTTGAGGTTGAAGAAGCTAAGTTTTCGCGGGACAAAGAGTCGAGGGATAAAGCTAAATTAGATTTGAGTTTAATAACTTTTTACTCCCCTCCCCTGGTTAAATTGGAATATGAGGATCTTAAATTAGACCAGTTAGTTTTAAATGAAGAAGAAGAAAAATTATTAGAGGAATTAAATAGTTATTCTCGTCCTGAACTTAAACGGGGAGAAAGCGGTGGTTTGAAAAGAAAAAGTGACAACCCGTTTGTATTTTAAGCTTCTTTAATTTCTATAGAAAATTGTTCACCTTTACTTTTCAAAGAAAGTAATGTTTTTATTGCCCGAATTGTTTTGCCTCCAGAACCAATAACTGTTCCTATTTCATCTTTGGGGACTTTTACAATAAAAAAAGTTTCGCCGTCTTTTTGTTGATCAATAATTTCAGCTTTATCCGGTTCAGTTAAGATATTGGAAATCAGAAAAGTGAGTAACTCCTTCATAGATTAACCTTTTGTTTTTTCAATAACTTTTTCATTCCCTCAGTCAACTTAGCCCCTTTATTCAGCCATTGTTTAAGTTTTTTTTCATCCATTTCAAATTGGTCAGTATGAGGATTCCAAAATCCCAAATTATCAATATATTTCCCATCTCGTTTAGATTGAGCTTCGGCAATGATAATTCTATAAGTTCTTTGGTTCCGTTTACCCCGAATTGATAGTTTTACTTTCAACATAGTATTAAATTGTACCTTGTTTAGTAATTTTCGTCAATGCTTTCTTAGCGGCCGATTCTTCTGCCAGCTTTTTAGATTTTCCTTTTCCTACTGCTATTTTTTTATCATTATAAAAAACTGCTGATGTGAAAAGTTTGTTGTGATCAGGACCTTTTTCATCAAGCAGTTTGTATTGGGGAGTTATTTTCAAGTTTTCCTGGACTATTTCCTGCAAAAGGGTTTTAGCATCTTTAATATTCCCCTGATTTCCAAGCTTTTTTATTTTTTTACCTAGTTGCTTATTTAAAAATTCGTCGGTTTTACCCCATCCTTGGTCAAGATAGATTGCTCCAATAACTGCTTCAAAAGTATCAGCTAATAAAGAAGGATTTTCTCGGCCTCCACTTCTTTCTTCTCCTTTTGACAAAAATAAAAATCTGCCGAGGTTAATTTTTTCAGCTGTTTCAGCTAAATTAGTAGTGCAGACCACAGCGGCTCGAATGTTTGTTAAGACCCCTTCCGCCAGTTGAGTGAAGTTTTTAAAAAGTTGGTTGGTAGTCCAAAGCTCTAAAACAGCATCGCCTAGAAATTCCAACCGTTCGTTAGATTGCAGGTCTTTTCCTGTTTCATTCAAGTAAGACCGGTGAATCAAAGCTTGTTTTAATAAGCTCTTGTCATCAAAATTTACGTTTAATTTCTTTTCTAGTATTTTTAAATTTTTATTGCTATTCACTATTAACTATTAACTATTAACTATTAACTCTCTCATAAACATCCCCCAATACACCGTTAATAAAACTGGGCGAATTTTCTCCGCCAAAATCCTTGGCTAATTCCACCGCCTCATTAATTGCTACTTTTGCCGGTATTTTTGGTTCATACATTAATTCATAAACAGCCAATCTGAGGATGGCCAGATCTATTTTATTAATTTTTTTGATCGGCCATTTTGGAGCAGACCGACTTATATTTTGGTCAATTTTTTCTGTTTTAGTTAAGATTTTTTTAGTTTTAGAGGATAAGTCTTGTTGAGGATGGAAGCTCCAGCTAAACAACTCTTTAATTATTTGTTGTCTTTTTTTATGTCTTGGATCCTTTTTTCTTTTTTTTGCCATTTTTCTTATTCTTAATTTTCTTGCTCTCAGCTTTTAGCGTTTTGCCTTCAGCCTTTAGCTTTTCTCCATACTTTCCACAGCTGGGACAAGCGTAATGAGGTCGTTTTAAAGCGCCGCAGTGTTGACAAATGCCCGTTTCCGGTACTTTAACTTGGTGTTGACTTCGCCTTCTCCCCTGTCTTTGGCTTGAAGGATGATATTTAGGTACTGCCATAACGATTTATTTTACCGCTTCTCCCCTATTTTTGCAAATTAGTTTTGGGCGATCGGTTTAGTTTGGTTAAAGTTGATACTTTTAATCAATC
>CAYSLZ010000028.1:0-8451 GCA_964432015.1 uncultured Gammaproteobacteria bacterium | reverse complement strand
GAAGAAGTAAAAAGAAGGCAATAATAAAAGTAAACGATAATGGAAGGGGGATTGCCGAGGAAGATCTATCCCACATTTTTGAGCGTTTTTATCGCGTAGATGATTCGCGTTGTAAAAATGATGTCTGCGGCTATGGTCTTGGACTTTCCGTTGCCAAGAAAATTATCGACCTCCACAACGGTTCTATCTCCGTTGACAGCACTTTCGGTAAAGGTTCAACTTTCGTAATTAAATTGCCAACTATCAATTGAACAATCCAACAATTGAACCATTGAGCAATTGGATTTCTAAGCTTTTTTTCAGATTCCGCTTTTATGATTAATTTTAATTGGGAAGGAGGTGATATAAAGATGCGGACAAAAAAAATAATTTTTTCAGCTGTTGGTTTAGGATTAATAATTTTAGCTGGAGGATTTTTGGTTAAACAAGCGAAAGCTGATCAAGTTTATAGTTATCGGCGGGGCGGAATAGTTGAACAGTTGACTGAGCGATTTAATCTTGATCAGGAAGAAGTTGATGAGACTGTGGAACAATTTCATCAGGAACATCAGGCTGAAATGCATCTTCACCATGAAGAGCGATGGCAAAAAGCGGTAAATGACGGAGCTATTACCGAAGACCAAAAACAAATGCTTATAAATAAACACGAAGAAATGTACCAAAACAGGGGTCAACATCGTAATGAAATGTTGACTTGGATGGAGGAAAACGGTATTGATTTCAATGTCCTTCGTGAATATGGTTGCGGGGCGCAAATGGGCTCACGTGGTTGCGGTGGATTTAATTGTGGAATGAGAGATAAATAATTTTTTTCTGCCCAGATCGGTTGTAGGGAACGCAGATTCGTCTTACTGCCAAGCAGGTCTGCGTTCCCTACTTTTAATTGCTATACTAAAATTACAATGAACAAAAAAATATTAATTTTGATTTTTATTGGTTTAGGTATTGGCGTATATTTTATTGTTGGACGCCAAAGTTTGACTGAACGAGAATATCAAGTATCACCCAAAAAGCCTACTTCGGTGCCGGAAGCAGAGGAAGGAACCACTGAAATTGTGGAAGAAATAGTTTTGACAAATCTAAATATTCCTTGGGAGATAGAGTTTTTACCTGACGGTCAGATGCTGGTTACTCAGCGTCCAGGTAGTTTGTTATTAGTTGATAAAAATCAGCAAACAATTGATGTTAACGGAGTTCGACATATTGGTGAAGGGGGTTTGCTTGGTTTAGCTGTTCATCCTGACTTTGAGGAAAATAATTGGATTTATTTATATTTAACTTCGGAGGTTAATGGTCAAATTACCAACCGGGTGGAAAGGTACCAGCTAATCGACAATCAGCTGACTGATCGAACGGTAATTATTGACAATATTCCTGGTTCGGCTGTTCACGACGGCGGCAGAATAAAATTCAGCTCGGATGGATACTTATACATTACTACCGGCGATGCTGGTGAGTCAGAGTTGGCCCAAAATCAGGAGTCGCTAGCAGGTAAAATTTTACGTTTAAATGACGACGGTTCAATTCCAGGTGATAATCCATTTGGAACACCAATTTGGACTTGGGGGCACCGTAACCCTCAAGGCTTAACCTGGGACGATCAAGGGCGGTTGTGGGCAACAGAACACGGTCGTTCTGGAGTTCAGTCGGGTTATGATGAGCTTAATTTAATTGAAAAAGGACAAAATTACGGTTGGCCGGTTATTCAAGGTCCGGAAAAAAATGAGGAAATGGCCGCTCCGGTTATCCAGTCTGGTCCTAATACAACCTGGGCTCCTGCCGGGGCGCAATATTATCAGGGAAGTATTTATTTTGCCGGGTTGCGAGGGTCTAGGTTATATGAGTATAAGATAGAAGAGGATAAATTAGTGGAACATTTGGTAAATCAATATGGACGTTTGAGAGCGGTGAGCTTAAATGACGGCTATTTATACCTTTCTACGTCTAATACTGATGGTAGGGGTGACCCGATTAATGAAGATGATCGGATTATCAAAATTAATCCTGATATATTATAATAAGTAAAATGAGCCTAATTAAAGAAAACGGATTGATGATTTTTTTGATTGTTTTAATTCTTGGTGTTGGCTTGGCAGCAAATTTTCTATCAGATTCAGAATCAAACGGTTCACGGCTTCCGAAAATAGTTAATCCGACAGTGACGCCATCAGAAGGCTCTAGCGAAGTGGATTTTGAAAAAGAGGGTAATTTAGTAAAACAAAATAATGACTGGATTCTAGTTTACGAGGAACCGGGGAAGCCGGCTTTAACATTAATTTTAGATTTTTCAACTTGTTCAGAATGTAAGCCGGAAGAGTATGACCAGGGAGTGCGAGTAGAAGTAAAGGGTGATAAAACTGAGGACGGTTTAAAGGTTACAGAAATGGTTAAACTTTGATTTTTATTAAAAAGTGTTATAATAGTTATATGTTATTAATTAAATATATTTAAGGATAGGCTTGTATTGGTGTTTCTCCAAGTAAAGTTTTCCCGAAATAATTTGAAGGAGGTGAAGATTGAATGGCAGACGTAACCAATAAGGTTTATGTTGGCAACTTAGACTATGGTGTAAGCAAAAGCCAGTTAGAGGAATTATTTTCTCAAGCTGGGCAAGTAACCGATGCAGTAGTTATTACTGATCGCAATACCGGACGTTCTAAAGGATTTGGTTTTGTTGAATTTGGCTCAGAAGAGGCAGCAACAAAAGCAATTGAGTTATTCAACGGTCAAGATTTTGACGGTCGAGAACTGAAAGTTGACTATGCAAAACCAAGAGAACCAAGATCATAAATAAATAAGTATTTGAATTACAAATTTAGTTTGTGTTATTATAAGAAATAATGGATGGAAAAAAAGTTATTATTGGCTTAGTAATAGGTCTAGCTATTGGGTTAGTAGTTGGTGGTGGTGTTTGGTTGATTAGTGGTGGCTCAACTAATTTAGGATTGAGTAAACCAAAACCAACCGCTACGCCAACCGAAACCCCAACTACTCCGACTCCAGAAGCGAGTCCGACTCCCCAGTTGGAGCGGTCGGATTTATCTTTAGAGGTATTAAATGGCAGTGGTGAACCGGGAGCGGCTGGTGATGCTCAAGCAGTGTTAGAAGATTTGGGTTATGAAAATATAGAGGCAGGTAACGCTGACTCTTATGATTATGACCAAACAGAAGTATCTATTAAAGAAGGTAAAAAGGAATATCTACAGCTTCTTTTAAATGATTTAAAAGAAGAATATTCAATCAGTTCGGAGTCGGCGTACTTAGAAGAGGATT
The DNA here is from genome assembly GCA_964432015.1 of uncultured Gammaproteobacteria bacterium. GTDB lineage: Bacteria > Patescibacteriota > Microgenomatia > UBA12405 > JAHJSD01 > CAYSLZ01. The sequence goes on along the minus strand of CAYSLZ010000028.1, from coordinate 5,178 downwards.
ATGACTACGATGCCCAAATCATTGTCGGCGCCGAATAAATTCCGGGTTGCTTTTTTTGCCGACCTTCATATTCAAGGAGATAAATTAGAAGTTCAAACTGATGTTGGTGCTCCCAGTAAGTATATCCCTCTACAGGCTCAAAAAGTGCTTAATGAAATTAATCCGGACGTAATTTTTGGCTTAGGAGACCTGACAGCTTTAAGTGCTCCGGAAGACTGGGCTGGTTATCAAAAATGGTTGAATGGAATCAATGCTCCGGTGTACGATATTTTTGGCAATCATGATCGAGATTATACTGTTTTTAACAGAGATCATTATGGCCAAGAGTTTTATACTCTTCTTGGCCGGTTGTCCGATACTAAAGCTCTGCAGATAGGCAATCAAATATTTATTCTGGTTAGCGAAGAACATAATCCGGAGGGGGATGAAAATTTACTGACTTCAACTATTCCAGAAAAGCGATTTAAATTTATTGAAAAAATATTAAAAAAGTATGGCCAAAACAATAATATTTTTATTCTCAGCCATACCTTGCTTAGAGGAACTACCGCTCTTTCCAATGACTGGTCATTTAATGATATTAATGACTGGCGGTTTATTACTGAAAAAATGATGGTTTTATTTAACCATTATCCGGTGGTTGCTCATTTAACTGGTCATACTCATTTAGATTATCGATACCGCTCCTGGGTGAAAAACTTTGATGGTTCGCGACGGGAAACTAAAGTTGGTAAATTTGTTAATGGCAGTAATTACCAAGTTTTACCTGATGTTTACTTTTTAAATATGCCTTGTGTTGATTCGGCTCACGGTTGGTTTGGGAGTAACTTTGCTTTATTAAGAGAACTTGGAAAAACAACAGCAAAGACTCCACGGTCTCCAATAAGAAAATGGTATATGAAATACGAAGAACAGGGGCCGGCTCTTTTTGATATGTTTTACAAAACTATCTGGGGGCGGTTTATCGGCCGGTCAGCAGTTTATTATATTGATTTCATTCCCGGCCAAAAAGAAATTAAGGTTATTACCCGCTGGTTGGCCGGCAATAAGGATGTTGAACAATATCCGATTAAGTTGAATAATAAAGTTAAGATTAATAAATCAGTAGACTTTATTGGTTCAGATTTAAGTATTCAGACAAAAAATAATTTATCCATTAGCCGGGACGATTGGTTTACTATTCCAGCTGATCAAACTGGTCAAGGAGAATTTTCTCAAAGATTTAAGGAGTCGAGTTTAATTAAGGGGATTAAAGTTAATGCAGTAAATTTGGCTGAACATAATGTGAAGTGGAAAGGTACTAAGGATTATGGAAAAAGTTGGTCAAAAGACTGGTTAAAGGATCCGCTTAAACTGGGTAAAGTTAATGCAGTAAAATTGAAAATTAAATTTAAAGCCGGCAGTAAAAAAGCAAGAATAATTAATATTAAGTTAGTTAAATAAGTTCTGGATAGGGTTAACTTTAATGTGTTATAATAAATTATATTATTATGACAGCACAAGAAGTTTTTTACTACACCGTTTCTGCTTGTTCCTGGATATTCATAATTATGTCGGTGATTATTTTCTACCGGATTAACCAGTGTATTAGTCAGTGGAGGGCAATGGTGGAGAAAATTAATTCAACGATAAGTTCTATTCCAACTACTATTCGTGGGGTAACAACAGAAATAATTATTAGTTTATTAAAAAAGATAGGAGGTGAAGAAAATGCGTGAAGAAAAACACAATGGTTTAAATATGCTTGGTGCTGCTTTAGTAGGAGCTTTAGTTGGTGCCGGCGCTGCTTTTTTAACCCAGGAAGAAAAAAGAAAAGAGATTAAGAGCAGGATGGCTGAAGTAATTGCTACTGGTGAAGAAAAGGTAGATGAAATTATGGCTAAGGCCGAAGATTTAAGTGTCAGCCAGCGAAGAAAATTATTAAAGAGAATGGAAAACTTAAGAAGGAAGCTGGAAGAGTAGAAATTAGTAGCCGCGCTTTTTCTTGCGCTTTCTGTAGAGTTTTTCTGTGTATCCGCCCTCGGTTTCATGCTTTTTCTCTAGACCTTTGACTTGTTTGTGGATCAAGTAAGACGCCTGATGGCATAGGGTGAGCATTAAATTAACGGCTGTTTCCTTGTTTTTAGGAAGTTTGATTTCATCGAGAAGCTTTGTTTCTTGTTTCTCTCTTAAGTTGCCTAAGTTACTTAAGTTTCTTATGACTTTTCCATTGTGTTTGCGCATTTTCCAAACACGCTTATCTTTTCGCGGCCAAACGGACAGTTTTCTTTGTCTGGCAAAATCTTCATAGTCTCCAAGCAGTTCTTCGATACTTCCCTTTGCTGTGTTGGTTAGTTTAATTGCAATTTTTAAGGTTGTGTCCATTACCTGTGAGCCTTCTACAATATTTTGTTTGCCGCTTCTGGCCGCTCCGGTCATTTGTTCTTGAAGTTTCCAGCTTTTGATCCACTTTTTGCAGAATTCAACTGTAAGGTCATAAATTATTAAGGCATACCAAAAAGTAAAGAGTTTTTTATGACCAGGAGGTTTCATGAAATTATAATATCATAAGTATCTTAGATGACTTAAGTTTCTTAAGTTGTTATAATTTTGGTGATGCACAAGTGTATCAATTATAAAAAACTGGATAATAACAACGCTCAGTGCCAAGTGTGTTCTCATTTCTGCACCATAACTTCTGGTCAGGTTGGTATTTGCGGCATTCGCCAAAATCAAGACGGTGAGCTTTATTTAATTACCTATGGAAAAACATCGGCTTTAAATATTGATCCTATTGAAAAAAAGCCGCTATTTCATTTCCAGCCGGGAAGCTATTCTTTGTCTGTCGGAACATATGGTTGCAACTTTCGATGCGGTAACTGCCAAAATTTCAACTTATCTCAAATTCAGGGGCAAAAAGGAGAAGTCAGGGAATATAACCAACTTAATTGGGGGGAGAATTGGACACCCGAAAAATTAGTTGAAAAAGCAATAGAAACCAACTGCCGGTCCATTGCTTATACCTATAATGAGCCGACTGTATTTTTAGAATACGCTTTAGACACAATGAAATTAGCTCATCAAAATGGGTTGAAAAATGTTTGGGTTTCTAATGGTTTTATGTCAAATAAAACGTTGGAAACAATAATCCCGTTTCTGGATGCAATTAATATTGATATAAAGTCTTTTAAAAATGATTTTTATCAAGAAAATTGTGGAGCCCGGCTTCGGCCGGTTTTCAATAATTGCAAAAAGTTAGCGGAGTCAGATGTTTGGTTGGAAGTAACTACCTTAGTTATTCCAACCTTAACGGATGACATGAGTATGCTTCGGGATTTAGCTCGATTTATTAAAAATCATCTTGGAGAGGATGTTCCCTGGCATATTAGCGCTTTTTCTCCTTCTATTTCTTGGAAAATGAAAAATTTGCAGAATACGCCGCCAGCGACGATAAATAAAGTTTATGAAATGGCCAAAGATGTTGGCTTAAACTATGTTTATGCTGGCAATATCGGCACGGGTGAAATGCAAAACACTTACTGCCCCGAATGCGGAGAGTTAGTCATCAAACGTACCGGTTATCATATCCAAATTCCCGACAAACTATCTCAATGTCCCTTCTGTTCCCACCCCATCCCTGGCCTCTTTTCCTCTTAACCGTTTAATTATGTTCTCGCACGAGAACGTAACTTGACAGTTTAGTACTATGGTTTAAACCGTGGTACTGGAAAGATGTGTTAAAATTAGTTAATGGATAAAATGAATTCAATTAATCCTTCTAATGGTGAAGTTTTGGGTGAGGTTGCAGTTTCTTCTGAAGGTGAAATAGTAGAAAAAGTTGAAAAAGCACATCATGCATTAGGTGAATGGCAGAAGTTGGGAGTAGGTGGTAGGGTAAAAGTTTTAAAAAAAATTCCTGAGTTAATCAAGGAAAATAAAGATGACTTGGCTCTGTTGGCTTCGAAAGAAATGGGGATGCCAATTTCGGAGTCTAAAGATGATATTGATTATTCTCTTGATTATTTCAATTGGTATTTTGACAACGCTGAAGAATATTTATTGTCGGAAAGAATTTATGAAGATGAAAAAATTAGGCACGTGATTTATCGGGAGCCTCGCGGTGTTGTTGCTGTAATTACTCCTTGGAATTTCCCAGTTTCTAACTTTGTTTGGTCAGTTATTCAAAATTTAATCGTTGGCAATACAGTTGTTTTCAAAGATTCAGAAGAAGTGCCTTTATTTGGTAAAAAAATTGAAAAATTAATGGGTCAGGCCGGTTTGCCAGAAGGTGTTTTTTTGGAGGTTTACGGCGGCGGTGAGGTTGGAGAAATCTTAACTGGTCAAGCTATTGATATGATTTGTTTCACTGGCAGTGCCGCGGTTGGTCAAAAAATTTATCAAAAAGCGGCGGAAAAATTTATTCCGGCCCTTTTAGAACTTGGCGGCTCGGCTCCTGGAATAGTATTTGATGATACTGATCTTAACCGTGTTTTAGATTCAATTTATTGGGCCAAGTTTTTAAATTGCGGTCAGGTTTGCGATGGGTTGAAAAGGTTGATTATTCATGAGAAAAAATTTGATGACGTGATTGGTAGGTTGAAGAATAAACTGGAAAACTTGAAAATTGGACCAGCGGTTGATGGATTAACACAACTTGGGCCGCTAGTTTCTGAAAGTCAACTTGAAAAACTAGAAAATCAAGTCGAAGATGCTGTTGACAAAGGTGCACAAGTAGTTACCGGCGGCAGACGCCTGAAAGATTTGTCGGGATGGTTTTATTTGCCAACTTTATTAACTAATGTTACTCGTGATATGAGGGTTTGGCAGGAAGAAGTTTTTGGTCCTGTTTTACCAGTTGTTTCTTTTCAATCTGAGGAGGAGGCAATTAAGTTAGCTAATGACACAGAGTATGGGTTGGGAAGTTATTTGTATTCTGAGGATGAAAATTTATTAAGAAGAGTAGTTAAAAAACTAGAGACCGGGATGGTTAGTACAAACAATGCTAGTTACCTTCAACCTTGCAGTCCTTTCGGCGGTTGGAAAAAATCCGGAATGGGTTGGCAACATGGTCGTTTTGGATTCCACAAGTTATCTCAGATAAAATTAGTTGCTTTTGAAAAATGAAAAATCGGGAGTTGATAGAGTATTCACAAAATATAAAGCTTCAGGCTCAGGAGATACTTCAAGAAAACAATGTTA
>CAYSLZ010000027.1:4493-8674 GCA_964432015.1 uncultured Gammaproteobacteria bacterium | reverse complement strand
TTCGTTCATAGATTTCAGATTCTGCTTAACTAAATTCACTCTACAACAAACTATTTGGTTTTGTCAAGAAGCTGATTCTTATAATCTAGACAAAAGTAAAAAAATCCTCTATATATAATAGTATATGGGGAAAATACCAACTATACTAGCAATACTTCTTATTATTCCTTTAACTTTATACGCTGTATTTCAAAATCAGGATTTGCGGCGGGCGGCCTTTGGTAAAAAAGCCGATATCAAAATAGACACCTCTAAACCCGGGCGTCCAATTTCTAAGAATCTCTGGCAAAACTTTGCACAAGGCGGTGAAGAGCCTAAAGACATGCTGGCTCCCGCTAAAAATCAAATTAAAAACTTAAATCCTCAAATAATCCGAATCGACCATATTTTTGATTATTACGTAGATGTTAACGGGCAAACTTACGATTTTTCAAAACTAGATAAAGTTGTTCAAACAATTTTGGATACTGGAGCAAAACCGATGTTCTCTCTTTCTTACATGCCGCCTGAAATGAGCATTGACGGTCAAAAAACATCTCCCCCTGAAAATTGGACTCAATGGTCAGACTTGGTTCAAGCGGCTGTTTCAAGATATTCCGGAAAAAACAATTTTAATCTCGATAATATTTATTACGAAGTTTGGAATGAACCGGATTTATTTGGCAATTGGCATTACGGTAAACAACCTAATTATCTACAACTCTACAATCATACTGTCAAGGCGGCTCAAGAAGTTCCAAATGTCAATAACTTTAAAATCGGCGGACCGGCAACAACCGGCTTTTACCCTAACTGGATAAGAGCTTTATTTGATTACTGTTATCAAAATAAATTAAGAATAGACTTTGTTTCCTGGCATCGTTATTCCAAAAATCTTAATAATTATTTAAATGATTTTGAAAAACTTAACCAAATATTAACTGACTACGGTAATTATTTTTCAGTGGAAAGATTAATCACTGAGTTTGGTCCGGATTCTGAAAATTCACCCTGGTATGATAATCACCTCAGTGCAATTCACAGTTTGGCCGGAATAACGAAATTAGCTGATAAAGTACACCGGATTTTTACTTTTGAACTCAAAGACGGCCCTTCACCAAAAGGAAAAAAATACTGGGGACGGTGGGGGTTGTTAACTCACGAAAATCACGGTCTTGAAATAAAACCGCGTTATCAGGCTTATCAATTTTTAAACCAACTGGAAGGAAATAGATTATCATTAGAAGGTGAAGGAACTTGGGTTTCCACTCTGGCAACCAAAGAAGAAAATAAAATTCAAGTCTTAGTTGTCAACTACGACCCACAAAATAATCACTACGAAACTCCACCAATTACGCTGGAAAATATAGAACCGGGAAATTATTTATTCCGGCAATCCAGATTTCAAGGTAAAACTACTGCCAGCCGCGAAAAAATTGAATCCATCACATTAACTAAGAAGCTTATTCTCCCACCAAATTCGGCTGTTTTATTGGAATGGATAAAATTATAAATAGTTAATAGTTAATAGTAAACAGTTAATAGAGAAATATATGGGAAAAATAAATTATTTTACCGATCTAAATGCTTGGCAAATAAATCACGAAGTAACCTTGAAAATATACAAATTAACTGAAAATTTTCCATCAAAAGAAAAATATGGTCTAACTAATCAGCTACGAAGAGCAGCATCTTCTGTTACTGCTAACATTACCGAAGGCTGGGGCCACTACCATTATGCCAATAGAATCCGATTCTACTACCAAGCTAGGGGATCAAACTGCGAAGTCCAAAATTTTTTAATTCTGGCTAAAGACCTTAATTATATTAAAGAAAATGATTTTAATAATCTTAAACGAAAAGTTTTTGAAGGCTTTAAAGTAATTAACGGTCTAATCAGATCAGCAAAGCGTTTAAAGAAAAATTCCTAATCACTATTTACTATTCACTATTCACTACTTACTAGTTTACAGAATAAATCTCTTTATATCAGAAGCAATAATCAGGGCGGAAAGAAGTAAAATAAATAACATTGCTCCTTGATTTATTTTTCTTTTTGTTTTTTCAGTAATCGGTTTTCCCCGAAATGCCTCAAAACCTAATATTCCAGCGTGCCAGCCATCAGTACCCGGAATCGGGACTATGTTTACCACTGCTAAATTAACTGAAACAATAGCGAAAAAATGGATAACGGCTAATAAACCGCTTTCTTTAAAAATACCGCTTGATGTTTTATAAATCCCAATTGGACCGGCAAAATCTTCCGGCCGTTTCCCCTTAAACAAATCGGCAATAATTATTCCCAGCCCTCGAACAATCTCCCAACCCCAAAAAAAAGCGTTTTTTAAACCCAACCAGGCACCTTCTGGTAACCGGGTATACAAAGGAGTTTTAATCAATTCTTTATCACTAATAATTACGCCCAAAGCCCCCTCCCCTTCCGGAGGCTCCTTCCTTGGCGTCATTTTATACTCCTCGCCTTCTTCTGTAACCAATATTATTTCTTCTCCGGCCCATCTATCTACCGCCTCAATAAATTTCCGGTCGGTAAGAGTTTCAATCCTTTGATCACCCTTTTTTATTTCAACTATATAGCTTCCCTCGGGCAAACCCGATTTTTTTGCCGGGCTGTCTTCAGCTAGATAAACTATTTCCACTTTACCCATTTCCCTTGGCACCCCCCTAATTCCATAAACTAAGCTAAACACCCCAATAGCCAAAAAGAAATTCATAATTACTCCGGCAGACAAAATCAACAACTGGATTATTTTTGATTGGGTATAAAAAGCCCGCTTTTTTTCCTTATCAACCTTACTTTCCATTCCCCAAATACGAACAAAGCCGCCCATAGGAATTAAGTTTAAAGAATAGGTTGTCTCACCAAACTTTTTGCCAATTATTCTCGGCGGATAGCCAAGACCAAATTCCTCGATCTTTAAACCTTTCCACTTAGCCACTAAAAAATGTCCCAGTTCATGAACCAGGATCATTGTTGATATAGCGATTAAAAAAATAATAAATGACATTGTTAACACTCCCTTCGGTCGTTCATTGCTCCATTGCTCAATTGCTAAATTGTTTTTCTAACAATGTAACAATAGCGAGTTACTGCGAGCGTGAACAATCGAACAATGAATTTACCCTTTTATCTCCTTCCTCTTCTTCTCTGCTAAAGATTCTAATTTCTCAATATAATCATCGGTTAATTTCTGAAGATCGGTTTCCCAGCGGTGGAATTCATCTTGACTAATCTCATCTTCCTGAAGCATATCCTGATATTCATAACGATAATCCGACCGGATGTTGCGAATCATAACTCTTGCCGCTTCAAGCTTTTTATTAAGAAGACTGATATAGTTTTGGCGTTGTTCAACCGTCAAGGTCGGTAACTTAATTCTAATTTTCTCGCCGTCAACAACGGCTTGCAGATCCGAACTATTAGCTAATATCTCGTTTTTGACTTCCTTGATAATTGACCTATCCCAAGGCTGAAAAACCATTGACCTTGCTTCTTCCACTCCAACCGTTCCCAGTTCTTTCAACTTCATTTTTTGTCCGCCGCCGTAAACCGAAACGTCCATATCCTCTATTAAAGAAGGACTTGCCCGGCCAGTGCGGATGGCCGCCAATTCATCTTTGAAAATGCTGACAACCTTATCCATTTCTTGTGAAATTTTATTTTTATCCATAGTAAATTATAGCAGAAAACCTAAAATGCAAAAAAGCAAGTAAAAATAATTTTTGCGAATTAAAAGAATGCTTTTACCTAGCGTCATTCTGAGGTACTCTGAAGAATCTCAATTGGAATTACTGGTTTAGGGTGGATCCTTCGCTCGAAGCGTCGACCTCAGGATGACGAGTTTTGAAATACCACAACAAGTGAAGTTTTAAACTTCAAGCCTGGCGAAGTCGCCAATTTTAATATTTTCACCAAATTTGGCAATATTCATTTTAATTATTTCCTCAACCGTCTTATCAGTCTCACGAATAAAATCTTGCTTTAACAATTCCTTATTATCCTTAGGATTCATTGAAGCAATTTGTAAACAAATATCTTTGGCTAATGACTGAAATTCAGGATTACGAGCGGTAAAGTCTGTTTCTGACTCCAGCTTAACCATTGCCCCAATTTTTCCGTTAAGATGAGTGTAAGTAGCCACATAGCCCTGGCATGTTTCCTCTCCCCTTTTTCCCTCTGCTTC
>CAYSLZ010000027.1:1839-4393 GCA_964432015.1 uncultured Gammaproteobacteria bacterium | reverse complement strand
ATCCGCTATTTCTCTAACCAACAATTGTATTGACCTCGTCGCATCGTCATTAGCCGGAATTGGATAATCAACTAAGTCCGGGTTGCTGTTACTGTCAACAATAGCAATAACTGGAATTCCTTTTTGACTGGCTTCTCCTATCGCCGTTTCTTCATGACTAATATCAACAACAAATAAAGCATCAAACATCTCTTCTAAACCTGAAATACCGCCAACTAACCTTTCCAACCGCGTAATTTCCCTTCGAATAACCGCCTGCTCTTTTTTAGGACGTTCTTCATATCGTCCTTCTTTCCAATCTTTTTTCAATTGATTATATTTATCAATACTATTTTCCTTAATTTGATCCCAATTAGTAATTGTTCCTCCCAACCAGCGATTAGTGATAAAAGGCATTCCTACCCGTTTGGCTTCTTCACGGACTATTTCCCGCGCCTGTCTTTTTGTACCTAGAAAAACAATTTTGCCACCTTTTTTAGTTAATTTTGAAACAAACTCCTTTGCCTTATCCAGCTGTTCTTTAGTTTTAGCTAAATCAAAAATAGCTATCCCATCTTTAATAGTATAAATATTCTTCTTAGCATTGGGATTAATCTTTGCTTTTTTATGACCAAAGTGACAACCAGCCTCAAGAAGATCCTCCAAAGTCACTTCTGTAGATTTATCTTGTTTTTTACTTTTAGCTTTAGGTTTTGAGACCTTAGCACTCTTTTTCTTTGCCATCCTTTTTTACCTCCACCGGACAAATTTTAAATATTACCCTTGAAATTTGTTCAAGAGAGAATGGTCTAGTCCAATGTGTGTAATGTTTTCGATTATAACAAACCTGGCCTTATTTCACAACAACTAATTAAATAATTCCTTTCCCCATTTATGCTCCGATGCATTGATACATCGATGTATCATACTTTCTACCTAAGCGGGTCTTTTAAATCCTTATTCCATTTATTTTTTGCTTTTCGCCATTCACTCCAATTTCTGTATTTAGGCGGCAACGGCCCATAACGAAAAGTATTAACCATATCAACAAAAAAATTCTTGACCTCTTTCCTAAGCATGATTTTTTTCATCGCTTCTTTATGCTCTTTATCCAAACCCCGCCACTTGTAAGTAAGTCGTGTAATCGACGAAGTACTCATTTTTAAAAGGCCAGCAATTTCATCCCGAGGAACTTTTTTTTCAAGCAAATAAAATACAGCAAACCTCTTCGACAGCATTTTTCTTTCAGAATCAGTAAATACAGCCTCAAAAAAGTGTCTTGCTTTACTAATGCTTTTAACCTGGGCAAGTCCAGCTAAATACAATGAAGTGATTTTATCCTTTAGTTCCTTTTTTAAATATCTACCCGAAACCGGCGGCATATTAATTTCAGCCTAATTAAACTAAACCAAAAAGTCAAATTTCACCAAATATACGATGTATCGATACATCGATGCATCATACTTTAGGTCTAGATTATTTCTTTCTTCTCTAGAGTTTTTATTACTTTTTGGTGGATTTCTTTCTTAGTCAACAACTTACCCTTTTCATCAACACAATCAATTTTTACCCAGTGGTCAAACTTTTCAATCAATTCCAAGTATTTATTTTCAACTTTTTTCAAAAATTCTAAATCCTCTTCATGAATATCCCTCTTTTTTCCTTTAACGTATCCTCTGCTCCCCTTTTTATCAACTAACTGCTGACCAATTTCTACTGGAACATACAAAACAATAACTATATCTTCTTTGGGTAATTTATGTACCTTATATTCCATATTCAAAAGCCAGTTTAAAAATTCATTTTGTTTTCCTTTAGGCAGTCTGGCAGTCTGAAAAGCCATATTTGATGTTGTATAACGATTAGCAACTACATAACAACCACCGGTTAACCAATCATCCAGCTCTTTTTTGGCAGTTAATCGGTCTAAAGAAAAAATCAATGAGGCTAAATAAGGGTTGACTTCATCAAGACTGCCGAATTCACCTTTTAAATAACGGCCGACCATTTCACCGTGAAAAGAAGAATAATAGCGGGGAAATTCAATGTATTTTACCGGTTTATCCCCTTGTGCCAAATAATCTTTAAGTAATTTTGCCTGGGTTGTTTTTCCGGAACCGTCGGTTCCGTCAATAACAATCATCTTCCCCCACTGGCGATGCCTTTTTTTCAAATATTTAATAAAACTTCTTAATACAGACCGAACATTAGCTTTATTAAACCAATCAAAATAAAACAGCCCTTCCTCTTTCCACGCATCTATTTTTTTCTGGTCAATTTTTCCATTTTCACCTTGCTCACGCCAGTATAAACCAAAAACCGGAATATTTTTGGACAAAGCTTTTGAAACCAAAAAACCAATTTTAAAATCCGGATCAGTCAAATCAGCAATAACCACCTCTGCATTTTCTAAATTTTGTGCATTTTTTTCGTAAAACAACTGAGGAAACAAAGAAGGTAGATCCTCTTTCTTTTTAGGCGGACGGCCGGGCATTGGGTTAAGAAGCTCGGTACCCAATCCTTCCAGCCCATTGATTATCATCTGACGCCGTTTCCGGCTGGGCTTATCTTTCTT
>CAYSLZ010000027.1:0-1739 GCA_964432015.1 uncultured Gammaproteobacteria bacterium | reverse complement strand
CTTCCAGCCCATTGATTATCATCTGACGCCGTTTCCGGCTGGGCTTATCTTTCTTCTCCGGAGACAAAACTAAAACCTTCATACTCTATTTTATCATCTAGTTCTTAATCGCGAATCACGGTCGAAAAATGATATCGCTCCTCTACTGGGATCACCGGAAACCTGCCATTCCTCCTGCCATTTTCTATCTCGAAGGAAACAATCTTTTTGACAATGAGGTTTATTACACCCTCCTTGACCATTATCATGAAAACATTCTGGTTCTTTTTCCATATTTTAAATACTAACTTTTATCTCATTCCGAAAATCAACTCATCATGTGGATAGGAATCATCCGGATTCAAGTTGTCAAAAACTTCGGCTAATGAACCTTCCAACGGAACCCCACAAGTACGCTTACCTTGATCACATTTTCCTAAAGAACAGGCCGGACCCGTCTCCGCTACAAAAATCCGCTCATCATCCCAAATTTGTCTCGCTATTTCTGTTGTCGTAATATCAATTTCCCATTGTGCGCGAGCACAAGTTCTTTGGGCGAAAACTTCTCTCCATGCTCTTTCGTTTCCCGACATTACTATTCTCGTCGCTGCAGCATTTGGAAATAAAAACCGAGCATCCTCTGGAAAAACACCATCCGCTCGTAAATCATAATAAGTTTGTAAACCCTCTTTTATTGAATGCAAATACATGTCTAATTTAGCTTGCTCTACTCTAATTCGCGGCGGAATAATAAAAGGAAATTCTGCTTTTCCCTGTTCAACCATCCTTGAACGCGCAAAATCCAAATAGCGCTGACTTTGCTGACTATAACTCCGGTGTCGATGCCTTACATCCTGATGACTTTCTACCCTAGATATACCATCAACAATAAAACAAGGTCCCGCATGCTCCATAACTGAACCATGTCCAGTGGCTAATATTTGTCTTTCCAAAAAACCTCTTATTTCATCGGCGGGTTTTGATTTAGCCAAATCAATCAGCTCTTGAGTACTTTTTGATGTATAACAATTAAGAGCTGCCAAATATTTTATTCTTAAAGGAGAAAGTTCTTTATCTAAGCGTCTAACTCGGGAAACAACAGGTTTTAAACCTACCCGGCCTTGCTCCAGTTTTCCTTCTGAGCCAATGAATTCGATATCAAGCGATAAATCTTCATGTTTAAATTTATTTTCAACTACATCACCCTCTGGTGACCTTGCCCGAACCAAAACAGAACCATCGTCTTGATATATATAGGTGTTTGGAAATTCACTTCTCATAATTTTATGATTTAATTTTTTTCTATAATAAACCAAAAATATTAATTAGTCAAAATCGACCCAGTGTTTGGAGGCGGTCGGACCTTCTTGACCCTGATATTTACTATTCAACTTTTTTGAACCATAAGCGTTTTTTACTTTACTAGTCATTTGATAAAAAACAATCTGGGCAATTCTCATTCCGGCATACATCCGAATCGGTAGTTTGGAAATATTAGCGATTTCAAAAGTCAGCCAACCTGAAAAACCCGGGTCAACATACCCGGCCGTAGCGTGAACAATTAAACCCAAACGACCCAGTGAACTCCTTCCTTCTAATTTTGCGGCAACATCCAAAGGAAGAGTAATTTTTTCTTGTGTTGAGCCTAAAATAAACTCACCCGGATGAAGAACAAACCCCGATTTCTTAATTTTAACAACCCGGGAAACATCCTGTTTTCGACGGACATCAATTTCTCCCTGCTGCCAATTATCAAAAAC
>CAYSLZ010000026.1:0-9854 GCA_964432015.1 uncultured Gammaproteobacteria bacterium | reverse complement strand
GTCGCTTTTTCCAAATGCGACCCGAGATAGAAAAAATTGACAGCTAAAAAACCAAAAACTCCAACAAACAACAATAGCCCAACAGCCATCGGCCAAGAAACCGCTTCTTTGGCCTTAGTAATTATTTTTTCAATATCCACGACTTGCCCTCCGTTTTTTATAAAGATTTTCAGTAAAACCGCCCTTTTTTAGAAAGGCTTTTTCCAAACTTTTCAACTGTCTGTCTAACAAATAGTTTGCTTGATTTATCAGGCAAACCAAAGTATTGGCTGCTGACTCCGCTCCGCTTTCGATATAGGTCTTATAAGTCATATAAGACCTATTGGACTTATACGCCAAAGCGCGCACCTTGCGTGCTTTGGGACTGTCTTTCTTCCACAAAGACAATTTGTTCTGCCGCAAGAAATCCTGGCAGTCTTGAAGCAGTTCTTCTAAACTACCTCGGGCAACATTTAACAGCTTGAGCTCTGATTTTTTACTCGTTCCAGACACTTGCGAACCCTCAGCAATATTTTGCTTACCAGAACGGGCGGCCTGAACCATTTGGTCATAGGTCCTATAAGACTTATTCGACCCATTGGACAAATACATATTGCAAAAATCTACAGTTGCGTCATAAATAATCTCAGCTGTTTGGTAGGATTTTAGTTTGCGGTAACCGCCATGCGGTGGAATAACACCAGAAGTTTTCTGCTTAGCTCTCATCAAAATTTAGCTAAATAATTTAATACAATGTCGCCAATTCGAACAAAATTACTGCCTGTTGATCCCATACGAAGATAAATATTGGCTGTTTCACCGGCGGCATCCCATTCCGGGGCTGTTCCGGAATCCAAACTGGAATCATCAATAGTAATTGTCTCCCAAGCCTCGGCGGAAGCGGCGGCATTATCATCGTCGTCTTTGGCGACCTCAGTAGTCGTATTTGAAGAAAGATAAATAAAAACATCAAGTAAGTTGTTGGTATTAACTGTCGATTCGGTTGTAAAATCAACCTGAAAAGCATTTGTCGCTGCCCAGGCGTCAAAATCTTCCGGAAGAGTTATCCGGGTTACTACCGTGTAATAATTCAGGCCGGTTTCCGAGCTTGACCACTGATAGTAAGTCCGCTGTTCGTCAGTAGCATTAGCTTCAACATCAGCTGTCATATCACCAGTTATTGAAGTATCGGTTCCGGCTCCGTAAAAATCAGTTAACGTTCCACCTGGATATTCAGGAGAAATAACTATCTTTTTTGTTATCCGGGCATTACCGGCATAGGTCGGCCCGCTGGCCGGATCAAATGTAAATGTGTTTCCGCTTGAACCAATAACTAGTCCTCCTGTTCCATTAGGGTCAATAACCAAATCCTCGTTAGTTCCAGTAGTAATATCGGTTGATGCTCCGGAAAAGACCAAGCCGCTTGAGCCAATTGTCTTGTTAGTCAAAGTTTGGGTTGAAGACAAATCTGCCAAAGTAACCGTTCCTGAAGGTAAAGTTGCCGTTGTTAACCCGGAAGTTGACATTGTTAAATTGTTTTCACCTGAAAAGGCAATTGTCGTTCCATTAGGGATAGTCAACGTTCCGGTTGTATTGGTTACCGTTAAACCGGCAACTTTTTTAGCGTTCATCGCGTAGGGAACAGCCGTAAACCGAATCCGAGGGGCCATTTCTCCATCGGAATTAAAATTTACTCCTAAATACCAAGAATCCTGATTAAAATCATTAGTGAATGAAGTGCAGGAACCGAGCTCCACTTGAAAAGTCCCATCAGCAACGTCCAACTGACCGCAGTTAGCTGAATCCCAGGTTTCCGTCCAAGCTGCTGTTCCGCCTGAACCAACGTTATAAAGTTTAAATTCAAAATCATAACTGCCGTCAGCAACATTGGTGCCGTCAGCATTAACTACTTTACCCTGAAAATTAACTGCCTCATAAATTCCATCTGCCGCAAATAAGGATCTTTTAAAAGGAAAATAAATTCCCAAGATGATAATTACCCAAAATAGCGAAAACAAGGGTAAAATATTTCTTTTATTGGATAGAAAAAATCTGTTCTTCACCGTATACTCATTAAACCAAAAATAAGAATTGATTTCAATAAGTTAAAAAGTGGCGGCAGCAATAACCGTAATCGTATCGGTATAATCCGCCGCAAAGGGGGTTGTTTCCGAAGCTTTTGCTTTAAGATAAAAAGAACCACGGCCAGCGGTAATCGGATTTGAAGAAGTATTGAAAATTTCCCGAATATCACTGCTTACAATTCCAACGTTGTCGTTTAAACCATTATAAGGAGAAACGATTGACAGCGGCCCGCCGCTGGATTCAGATACACTATTCCCTTGCAAACCAAAACCTTCCGAAGCTGAGTTTAAATCTCCGGTAGTAGAACTAATCGTATAATTTAAGGTACTGCTTTTTAAACCGGCATTTAAATCATAAACAAAAATGTTGCCTCCCATTTCAGCGTTGGTATCAAAATCAACCCACACCAAATCTCCAGCTGTATCTACTGAACCTAAATTTAATTCCCCAAAATTTACGGTATAAGGACCACTGGTTTCTTCATCTATTGACGAAACATCCAAATCAAAAGTAATTGAAACATTGGAAGTTGAGGCCTCCGCTTCCGGGCCCAATCCTGACTCGGTGTACTTACCATGACGGGCTTTAACTTTAACTTTATAAGTCGTCGCCGGGTCTAAGCCGATAATCTGCTCGCCGGTTGCCCCGCCCCAATCCGTGTATGACTGAAAATCCTCGATGCCCAAAGTATCCCCAACAGTGTTATCATTCTGAACCCATTTTGTTGTTGTCCAATTATCATCAGTTATTGCAATAGCATAAACGGCATCGGACGGATTCGGCCCGGTATTAATAATAATTTTCAGTTTGTTATACCAATTGCTGTCATTAGAAAACGTCGGCGCCGGCGGTGTATCCGCCTCCTGAACAAACATCAACCCCGCCCCTAACTGATAATTAGAAGATGTTGTCCCTTTTTTTAAACCACCTAAAATTCCTTCCATGGAATAGTTTGGTGACGTTGATCCAATTTCTCCACCACTGCCTAATTCAAAAGCATCCAACTTGTAATTCGTCGAGGACGGAAAAGCAAAAATGATCAGCATCCCCGACCCAACCAATATTTCTTTTATTTTTTTCATTCCTAAATTCCTAGATTCCTAAATTCATAAATTCCTAACCGATTTTAGCATTTCCTTAAATTCCTCTTCCAAACTTTGTTTACTGTCAGTTGTCAAACTAACCACCAAAAGTTGGCCGTCCGAGAAATTAAAAGCCGTAATCTCTTGTCCAGGTTCCAACTTTGAAAAAATTGTAAATTCACGGCCGTTAAAATTCTCGGTTTTTTCATCATAACCGCTTTTCCGGCGTAGTTTTATCCCGGGATCTTCGGCTAATTTTTTAATTTTGGTTTCCGCTTGGTAGGCGTTAATTTGTCCCCGCGGTTCAATTATTGAAAAATATTGATGACAATTACCTTTTTGACGTTCAAACTTGACCGGAAAAGGAATGGTAATCGCAAAACAATCGCCAACCTGATAAGAAACTTCGCCCAAAATCTGACTTTGGTCTACTTCTTTTTTTTCAAAATTCAACCGGCGCCATTCAACCTCTTTTTGTTTTTTCTTCTCCAGATAATCGTTTGCCCGTTGGCTGAGCGACTCTTTTTCATAAACTATAAACTTGTCGGAACCGTCTTGAAACCAAATAAGATAAATTACACTTCCACCAATAACCAAAAGGACAATAGTAATTAAAATATTTTTTTTGCCCATCTCCACCCCATATATCCTAATCCTAATAACAAAACAACTAAAGCTGCCGGATTTATATATAAAAAGGTATCGTGATACTCATAATTAACCTTTTTTATTGAATCCTGACCGTTTATAAACAAATTATTTATTGAAATCGGTAATTTCCACAAACTTTTTTTTATTTTGGCCGGGAATTTTTTTCTAGACTGTGGAAAAATTATTGATGAAGAGTGATTAATAGAACCGGTATAAACATTTCTTCCTAAAATATCCTTAATCACCACTCTGCCGTAAGGAATGAGATGAATATTTCCTTCATTTTGAAACTCAAGCTCTAATTCATCCGGATAAGAGAAAACAAGTACTGATTTTGGCCAACTAACTTGTTTGAGCGATAAATTATAACGTGCCCCGGTCTTTTTGCTGACTAATAATAAGGAGGCAAGAGAAGGAGTAAGCTTTGTTGTTTTTTTCTCACCAGAATCAAAATCATTAACAATCCTTGCCACTACTGCCGCATAATGACCGCCGGGAGATAAATCCTGCTGATCACTAATCGTTACTTCAAGTTCTTTTTCTTCTTTGGGACCAAGAATCATGCTGTTTGATGCCAGTTTTAAATAAGAAACTAAAGAATAGGAATAGTCTTCTCCGGTAGGAAGAAATTTAATTCCTGTTTGAAAATCGTCTTGACGAAAATCAAGAGGAAAAAGCTGTAACTGCAGTTCCTCTTCAGTTTGATTTTCCAAATTTAATTTAATTGTTTCTTCTGCACCAAGCTCTTCAATAACTACTTCAATAAAGGCCGGCGTAATTTTTAAACCGGAGGATTCTGTCTGGGCTTTTACCCCAGAACTGCCAAAAAGCAACACGAAAAACAACCAAAATATAATTTGATATAAAATTGATTTTTTAATCATTGGTTCTCTTTAATTTTAATGTCAAGCTTTTAATTGCACTAATAACAATATTTTTAAACCCAAAAAGAGCCAGCATTAAAATTATTGATATGGCACCGATAATTTTGTAAGGAATAACCCAAAAAGACGCCCGGGATTCAACCGGAATATCCCGTTCCCCGTTGTTGTAAACCATCAATAAATGAGCCGTGTATTTACCAATACGGAATTTATTAAGTCTTAGATCCCAATCTAGTTTGTTTTCTTTTTGATTACGGACAATAAAACCATCTTTCCACATTGGTTTAAAAACCCTCTCCGTCTCCGGTAAAATATTGCCCCTGCTTGGATTGAGATTTAAATTAGCAATATCTTCTTTTTTGCCCCAGTCAATAAATATGTCGCCAAAAGGCACAACATGAATATTACCGGTGTTTTTAGTCAATACCTCAAACTCTACCGGCAAGTATTCGTAAATAAACCGACTGGTCTTAAAATCCAACATCTGTACTTCACGAATAGCATTTGGACTTTCTACTTCCAGCAATAAGGATACTGCCGGAGCCCCGCTGACTACTGTACTACCGCCTTCCGCCCCTTTTTCTTTTATCCGGCTGACAACTAAAGCATAATAATAACCCAAGGCGGCTGTTTCCGGTGTATCTATGGTAAACTTTATTGTTTTTGTCTGGTTGGGTCCTAGTATAAACTGCTGGTCGCTGAATGATATCCAATCTTTAAATTCTTCACCTTCTGTCAACTCCGCCAATACCGGCCGGCCTTCACCGGAAGGAACATACTTATTTAAATTAATTTCCAAATATTCTTCAAAGTTGTTGTTGTTTTTTACTTTTATTTGTGAAGATACCGTTTCCCCCGGTTTAGTATTTAAACTTAAATAAATAGGCGATACGGTTAAGTTAATCCCTGTCTGCGGCTCCTCTTTTGGAATTATCGGTGTTGGTGTCGGCGTTACTGTCAGCGCTGAGGCTTCTGTCTGAGCAAAAGCAGTATTTGAATTTATAAATAATAAAATCAAAGAGGCTGTAATAATCGTTAGAAAGTTTTTATTAAACACCACTACTTATTATAATACAGGAATTAAGAAGACTTAAAAATTCCCGGCTCCAACAACTGTCCAGGTATCAGTGTAGTCAGTAGCCGCTTCTTTAGTAGACTCCATTGCCGCTATACCCCAAAGAGAAATTCCGTCATCGCTTCCCGGACCATCAGATGTGGCGATTTCTTCCAGGCTGGTACCAAATGTGCCGCCCGCCTCAGAGCCGCCTGAATGATCACCATTGTATTCAGCATCCACCGAAGGAGTTCCGTCGCCGGTACCATTGGTTACTTCAACATCCAACTGGTAATAATCACTTCCAGAGGATACTGATGTTGGAGTATCATCTATTGTTCCTTGGGTAGCAATTGTGCTACCGGTAGAAGTTGAGGATAAAGCCCCGTTAGCACTACTTAACCAAGCAGACCAACCGCCGGCGGCGTTTGTATTAACACTAGCATTTACAGTAGAGCCAATACTTATACTCGACCCGCTCAACTCTCCAAAAGAAACCGTGTTACCGTCTAAAGTAAAACTAAACGAAGGCGGGACACTCGCTCCAACACTTACTTGATCAAGATCAGTAGAAACAATATATACGGCAACTTCTTTGCTGTCTATTACCGCCTGGCCGGAAGTTCGGGTGGCGATTGTATTTATTTTTTCTCCGGTTGTGCCTGGATTGTCAATACCAGCTGTTATCTGAAAACCATATAGTGTCCCTACTGTTAAGTCACCTGAACTGAAAGTGACATCTTGACCGCTAACTGCCGTAGCTGCAGATCCTAACCCAGGCAAAGCTGTCACTGATTCTCCGTTAAATGTTCCCGGCACTGACGCCGTTGTCGCCGTAATGTTAGAAGCGGTAGTATCAACAGTAAACCCAGCGTCAAAGGTCATATTAACTTCTGCTTCCGTGTCAGTTGTTGCCGGTTTAAGTAAAACAAGCATATTGACATCGGTAGTTGATGCGGACATTCGGTCCATCCTTAATGCCGCTTCGGTTAAATCAGCAGCTAGTACATCTCTTAATAAAAATTGAGCCGCAAGAACAATAACCAAAGGTAAAATATAAATAAGATTTTTTTGAACTTTTTTTAGTTTCATATCTTTATAAGTCCACAATAGAATATATCAAACCTTTTGTCAAGTGCTTCAGAACTTATGTTAATCTTAAAAAGCTTTTGCTATTATAAAATTATGACTTTATTTTTATTAATCTTACTTTGGCTTAATTCAAATATTTTTTCAACTGCCTTTGCCGAAACAACTGATTACGTTGATGTTGCGGCATCCATACCGCCAAAGCCGTCTGATGCCGAATTTGTCCTATCAGGAAATCCGGAAATCGGTGTTCAATTAAAAGAAGACGACATTGTAACAGTAGATATTAAATACCGTTCAAAATTGAGTTATGGTCAAGAAGCTGAAATTACTGCCCAATGGGAGGAAGGCCTTATCTCCGGAACGGAATCAAATTATATTGATATTTTTGACTATGTTGTTGGTTCAGCAGAAACCGCCGACGACGGCACTGTTCCAATTATTAATTTACAAAACCAATCTGTCACCTGGTCTTTTTCACAACTGGAACCAACAGAAAACCTCCAAACGGTCAGTTTTCAACTTCAAGTTAGAAACGACATTCCGACAAGTGAGCTGATTACTGCCGATATTAATGCCCATATGTCGCTTCTCGGTAATGTTTTGCAGACTGAAGAAATAAGCTACAACATTGAAAAAACAATTTACCCAACCTCAACACCAACCCCGACAAATACTTTGACACCAACACCAACCTCTACAATCACACCGACTCCACCTCCGACTACAATAACAATACAACCAACAACCACCCCGGGACCAACTTCAACGCCGACTTCCTCACCGACAGCTACCTCTACACCAACTATTTCTCCAACCCCAACTATAACTGAAAAACTAAAATTTGAATCTATCCAAATCCAAACAATTACTAATAACTACGTTGAAATACTCTTTTCAATTAATAAATTAACAAATTACGAAATAGTTTGGGGGCTCAATACCAAAAACCTAACTGAAAAAATGAGTACTTTAACACCACAAAAAAAACATTTGGCTAAAATAGAAAATTTAAACCCGGAAACTAATTATTATTTTCAAATAACTATTATCGATCAACAAGGCAATCAATTAAATTCCGATATTTTCACTTTTAAAACAGCGGCAGAAGACAAAAAATTAATTATTCCCCCTGATAAAATAACTATAACTAGTGATGATTTGTATTTAAGCAACCCTGAAGCTAAAACAATTTTGATTTCTAATAATCAAAAATTAAGCCTGGCTATTAGCGTGGAAGAAGCAGAAAAAATTAAACAAATATTTGCCAAAATTACCCAGCCAAATGTTTTAGGTTTAAATTCGCTAAAACAGCCACCAGCTATTGAAAAGACAGAACTAATTGAAACCTCACCAGGTAATTTCACCGGGCATTTACAAATACCAAAACAAATCGGCAAATATCAAATAAGTTTAGAAATAACCAGCACAAAAGGTAATTATCTTACTCAAACCCTTCCCTACCAAGTTTACTCATCTTCTCCTTTAAAAATAATTAATGCTAAAAGCGGCCGGCCGATAGAAAATGTGGATATTAAAATATTTAAATATGACCAAAAATCAAAAAATTATCTGGATTTCTTAAAAAGTTTTTCTTTAATTCGGCATACTAACCACCTTGGTGAACTGCCAATATCCTTACCCGCAGGAAAATACAAATTTGAAGTCAATGCTCCCGGTTTTAAACCAGAAATATATCAATTAGAACTGGAAACTAGATTAAGTAATTATCCGTTGATTGAATTAACACCTGCTTGGTCAATAACTGAAACAAAAAAATATTTTTTGCAGTCAACTAAACTTTTTACCGGTTTTATCAACCGACAGATAAACGACTTCTTTTCATCTTCAATTGCTAAAAATATTGTCCTTTTAATTAATATTACTATCGTTGGTCCATTAGTTTTTCTAGCTTGGATTAAAAATTGGTGGCAATTTGGCCGAAAAAATCACCTAAATTTCTTTAATTTTTTCCGATTTGTTTTTATTTGGCTTTTAGATACCTTGATTTTCACTTCATTACTATCAGCAGTACTTTTTTCTTTATATCAAGGCCCGGAAAGTAGTATCCACCTAATCGCTCTTGCAACCGCCATGGGCATTGCTAAATTTGACGGTCTATTTAAAAGACAACCGCTGTTTAAAAAAACTAATCATTGGCTAGAAACCAAAACTAATTATTCACTAAATAAACTGGGCTATTTTAACTTTTTGTTAATTTGGTACGGCAGTTTTTTGATAATTACTTTATTTTTAGGCAACTTGATTTTTATTTAACTGTTCAAATTTTTCAACCACATTTTCTGGAATGAAAAAAATTACAAAAGTTCCGATATGCATCTTACTCAATTATATCCTATTTCTAAACGCCCAATATACCCAATTAATCATTAAAACCGCCAACGGTATCACGATTTAAACCGCGGTACTAACTAAACTTTATTTACAATCGAACGCTTTCTTTCCTTTTCAGCGATCTCTCTCATACCTCGCCAAAAAGCTCCCCCTTTACCATAACCCCAAGCCTTACCTAACCGCTCAACAATTTTAAATAATCCTAATTCAATTTTTTCTTGAGTCAGCACTCGATCGACAAACCTTTGGAAAGAAGTTGAGCTTTCTAATTTGTTGTTAACTCGGGCAATAGTTGTTCGACTCACACGCAAAATACTTGAAATATCCTCATAACTACCGCCTTTCCTTAAAAGAAAAGCTATTGCAATGCGTTTTCCAATCATTAGTTTTTCTGAACGGGTTAAAATAACATTGACAAAGCTCTCAGCCGAACGAAAACTTCTTGCAGATTTAATACTTGTTAGCAAAAAACGAAATATTTCTTCATAGACACTATCCGGAGTAAAACGACGAGATGCTTGTGACATTGATAGTTTTATCCTAATCTAGCAAGAACATGGTTGTCAAGTCTTCCGGTATCACGATTTAAACCGTAATACCATTGGGTTTTAAACAAAGTGGTTTGGTAGAATTGGGTATGAAGAGTGTTTATAAATGGTTGTTTTTGATTATCTG
>CAYSLZ010000025.1:0-10065 GCA_964432015.1 uncultured Gammaproteobacteria bacterium | reverse complement strand
CCCGCTTATTTAGATAATTTTTTAACCTTCTTTTCAAATAACCTCTACCGAAACCTGTTTTCAATTGACTTTCTCTTTTATACGCATCTTTTTTATTTAGACAGGCTTCGTAATAGACTAGCTTAATTTTATCATATTTTTTGGTTGTTTTGACTTCGCCACTGTTATGTTTCTTAAGCCTTTTCCTTAAATCTTTGCAATAACCAACATAAAAAGTATTTTTGTTATTTAGAGTACATTTAAGAACATAAACATAATACATAGATTTTTCTTGCCCGCCAAAAGCTACCGCATTTAGGCGGGTCCGCCACAATGCCTTTTGGGCTTTGGGCGTGAGAAGGGAGACGCTCTAAACCAGCTGAGCTACTCCCGCCTCCGCCGTCATCTGACGGCTACGGCGGGCAGGCCCGCTTATTCTGGGCTTGCCAACCATAGCTTTAGCGACGGTTGGTGCCAAGGGCCGGAATCGAACCGGCATCCCAAGTTTTTCAGACTCGTGTCGTGACCAACTTGACTACCTTGGCAATTGGCTTACCGTGTACCTAACTTGGTACACGGGTGCCGAAGATAGGATTTGAACCTACACGGTCTTAAAGACCACACAGTTCTGAACCGTGCGCGTCTGCCAATTCCGCCACTTCGGCAAAAGAATTTTGCCTTTGGGCCAATTCCCCGCCAAAAGGGTCGAATTATCGCCCCAATTAGGCGGGCGCGGCGCCACTTCGGCCAATTCTCCCTACAGTTTACCAAAAAACATGCCCAGGGGCAAGCTAAATTTTACTTATTTTCTTACTATTGTGTAGTGTTTTGGATAGGAAAGAAAAATGGCTGGAACTTCTTCGGAAAGTGTTTGTTGAAAATCAGAATAAATTTCCTTTCTTTCTTCTATATCAAGAGTTTTTCTTCCTTTTTCAAGCAGTTGGTCTATTTTAGGATTATTAATACCGGTTAGATTTTCTGCCTGAGTTGAGTGCCAGAAAGTGTATTGATCAGGGTCGGTTGGAATTATGCCATAGCCCAAAAAGATATCAAAATTTTCAGTGTCAGGAACAAAACGGGAAACTTTTATGGTAATACTTATATTTAAATTAGACTGCCAGTCGTTTCTAACTTTTTCAGCCGTATCTAAAAGCTCCGGCAAGGTAGTTATGGTTAAGCTAATTTTCTCTGTTGGATCCCAACCTTCCTCAAATAATTCCTGGCCATGTTTTGGGTCATAATCATATCTTTTAATACTTGGGTTATATGCCCATGAAGTTGGAGCTATTGGTCCAATAGCCCGGTCTTTTTTAGACGGTTTTTGGAGACAATATGCTAATGCTTGACGAACCCGCTTGTTATCCAGAGGCGGTTTACGTGTATTTAAAAAGAGAGCTGAATAATTATTTATTTCGTATTGTTCGGTTTTAATTTCTAAATTTTCCCAGCTTTTAATCGGATCAAGCTCGGTTACTCCCCAAGCTTCGTCAATTTTGCCTAATTGGAAAGCAGTAATTAAATCTTCTTGGCTAGAATAAAAACTAAAATGGAGTTTTTTAGTTTCTGGTTGACTGCTTACTAAAGTCATTGTAGAAATGACCCCCCCCTGGGTTTTAATTTGTTTAATTTTATATTCACCTAAACCGATTTTCCTTTTTTTAATCAAAGGTTGAGTTAATAATGTTGGCAAAGGCGCATAAGCAGAATCAAGTTTAATAACCACTTCTCCGGGATTGGAAATAAATTTAGTTCCTTCGATTAAATAGTTTATTTGATTAGATTTAAGAGTTTCTCCATCCTGCCATTTAACCCCTTCTTTTAAGAAAAAATTATACTCTTTGCCATCGCCGCTTATTGTCCAGTTAGAAACAATGGGAGAACTGGTTGCTCGTCCGTTGGGAAGTGTTTCTGTTAATCCATAGCTGAATAGCTTAGATACCTTTTCAGGTAGATTGTTGACCCGGTATCTTCCAACTAAACCTATTCTGTTAGTGTTTGAAATTTGTTTGCTGATAAAGCTTGAAAAGTAAGCAAAAAGGAAAAAGAATGCTCCACTTGAAACAAGGCTGATCAAAATAATGTACCAATACCTTTTGAAAAGCTTGGTAATAAACTGGAACCAAAATTTAATTTGCTTCATTAGTTTTTAAATAATTATTTGTAATAAAGAAAGACCAATGAAGAGGAATAGAAAAATAAAAGTTGATATATAAGTAATTTTTTCCATACCTCTCCGGGTGTATTTAGGTTTGATCAAGGTTGTTCTTTGTTGGCTGGTTTCCGGTGAGGTTTGCAGTAAAACTAAGCCAATGAGGATTACCGAAATTATTGTTTGGATAATTAGTAGTGAGTTATTCATTTTAAAAGCCAGGTGATAAGGGTAATATTTAAATTAATCAATAAAGCGGTTATTACATAGGTAGCAATTAAAGAAAAATTAATTGGTGGAATTACTATTCCCTGCCAGTTGAAACCAGAGAAATAGTAAGCGCTGAGATTAAAGCCCTTTACAAATATTGTAACCAAATAGAGGCCGATTACATTTATTACCCATCTTAAAGTTCCTAAAGTAATAATATTTATCGGTAAAAATAAAATTTTAGCAATGGGTTTAATTAAATATTCAAACCCGGTTAAGGCTAAAGCAGCTAAAACTAAACTTTTTGGTCCTTGTTCAAAATGAAGACTGGTAATTATCCAGGCGGATATTTTTAGGGCGATTAAACTGATTAGGGTTGTTTTTAATATTTTTTTCATTATTTCTTCCAGCCTCGCCAAAGGTTAGCAAAAAATTCAATAAAATTCAATTTTTTATAGGGATAGTCGAAATAATATGTTTTTTGGTTAATTTCAAGTTTATAGGTTGGTTTGGAGAAAAGCCTCTGCCATAAACTCGGTTCTTTAATTGTAAATGATTGTTCACCAAGCGGCGGCAGGATGGGAATTGTATTTTCAGTTTCATTTTTGTTTTTCCATCCTAGAAATTTAATCTCAGTATTGTAGACAGGAACATAACTGGTGTTTTTAATTTTGATTATTAAATTTTCTTGGTTGGTAACCAGTTCCGGGTTTAAGTTAGGTTCGGGACGGGGAATTAGTTTATCTGCAAAATTGACCCGAACATTTTTGTTTTGATTTCTGTTTGTTTTGTAAAAGCCAGGCGGTGTTGGTTTCGTACTGCTTTGGCCGTGGATGACAAAAGCAAAATGTCCCAAGTCAAATCCATTAATAAAGTCAATGCCTTCGGTTGTTTTGGACCAAGTTGGGTCAGCCGGGATCCAAATTTTATTTTTTGTGTCCCAATACTCAACCCAGGAGTGAAGAACGTCATTTTCAGCCGCTAAAGTAAATAGCTCTTTATTTTCTGTAAAAGCAAACCCCTCAAGTTCTCTGGCTGGTATTCCATTAGACCTTGCTAAAGTTACAAATAAATCGCTGAATTCTGTACAAACGCCTTTTTTATCTTGAAATGCTTTTACCGCCCCTAATCTTTCTGATTGTTTAAGATTTTCGTAATCATAATCAAGGTGTTCAACAACGTAATCATAAATTTGGTTTGGTGTAGAAAAATAATTTTTTAAATCCTGAATTATTGGTGAATTAACTTCCCAATATTGGTCAGGCTCTAAATAAGATTGGAGAGATTTTTTCTCGTATAATTTTGAATATTCAGTATTTTCAGGATTGGCAAAAATTTTTGCTTGGCCGGTAGCATTAATCGTTATTTCTTGGTTAGGTTCAACTTCATATAAGGCCAGCCAGTTGTAATCGTCATCGGCATAAATTTTTATTGGTTGAGGTTGAATATCGGTTAAAAAAACTCGTTGGTAGCTGGTATCAGGAGGGATAGGGATAGTCTTTAAAACGGTTTGATTACTGGCATTAGTTAAACTAAAGTCTAAATCAAAGTCAAAAATTTGGAAGTCTCCGAAAGCAAGTAAAATTTGGTTTTCGCCGATCTGTTTTTGGTTATAGCCTAGATTAAGCTTATTATCAATCACTTCTTTTGAAACCGGGTCAACAGAAGAATAAGCCAGTGAGCCGAAACTTGTTGGAACCCGAATAGATAATTCTAGTTGATTAAATTGTTTTGAACCGGCCAGCCTTGGAATTGCGGTTTCCCACACTTGCCCCCTTTTATTAGCTAAACTAGGCAAATCATAGTTAATTGTGAAATTAGTTTTTTTGCCTTTACCAACATTAATTTCGTTGAAAGTAAGATTAATAATTGATTTATCCCCTTCTTGTTGAACATTATTTAAAATAGAACCTTGTCCGTCTTCAGCTTGGATATTTTTAATTTCATTTCCTACTATTTCAAGCTGGTATTCTTTAGGGTAGATAGTAGAAAAGTTATTAGTAAGTTCAAGTTCCTGTTTTACATTGGCGTTACCGCGTGGTTCGATTGTATAAACAATCCGGCCGGAGACGTCAAACTCGGATTGGGCCAGTGCTGGAAATGCTCCGATAACAAAGAATAAAAATAAGAAAAATATTTTTGCTAAAATAAGCTTAGCTTTTAGTTTCATTAAATAATTATACATAAAAATGTCATTATATGTAATTTCAACTCCAATTGGTAATTTAGGCGATATCACTCAGAGAGCAAAAGAAACTTTGTCGGAAATGGATATTGTCCTAGCCGAAGATACTCGTAAAACAAATCAGCTTTTCAATCATTTTCAGATTTCAGGACCCTCTTTGACCGCTTATAATGAACAAAACAAACAGGAAAAAATTCCTTTAGTGATTAAATGGTTAAAAGAAGGCCGAAAAGTAGGTTTGGTTTCTAATGCCGGTACGCCGTTAATTTCTGACCCCGGCTACCAATTGGTTAGGCTGGCTGTTAAAGAGCGCATAGAAATAATTGCCATTCCCGGACCTTCTGCTTTGATAACCGCCTTGGTAGTTTCCGGATTCCCGCCGACCCGGTTTGTTTTTTTGGGCTTTCTGCCGAAAAGTAGAGGCAAGAAAACTAAAATATTTAAAAATTTATTAAAAACTAAAAATCAGCTTCCAACAGTTGTTTTTTATGAATCACCGAACCGAGTGATTAAGACACTGCAAACTGTTTTAAAAACGGCGGGAGATGTTCAGGTTGTTATTTGCCGGGAGTTAACTAAAAAATTTGAGGAAAAAATCAGAGGAACGTTAAAAGAAGTTTTGGAAAAACTTGGTCAAAATGAAAAAATTAAAGGAGAAATTACGGTGGTATTAAAATTAAAGTAAGCGGTTGTATTTAGCTATCCGTTCGCCCCTTGCTGGTGCCCCAAACTTGACATAATCAGCTTTATACTTGAGGGCAAAATCTGCTGCCCAGGTATCGTTGGTTGATTCACCTCGGTGGGAAACAATTGTTTTTAAACCTAACTTTTGACCTGTTTTTAATGCTTCAGCCGCTGCGGTCATTGTTCCCTGTTGGTTAGGTTTAATAATTACGGCATTAATTAGTTTATCTTGACTAGCCGATTTAATTTTTTCAGAGTCTGTAACTGTCAGATCATCGCCGACAATTAAGATATCCTGGTTGATTTTTTGGTATAAGTTATGCCATTTTTCAGTTTCCTCTTCTGAAAAAGGGTCTTCTAAACTAACGATTGGGTAATTCCGGCTGAATTTAATAAGTTCAGAGAAAGTTAATGGGTTAGTATTTCCAGCTACGTCCAAAGCTATCGGCTTATTGTATTTAGAAAGAAGCTTTAGTATTTGACTTTCATTTAAATTATTTGGCGAAAATCCACCTTCAGCTCCCACAGTGGTCATTAATTTCTTATCATCTAAAGCTTTTTTAATTTGGTGATAAATCTTAACGCCTTCTTCTATTTGATTAAAAATTAACATAAACTCTTGAACTTTGAGCTTTTTGTTGCCGTGCTTTTTACCTTCAAACATTAACATCATTAATTTTGGATAATGGTTGTAAGCAGTATTAAAATTATCAAGTTTAAAAAAAGCGGCAGAAACTGCTAAAGTAGCGTTACTTCCCCAATTACCCTGAGATAAAATTTCATCCAATGAACTTTGATTTAAATCTTTATTTTTAATTTTATCGAATATTTCTTTCTCAATTTGGTTGATTCCTTCTTCCACTGTGACTGGGGCCCGCTCATATTTCCCTTTAGATATTCCACTGGGTACAGAAGCAGTAATTATTTGATTATCAGCAGTTAAAATACACTCAATTGTCCAATTTCCGGCCGAGTTTAAAATTTTTCTCGCTTTTATCTTTTCTATTATCATTACCTATATTTTAATTTAATATAACTATTTAATCAACGTCATTCTGAGGTAAGCCGAAGAATCCCTTTAGGCTTAAAATTGAGGGGATCCTTCAGGCCGAAACTTCGACCTTCAGGATGACGTATTAGGTGTTTATTTGTTTACTTTCTTTTTTTCCGCTTCAGCAATAATTGTTCTTGTCCGTTCGACTGCGTCTGGACTAACGGAAATGCTGGTAATTCCCCAGTCAATTAGTTCTTCAACCATGTCCGGGTATTGGCTCGGCGCTTGGCCGCAAATAGAAGAAGTCACTTTATGTTTATTGCAAGTTTTTATTGTTTTTTCTATTAAGCTATAAACGGCCGGGTTAGTTTCATCAAACTGATAGGCAATTTCATTATTATCCCGGTCTAGGCCTAAAGTAAGCATAGTTAAGTCATTGCTCCCTATTGATACTCCGTCGATGCCTATTTTGATAAATTCTTCCAGTAAAATTACATTGCTTGGGATTTCTACCATCATCCAAAATTTAAAACTTGGGCTTCGGGCCAAACCGCGGGCGGCGACAATTCTTTTTACTTCCAAAAGCTCTTCTGGAGTGCGGGCAAAAGGGATCATCAACCATAAATTTTTTAATCCATACTTATTCCTGACCTTTTTAATAGCGTCAATTTCCAGTTCAAAAACTTCAGGAGTACTGATATAACGAAGAGCCCCCCTGAATCCGAGTAATGGGTTTGGTTCTTCCGGCTCAAAATCTTTGCCGCCTTTTAAATGGCGGTATTCATTGCTTTTAAAATCTGTTGCCCGGTAGATAACCGGCCGGGGATTAAAAGCCTGGCAGAATTTTCTAATCCCTTCAGCTAGCTGGTTAGTAAATTTTTCGCCTTTGTTTTGCTGTAGAAGACGCTGAGGATGGGTACCGATTTCAGCAATCATGAACTCCGCCCTTAAAAGCCCGACTCCATCAACATTTCTTTCCGCCATATCTTCAGCCAAACTTGGCTCAGCTAAATTGACATAAAGTTTTGTCGCCGTTTTTATTTTCTTGCTTTTCCTTTTCTCCTTTTTCTTTGACTTTTCACTTTTCACTTTGGATTTTGAACTAAGTTTTCCCAGCCAAATTTCGCCTGTTTTACCGTTAACCACAACTTCGTTGCCGGTTTTCATTAATTTAGTTGCTTTTTTTGTTCCTACTACACAGGGAATACCTAATTCCCGGGAAACAATAGCTGCATGTGAGGTTAAGCCTCCTAAGTCAGTTACAATAGCGGCTGCCCGTTTCATTGCCGGAACAAAATCAGGAGCAGTCATTTCGGTAACTAAAATATCACCTTTCTTGACTTTGTCAATGTTGGCCGCTTTTTTAACCAGTTTTACTTTACCACTGCCGATTCCCGGGCTGGCCGGATCTCCTTTTAAAATCAACTCCCCTTCCACTTTAATGCCTTTATCTTTTTGCCCCGAGCCTTTAGTCATTTTTGTTGTTGTTACCGGACGGGTTTGAAGAATATAAAGTTTGTCTTTGTTCGCCGCCCATTCAATATCCTGTGGGAAGAAATAGTGTTGATGGATTTTTTCACCGATTTTCGCCAATTGGACAATTCTTGAGCTGTTTAATTTTTGGATTTTAATTTTATTTTCGGGAACCTTAGCTTTTATATTTTTACCTTGCCGCCGGGCCAATTGATATTTTTGGGGATGAACATTAATTTCAATAATTTTGTTTTCTTTTTTCTGTATTTTGTAGTGATCAGGAGTAACTATACCTTGAACAGCGTAATCGCCTAACCCCCAAACCGCCTCAATAATAATTTTATCTTTTTCATTAGTTACCGGGTCAAGAGTAAACATTACTCCTGAAACTTCTGATTGGACCATACTTTGAACAACTGCCGCCAGGCCGACCTTGAAATGGTCAAAATCTTTTTCTTCCCGGTAAAAAATAGCCCGGGGAGTAAACAAAGAAGCAAAAGCTTTTCGGACATGATTAACCACATTTGCTTCCCCTTTGATATTTAAATAAGTTTCTTGTTGGCCGGCAAAACTGGCATCAGGCAGATCCTCAGCGGTTGCCGAGGAGCGGATAGCAACATAAGATTGCTTAAGTCCAAACATTTCACCAAGTTTTAAGTAGGCCTGCATAATCTGGTTAGCCATTTCTTCGGGAAAATCACCGTCAGTAATTAATTTTCCAATTTTTTTGGAAGCAGAATTCAGTTCAGTAGATCGATCAATATTGGTTGTTTTCAAAATATTTCTGATTTTATCGTCCAGATTATTGTAGTCAATGAATTGGTGATAAGCACTGGCAGTGACCACAAAGCCGTTGGGGACTAGATCTCCCAAAACTTCAACCATTTCTCCCAAATTAGCCCCTTTACCGCCAACCAGTTCAATATCATCCTTGTTAATTTCATCAAACCAAAGAATATTTTTATTTTTATTTTTCTTTGATTTATTTTTTTTCATTATTCCTTTGATAATCATCTTCTATCCGGAACGTAGTTCCTTTTTCAATACCGGAAACTTCAAAAATATAACAATCGCTTACCGCCTCTACCCGGTGTTTCTGATTTTTCTTAATCAAATAGCCTTCTTTAGGCTTCATTGGTTTTTTCTCAATTTCGCCTTCGCTATTTTCTATCCAGATTTTAGCCTGGCCGGAAAACAAAAACAAAACTTCTTCTTTCTCGTCATGGTATTGAAATGAAAACCTCTTCCCTTCTTCAATATACAAAACTTTACCAGTATGGGCAAATCCGGGAGGGCTGAATTTAATTTCAAACCCCCAAGGCTTATTTATTTTTTTACTATATGGTACAGTTTTGTATTGATTACTATTCACTATTCACTGTTCGCTATTAACTATTTACCGAATTTAAAAACCAAATTAACCAATTCCTGGTCAAGTTCGCGTCCTAATTGACCAGTCTTCATCTTCCACTCTATCATAACAGTTTTTTTATACCAATCTCCAATTAAATCAGTAGATATATTTCCAACCTGACTATAAAGTTTTTTCTTTTGCCAGCCGGCTCCGGTTAAATGTTTTGATTTTTTTTTAGCCAAAATCATTTTACGCAGTCGCTTTTGGATTAAATAAAAAATAACTTCCGGCGGATGAGTTTCAAAACTGCCTTTTAAAAAGGTAAGCAAGCGTCGATGGTCTTCTTTTCCAATAGAATCAAGTAACTTAAAAATAGTATTGGGAAGCTTAAATTCTCTAACTTTCTTTTTTTGAGGCAGTTTATTAGTTTGGCTTGGATAAAGCCGTTTACCTTGCCAGATAAAAAAATCCACCGACTTATTTAGTTTTTCAATATATTTAATAGTTTCTTTTAATTGGTTTTTACCAAGGCTAAAAAAATCCTCTAAGACTAAAGCAGTATTTCCTTGACTAAACAATCCTCCGCTGGCTTGAATTAAATTTTCGCCAGATATTTCTTTTCGCTGAAAATGTCTCACTTGCGGATAATCCTTCAAGGCTTTAGTAAGTTCTTGGCGGCTTTGAAAACTATCATCGCCGTGATAAACATGTATTGCCATAATAATATTCCTAAAAGTTACTTATTACCGTTTGCTTATTACTAATTACTGAACTAAAAACACTTCGTCGCCTTCTTTAACTTCTTCGCCTTCCTTAATTTTTAAGCCAACGCTCATTCCCGGGGTCGCTTCTTCTATTGCATCGTGTTCCACCTGCATTGAGTTGACCTCTTGTTCAAATTCTTGTCCCCGACCGACGATTTTAATCGTGTCACCAATTTTAAGAGTTTCATCTTCAATGTCCAAAACTCCAACATTAATCTTGCCAAAAAAGTGTGTAATAGTTCCAACTTTTATATCTGCCATAATCTCACCCCC
>CAYSLZ010000024.1:0-10093 GCA_964432015.1 uncultured Gammaproteobacteria bacterium | reverse complement strand
CGGCCGTCAAAGTAGCGGGAATAATTTTCAATCCCACTGACATAGCCAACTTCCTCAATCATTTCTAAATCATATTCAACCCGTTGTTCAAGCCGTTGGGCCTCAACCAGTTTATTTTTTTCTTTTAACTCTTTTACCTGTTTATTTTTGTCCCGGCGGATTTGTTTTATTGCCGGCTCGATTGTTTTAGGGTTAGTTAAGTAATGCTTAGCCGGATAAATTACTGTCTGGTCAACAATCTCTTTTTGATTTGAAAAAACACTCCGCTTTGCTAATTGAACAATTCTTCCTTTTTCAAATTTTATTTCTAAAATCTTTTCTTCGTAAGCCGGCATAACCTGAATTAAATTGCCCCTTTGTCTAAACTGGCCTCTGGAGAGATCCCAACGATTAGCCATATAATGCATATCAACCAACTTTTCTTTAAATGGCTGAGGAGAAAATTCTTCTCCTTTTTTTAGTTCAATCACGTAACGGTTATACTCTAAAGGGGAACCAATGTTATAGATGCAAGAAACTGAGCCAACTATGATAACGTCATCCCGTGACATAATCTGGCTGGTGGCTCTTAAACGCAGTTTATCTATTTCTTCATTAACTTCAGTTTCTTTGGCAATATAAGTGTCTGTTTGAGGCAGATATGATTCCGGCAGATAGTAGTCGTAGTAAGAAATAAAAAAACCGACAGCATTTTTGGGGAAAAAATCACGAAATTCCTGGTAAAGCTGGGCGGCCAAAGTTTTATTATGAGAAATTACTAAAGTCGGCTTTTGAGTATTGGCAATAACATTAGCTAAAGTATATGTTTTTCCACTGCCGGTTACTCCTAGCAGAACTTGGTCCTCTAACCCCTTTTTTATCCCTTTGGTTAATTTTTTAATTGCCTGCGGCTGATCGCCGGTTGGTTGAAAATCTGCTTTCAATTCAAATTTCATCGCCACATATTCTATCACGCGGCAAACCTAACCGCTCACCAACAACAACATTAGTACTACGGTTTAAACCGTAGTACTAGCTTAACTATATTTATTGTTTTCCATTTCTCTTCTTGAAAGCCCGGTAGTTGCTACCCATTTATGTAATAAAGTGGGCAGTCTTGATACTTCCAGCTGTTTTTCAATTTCATCAGCGGTTGCTTCCTGCCTGGACAATGACACTCCTCGACTACCCTCGATACAATTTTTGACTTCAACAGGAGCTGGCCGATCACGAAAGGTTTGTTTTTCGGTAGAAACTGACACTCCTAATTCAGAGCGGGAGAGGCCCTGTCCTTTTGAATAATTGCTTATTAAACGTTCTTTTTTAGACAGTGCCATATAACTTTATTATCAAGATAGCATAAATTATCCACCTTAATCAAGCAACAACTACTCCAAATAAGCTCAGCATATACTGAGCTTATTTTAGTGATAGAATGCGAATATGAAGATTGAAAAGTTCGTAGTTGGAGAACTGCAGGCAAATTGCTATTTGGTTTCGGGCGATACGTCGGATGAGTGTTTTATTATTGACCCGGGTGACGAGGCCAATTTGATTTCTGAAAATATCCTGCGCCGAAACCTAAAACCAAAAGCAATAATTGCTACTCACGCTCACTTTGACCATATTTTAGCTGCCAATGAACTGCAAATGGCTTTTGATATACCCTTTTACATCCACCCGGATGATGAAAAAATTGTTAACTACATGACCGACTCGGCTCAACACTGGCTTAAGCGGGAAATTATTGAACAGCCGCCATCAGAAATAAAATATATTAAAGAAGGCGAGAAGATCGAAGTTGGAAGTTGGAAGTTAGAAGTTTTTCATACACCTGGACACAGTCCGGGAGGAATTTGTATAGTTGGCAACCCGCCAAAAGCTTCTCCACCGTCAAAAATGGCTTCGCATTTAGGCGGGCAGGAAATTATTTTTACCGGAGATACCGTGTTTAAAAACGGTATCGGGCGGACTGATTTTTCATACGGCTCACCAGATAAGATGAAACAGTCACTGCAAAAAATCCGTAATAATTTTAAAGGCTATACCGCCTACCCCGGCCACGGCGAAAGTTTTATTTTATAATCCCTCTTCTTCAAGTTTTTTTAGAAGTTGTTTTTGTTCTCTGGTTGGGGAATCTGGAACTTTAATATTTACTTGGACATATTGGTCACCGCGGCGGTCAGTTCGAGGTGATTTTACTCCTTTGCCCCGAAGCCGAATCATTGTCCCCGATTCAGTCCCTGGACGAATTTTTAGTTTAACTTCATCGCCGTAAACAGTGGCTACTTTTACTGTCCCACCCAAAACCGCTTTTGAGAAAGCTATTTCTTTGGTAACAATTATATCCATCCCCCGGCGTTTAAATTTCGAATGGTCAGCAACTCGAACTAAAAGATAAAAATCATCAAAACTGATCCTTTGACCATCTTGAACACCAGCCGGTATTTTTATTTTCTTTGAACCACCGTCCAGTTGCACCTCTTTTGAAACACCGTTTATTGCATCCATAAACCCAATTTGGATTTGATAAGTTGGTTTTCTTTGTCTCCGGCGAGATTGACCAAACGGAGAAGCGCCCCCAAAGAATTGATTAAATATTTCAAACGGATCTGAAAACTCTCCGAAACCTTCAGCTCCGGAAAACGGTGATTCGCCGCCGCCAAAGTTGAACGTATAGGTAAATGGCCCCTGCTGACCACCTTGCCGGCCAGCCCCGGCACCATTCATTCCTTGTTGAAAAGCTGCATGGCCGAACTGATCATAGGCTTTTCTTTTTTTGGGGTCAGAAAGTACCTCGTAAGCTTGGTTTATTTTTTTGAATTTTTCCTCCGCAGCTGAGGAGTCATTTTTGTCAGGGTGCCACTTCAAAGCAAGCTTGCGGTAGGCTTTTTTAATCTCATCTTGAGAAGCTGATTTGTCAACACCAAGTGTTTCATAATAATCATTCATAAAATAATCAATATTCAAATGTTCAAATATTCAAAATATTTTGAAGTTTCGAACATTGAGCTTTTGAACATTTAATCTACTATCTCTCCTTCTTCCGCTTCATCGTCTTCATCAGTCTCCGGCTTTACCGATTCGCCTTCTTTTTGGGATTGTTCAGCTCCCGCCTGATGAATCTTTGTCCCAATCTTTTGAAGAACTTGACTTAGCTTTTCAGCCGCCGCCTCAAAATCTTCTTTGGAAGCTTTTTCATCTTTTAACACCTTTTTTGCCTCATCAACTGCATCATTAATTTTCTTCTCATCTTTGTCAGTTAATTTATCTTTGGCATCTTCCAACATTTTCTCAGCGGCAAAAATTGTATTATCCAAGTTATTTCTTATCTCGGCCAACTCTTTTTTCTTTTCATCTTCTTCGGCATGCTTTTCAGCTTCCTCTTTCATTTTTTCTACTTCGTCTTCACTTAACTGGGTGGCGTTTTTAATTTCAATATCCTGCTTTTTTCCAGTTGCTTTGTCTTTAGCAGTAACTCTTAAAATTCCGTTGGCATCAATACTAAAAGTTACTTCAATCTGAGGTACGCCGCGGGGCGCCGGTGGAATCCCGTCTAAGATAAACCGACCCAAAGACTTATTATCTGAAGCCATCGGCCTTTCTCCCTGTAAAACGTGAATTTCTACTTCTGTCTGATTGTCAGCTGCAGTAGAAAATACTTTTGATTTTTCTGCAGGAACAGTTGTATTACGGTCAATCAACGGGGTCATAACTCCGCCCATTGTCTCAATACCCAAAGTCAACGGGGTCACATCTAAAAGCAAAACATCTTTGACTTCTCCGCTGATTACCGCTGCCTGAATTGCCGCTCCAACAGCAACAACCTCATCCGGATTAACAGATTTATTTAAATCCTTACCAAAAAACTCTTTTACAGTTTCTTGAATTTTCGGCATTCTGGTTTGACCGCCGACCATAATAATCTCATCTATATCCCCAGGCTTTAATCCTGCATCATCTAAACAGGCTTTAACCGGCTTCATCGTTTTCTTAATTAAATCATCAGTAAGCTGTTCTAATTTTGATCGGGTCAAAGTTAATTCCAAATGAACCGGTTCACCTTCTTTTTGGGTAATAAAAGGCAGTTTAATTTCTGTTTCCTGTTTAGAGGAAAGTTCTTTTTTCGCTTTTTCAGCTGCCTCTTTCAACCTCTGCATTGCCTGGTCATCTTCTTTTAAATTAATGTCTTCTTTTTTACCAAATTCCTCCAAAGCCCAATCAATAATACGCTGATCAAAATCTTCTCCGCCTAAAAAGGTATCGCCGTTGGTTGCTTTAACCTCAAAAACGCCGTCTCCAATTTCTAAAATAGAAATATCAAAAGTACCTCCACCCAAATCATAAACTGCAATTGTTTCTCCTTCTTTTTTATCCAAACCGTAAGCTAAGGAAGCGGCCGTCGGCTCATTAACAATTCTTTCAACTTTAAGGCCGGCAATTTTACCGGCTTGTTTGGTTGCTTGACGCTGAGAATCATCAAAATAAGCCGGTACAGTAATTACCGCTCTTTCAATTTCCTCACCCAAATACTCTTCCGCATCACTTTTAGCTTTTTGAAGAACTTTAGCCGAAATTTCCTGGGGAGTATATTTTTTGCCTTCAACTTCAACAACCGCCATGTCATTTTTTCCTTTAACAATTTTGTAGGAAACCATTTCTTTTGCCTTTTCAACTTGATCACTGTCATACCGTCGTCCCATCAGACGCTTAATCGCATAAATCGTCCGCTTTGGCTCAAGAACCATTTGACGCCTGGCCAGTTCTCCAACTTGACCTTCAACCGGATCAACCACTGAAGGAATTAAATTACCCCCTTCACTGGTTGGAATAACTTTAGGCTTACCGCCTTCCATTACCGCTACACAAGAATTAGTTGTTCCTAGATCAATTCCAATTATTTTACTCATTTTCTCTTTCCTCCTTTTTATCTCCCTTGCCGACAGTTACTTTTGCCGGCCGAATAACTTGGCCATTTAACAAATAACCTGACTCCGTTACATTAACAACTTGGTTTTTCGAACCATTTACCATCTTAACACAATCCATCCGGTCCGCGTCAAATTCTTGACCTTGAGGAGCAATTTTTTCAACACCCTCACTGGTCAAAATTGACCAAAACTGATCAACCGCCATTGTTAAACCTTCATTATCAATTTTTTCTTCAGCCCGAACAAAATCGTCATAAACATCTAACAATTTGTCAATTAAACGGGCGGCGGCCCGGTCCCGCCAACTAGTTTGTTTTTCCTCAATCCTTCGGGAAAGATTATGATAATCAGCTAAGGCTCTTTTCAACTGTGTTTCCAACTGATCAACTTTTTCACTCAACTTTTCATCGCTATTCCGGCCTTCAGACTTGGGCATTTGGTCTTTAGCCTCTTCATTTTTTTTATTCATCTTCCAAACTCGCTTAATAAATTAGCAACATAATCAACCAAAGGAACCACTTTTGAATAAGGTAAACGGGCTGGACCAATCACTCCAATAACCCCACGATGAGGAGCGGCTTCATAAGTCTGATAAACAAAACCACAAGGTTCTAAAAATTCCCTTTCCAAGTCTTCTCCGATTAAAAGATAAAACGGTTGTTCTACTTCATTTGAAAAAGTCCGTTTAACAATTTTTACCCAATAGTCGTCTTTATCAATAAGGGTTAAAACCGTTTTGGTAACGTCAATGTCAAAAAACTCTCTATAATCAAGCAGATTAGCCATTCCGTGAGAAATAAATTCGCCGTCTAAAGTTGTAGCTAAAGCCAAAGCTTGTGTCCGTCGGGACAACTCTTTTGTTGCTTCTTCTAAAAAGTCTTCAAATTGATGGCGGTGTTCCCATATTTTTTCTTTCACCCCGACTTCCTGGGCAACAGAAAGTTTCTCCGGATCCATTAAATTACGTACATAATATTTAAGTCCCATCGAAGTAGGCATCCGTCCAGCTGAAGGATGAGGTTTTTTTAAATATCCCAACTGCGTCAGCTTGCTCATTTCCGTCCTAATAGTTGCCGGAGAAACATCCAAATTATACTTCC
Source organism: uncultured Gammaproteobacteria bacterium (assembly GCA_964432015.1). GTDB lineage: Bacteria > Patescibacteriota > Microgenomatia > UBA12405 > JAHJSD01 > CAYSLZ01. The sequence goes on along the minus strand of CAYSLZ010000024.1, from coordinate 4,083 downwards.
TTTCAACCGTAGCACTCCCTACTGGTTCGGAAGTTTCAATGAATTCTTCAACAACTGATTTTAATATATCTACTTGTCGATTAGTCAACTGTGCCATGTTAGCAGTAGGATAACACGTCTGCTAATCACTGTCAAGGGACAGGTGTTACGAATTCTTTTTATATATTACTGCCAGACATACGGCGGAAAAAAGCACTACATTCAGCCAATGTAACTGGCGAATCAATTGTAAAAACAATAAACCGGTAAAATAAAAAGCCGCCGTCCCACTCCATAACAAATTTTTTGACAAAAGAAATAAAGTAAAACCTAAGGATAAAAACAAACTCGCTAAAAATCCACCAATACGCCAATTATTAGCTGGAGAAACAAAAAAAACCATTAACCAAAATCCCGCCCATAAAACCACAGTGGTTAGAAAAATCAACCAATTGATTATTTTTCTTTTTGTTCCCCGTTTCATATTTTCATTGTAGCGTAAATAAGGATACACTTTAGTCTGCGCCTAAATTATGTTAAATTAAACTTATGGTTGATTACATTAATCCAGGATTATTTGACCAAATAATCAACAAGACAATCAAAATCACCGCTGTCATTATCGGTTCATATGTTGTTCAAAAAATTGTTATCATTGCAATTCAAAGATTAGCTAAAAGAGAAAAACCAAGAATCAACACTTTAATAACCCTTTTAGAAGAATCAACTAAAATCATCGTCAATTTTATCGCTTTTTTATTCATTCTTACTGAATTAGGATTTAGTGTTCTTCCACTTATCACCAGTGCCGGTGTGGTTGGATTAGCTATCGGAATGGGGGCTAAAGACATTGCCGGAGATTTAATTGCCGGTATATTTATTCTTATTGAAAACCGGTTTAACATCGGAGATTTAATTGAGGTCAATTCTAAGTACAAAGGAAAAGTAACCAAAATAGATCTGCGTACGATAACAATAGAATCAAAAAAGGGAGATCTGCACATTATTCCCAATTCTTCAATTACTACCTTGACCAAAATTAAATAAACTAATTCTTTTTTAAAAAGGGGATCCTTCGAGGTCGAAATTTCGACCCTCAGGATGACGAAGCTAAACAAGTGAATAGATTTTGATAATGTTAAAATTGATTATGACTGATACAGAAGAAATAAAACTAAACGAAAAACAAAAAGAAGCAGTTTATTATCAAAAAGGGCCTTTATTAATTATTGCCGGAGCAGGAACTGGAAAAACAACGGTTATTACTGAAAGAATTAAATGGCTGGTAACTGAAAAGGGGCTTGACCCCTCCCAAATTTTAGCCCTAACCTTTACTGAAAAGGCGGCCAAAGAAATGGAAGAACGGGTTGACCAAGCAATGCCGCTAGGATACGCCCAATATTGGATTTCTACTTTTCATTCTTTTGGAGACCGGGTTTTGCGCGATGAGGCCCACCACATCGGCCTGAATCCAAACTTTAAATTAATGACCCAAGCGGAAGCAGTTTTACTTCTCCGCCAAAATTTATATGAATTAAATTTGGATTATTTTCGTCCAGTATCTAACCCGGACAAGTTTTTAGGCGGAATAATTACTCATTTTTCCCGTCTTCAGGATGAAGACATTTCTCCAAATGAATACCTTGAATTTGCCAAAAAACAAACTAAAAAAGCAAATTCTGAAGAAACAGAATTAGAAGCGGCAAAAACATTGGAATTAGCCCGGGCTTTTCAAAAATATCAAAAAATAAAGGAAAAAAAAGGATTTTTTGATTTCGCCGATTTAATCAGTTATACCTTAAAATTATTTCGTCAACGGCCTAATGTTCTCAGCGAATACAAGGCCAAATTCAAATTTATTTTAGTTGATGAATTTCAGGACACTAACATTTCTCAATACGAATTAATCAAATTACTTGCCCCTCCGTCAAAAAAACCGAATTTAACCGTAACCGGTGATGACAGCCAATCTATTTATAAATTCAGAGGCGCTGCAATTTCTAATATTCTCTCTTTTCAAGATGATTACAAAGACCCTAAAACAGTAGTATTAACTAAAAATTATCGTTCAACCCAAAAAATCTTGGATAATGCCTATCAATTGATTCAAAAAAATAACCCCGATACTTTAGAGGCAAAACTTGGTATACCAAAGGACCTAAAAAGTACACGAAAACAACCGGGACACCCAATAGAGTTATTTTTTCCAGAATCAGGCGAAGAGGAGGCGGAGTTAGTCACTCAAGAAATTGAACGACTAGTTAAAAGTGAAAAGTTAAAAGTTAAAAATTATAAATACAAAGATATAGCAATATTGGTTCGGGCGAATAATCATTCTCAACCGTTTACAAGAGCGCTTGCCCGTCACGGAATCCCCTATCAATTTCTGGGCCCGGGGAAACTATTTCGTCAACCGGAAATCAAAACTCTCATCGCTTACCTGAAATTACTTGATGATCCTGAAAACGACATTGCTTTTTTCAAGGTTGCCTCACTGCCGACCTTTAATATTTCAGCCCGAGATTTGGCTTTTCTTAGAAGCAAAGCCAAAAAAGAAAACTTATCGCTTTTTGAAGCCGCTGAGGCTAAAAACCTGCCAGGTTCCGAAGAATCCTCGGAGGTTAATAACGGCATGAATAAACTAATCTCGATGTTCCACCGTCACCTGAAACTCTTACCAAAAGAAACAGGAGGACAAATTTTGTATTATTTTGTTGAAGACAGCGGCTGGCTAAAAGAATTATTAAATCCGTCAACGGAATCTGAGCACCAGCAAGCCTTAAATCTAGCTAAGTTTTTCGATAAAGTAAAAAACTTTGAAACTAACAATGACCAAGCAAGCGTATTTCACCTTCTTGATTGGGTTAATTTACGTATGGAAATGGGTGAAAGTCCAACGGCTACTGACATGGACTGGACAGAAAACAATGCGGTTAACATTTTAACCGTGCATTCAGCTAAAGGATTAGAATTTCCAGTTGTTTTTATGGTTAATCTAGTCAGCCGCCGATTCCCAACAATTAACCGGCGCGAAAAAGTTCCCGTTCCCCAACCTTTAATTAAAGAATATTTACCCCAGGGTGATCCCCATGAACAAGAAGAACGAAGGCTTTTTTATGTCGGCATGACCCGGGCAATGGACAAACTTTACTTTACAGGAGCGAAATATTACGGTGAAGCAAAAAGACAAAAAAAACTTTCTGCCTTTGTTTATGAAGCGCTTGGAGAAAAAAAAGTTGAAAAACTTATTGACAACCACACCGCCGTAAGCAGGCAGGCAAAGCAATCTCCATTATTTTCTTGGCAAAAACCTAAAAAACAACCTCGATCCGCAAAATTCAATCAACCGGTTAATTATTTATCTTATTCACAAATGGATGCTTTTGAAATTTGTCCTCTACAATATAAGTATAAATACCTGGTCCGACTGCCTTCGCCGCCGTCGCCGGCCCAAACAATGGGAAGTGTTATTCATCAAACATTAAAAGAATTTTACCAACGCCAAATGACAGCTGAAGAAAAATTTAAAGAGGAAAAAATGGTTGAAATTTTAAATGAAAATTGGACCTCAAACGGATTTAAAAACAAAAAACAGGAATCTGAAGGAAAAGAAGAAGCTAAAGAAATGCTCATCAATTACTATAAAAAAGAATTAAAAAATAAACCTTTGCCAAATGTTGCCGCTTTAGAACAGCCGTTTAGTTTGAAAATTGCCCCAAGTTTAAAAGTCGGCGGGATAATTGATCGAGCAGATTTATTAGCCAATAACCAAGTGGAGATTATCGACTACAAAACCGGCAGCCGGATTCCTAAGCAAAAAGACGTTGACCATAACGACCAATTAACCCTTTACGCCCTGGCTGTTTCCATTGCTGAAAATTTTAGCTGGCAGAGGCCGATTGATAAAATTAAACTCAGCCTATACTTTCTCCGCGAAGGTGTTAAACTATCCAGCCAGCGGACAAAAGAAGATATTGATAAATTTAGAAAAGAGGTCGTCTCTACCGCCGAAAAAATTGAAAAAAGTAATTTTCCTCCAAACTCCGGCATACCTTTTCCTTGCAACTGGTGTGAATACAAACTTCTCTGCGACGCCTGGAAGTA
>CAYSLZ010000023.1:0-10627 GCA_964432015.1 uncultured Gammaproteobacteria bacterium | reverse complement strand
TAGGATATCAGGTTCTCATCCTGAAGACCGGGGTTCGAATCCCCGTAGGAGCACAATTAATCCTTCGACTGACTGCCGCCTAATGATTCAATTAATGAAATCAATTCCTTAGTTTTTTGATTAAGAATTTCTTCGGTGTCAGCTTCAACATTCAACCTCAGTAAAGGTTGGGTATTTGAAGCCCGGATATTTGCCCACCAATTATCAAGCCAAATAGATATTCCATCAAGCCAGTCAATAGATTTAGCTTTATTTTGATAATTTTTTTCTATCGCCTTCATTACTGACATTTTATCTTTAACTTCAAAGTTAATTTCACCAGATTGCGGATATTTATCTAATCGTTCAATTACTTTCGATATTGGCTGGTTTTGTTTAGAAAAAAACTCAGCAATTAATAAAAAAGTGACTAAACTTGATTCAGCAAAATATATGTCCCTGTAAAAATAGTGACAAGAATGTTCTCCGGCAAACAAGGCGTTTTCTTTACGCATATCGGTTTTTATTAAACTATGCCCAACACGAACCCGTTTTGGAATTCCCCCAGCCGATTTAATTACCTCTGGAGCAACTCGGCCGCAAACAGCGTTATATAAAATAGTTTGACCAGGATTTTTCTTTAAAAGCTCTCTAGCTAAAATAGCAGTTATTACTGTACCCGAAATAAACTTCCCTTCAGGAGTCAGAAAACTTATCCTGTCCCCATCTCCATCCAAAGCAACTCCGAAGTCAGCACCAGTTTCTTCAATTTTTTCCCTTAAACCAATTAAACATTCAGATTTCAATGGGTTGGGAATGTGATTAGGAAACGTCCCGTCAGGTTTAAAATAAAGGGGAACAATTTCTATCGGCAGGTTATCAACTAAATATTTATGACCAAAAAGTTTACCACCAACGCCATTACCAGCGTCAATAACAACCTTCATTTTCTCGATATTTTCTCGTTTAACAAAAGAAAGACAATAATCAATCCAATCTTTAAAAATATCCTTATGTTCTAAACCGCCTTTTTTAGATTTATTAAATGTAAATTTTTTATCTGACAAGGCTAAATCCCGAATTTGATAAAACCCACTTGGACCAGAGACGGCGACTCCTCCTTTGGTAGTCATTTTAAAACCATTGTATTGAGCTGGATTATGGGAAGCAGTAACCATAATCGACAAATCATAGTTATGTTTTCCAGAAGCGAAATAAACCATGTCCGTACTAACCATTCCTAAATCAATAACATCAATCCCGGCTGAAATGAAAACCTCGGTCAAAATGGCCGAAATCTGCTTACTTGTTGTTCTGGCGTCATAACCAATAGCCACATCAGAAGGCTTAAAGTTAAAAACCGCTGCCTCGGCAATCCTGCCGACGCCCTCCATATCCAACTCATCAGGAATACGAGCTCTGATATCATAATCTTTGAAAATACCCGGATTGATGACCATTTATAATATTAATTCTATAGATGAAGTTTTAAAATAGCAAGTTGTTATATTTCCACAGCAGCAGATAAAACATCGGACAATTCCTCTGCAAAAATAAAGTCTATTTTCTTTTTTATTTCCTTTGGTACATCACGCAGATTTCTTTTATTCTTTTTGGGTAAAATAACTTTTTCCAATTCTGCCCGATGAGCTGCCAATACTTTTTCTTTAATTCCGCCGACTTCTAAAACCCGCCCACGAAGTGTAATTTCTCCGCTCATGCCAATATTCCTCTTAACTTTTTTACCGGTCAAAGCAGAAACTAATGCGGCAACAATTGCCACACCGGCTGAGGGACCATCTTTAGGTACTGCCCCCTGAGGAACATGAATATGAAAATCATATTTTTGAGCAAATTTTTCATCCTCTATACCCAAATCCTTCCAATTACTTCTTACATACGACAAAGCGGCTTTGCATGACTCCTGCATTACATCACCCAACTGACCAGTTAAAGTCAGCTCTCCCTTGCCGGGCATTAATGCTACTTCAATAAATAATATTTCACCACCCGCTTGGGTCCAAGCCAGTCCGGTTGAAACTCCAACTTCATCTTCTTTACCTTTTATCTGATGACTAAATTTAGGGGGACCGAGCAGACGATGGGCTGTCCTGATATTCATTTCCGGCTTAATTTCTTTGTCTTCAGCTTTACGCTTAGCCACCTTTCGACACAATTTAGCAATAACTCTCTCTAATTCCCTTACCCCTGCTTCCCGAGTAAATTTTCTAATCAGGTCTTTAATCAACTTATCACTTAAAACTAAATCCTTTTTTGTTAGACCATGACCAGACAATTGGCGCGGAAAAAGATATTTTTCAGCAATATTTAGTTTTTCTTCTTCGGTATATCCCGGAAACCTAATTATCTCCAAACGGTCCTGAAGAGGCGTCGGAATAGTATCAGTAACATTTCCAGTTAAAATAAAAAACACCTCTGATAAGTCATAAGGAATTTCTAGATAATGATCTGAAAACTCACTGTTTTGTTCTGGATCAAGAGCTTCAAGCAAAGCCGAACTAGGATCACCGCGGAAATCTGAACCAACCTTGTCAATTTCATCAAGCATAAAAACGGGATCCGTACTGCCGGCATTTTTAATTCCCTGAATTATTCTTCCCGGCATTGAACCAACATAAGTTCGCCGATGACCTCTAATTTCTGCTTCATCTCGAATTCCACCAAGAGAAATTCGAATAAAATCTCTGTCTAGGGCCCGAGCTATTGATTTGCCAATTGAAGTTTTTCCAACACCTGGGGGACCAATAAAACAAATAATATTCGGGGTCCCATGGGATTTAGTCTTTTTTCCTCTTAGCTTCATTACTGCCAGATGCTCTAAAATTCTTTCCTTAACTTTTTCTAAACCATAGTGGTCTTCGTCAAGAATCTCTTCAGCACCTTTAATACTTACGTTTTTACCGTCTTTCTTTTCCCAAGGCATTTCAATCAAGGTTTCTACATATGTTCTAATGTAACTGGCTCCTGGTGCATAAGGTGACATTTTCGCCAAACGGTCTAATTCCTTATTTGCCTTTTCTCGGGCCTTATCCGACATATTTGATTCTTTGATTTTCTTTCTTAATTCTTGTATTTCACTCCGCTGGCCCGGTTTTGCCCCCAATTTTTTCAACTCCCTGTCAATCGCTTTTTTTCTTTCTTCCAAAACTGATTGCTTCATCTTCTTTTCAAACTTATCCTTTGTTTTCCTTTCAATTGACTGATCCAATTTAAGCACCTTTAATTCATGAGCTAAACGTTCACTAACTAACTTAATCCGCTTTTCTAAATTAACTGTTTCTAAAACTTTCTGTTTTTCTGAAACTGAAGCACTAAGAGCAAAGGCAATCTGATCAGTCATTTGAACTAAGTTAACCTTCTCACCACTACTTAGCTTCTGCAAAATTTCCGGGTCAAAACCTTTACCTAAATTAAATGCTTTCTTAACCAAGCCCAACATCTGATCAACCACTACTCGAATTTTTTTTCGGTCTTCAACGTCTGTAGGATAAGTTGAAATTTTTGTTTCCAAAAAGGAATCGTTGTCTTTTATTTCATTAATATTTACTCTTGCCAAACCGGAAAAGGCAGCGTGAACAGTTCCATCAACTCGAACTACGTGCTCTACCCGGCATACTACGCCAACCGAAAAAATATCGTCAGCTTGAGGTTTATCTATATCAGCTTCTTTTTGAGCGGCAACAACAACAAAATTTTCGTCATCATCTTTATCAAAAGCCTCCATTAAAGCATTAATAGACTTAGTCCGTCCAAAAATAACTGGAAATTCTACTCCCGGAAAGGGAACCATATTTCTAACTGGAATTAAAGGAAGACTCTCATCTTCAATCTTCTTATCTATTGTTTTTGGTTTGTTTGGTAATAAAACAGTCATTTTGTTAGCAGTCTAGCAAATTATTTGCTAATTGTAAAGGCTTGAACAATTCAGCCACTAGGTATATTAAGGAATAATAATAAAAAAGTCAAAAACCGTCGGGTCTTCCCATGGACATTATCTATATTATATAATTAAAATATGAAAACAGGACGAGTTGCTATTGTTGGACGACCAAACAGCGGTAAATCAACTTTAATCAATTCTCTAGTCGGCCAAAAAATTTCAATCGTTACTAACCGGCCTCAAACCACTAGAAAAATCACCCAAGGAGTTTATTGGGATGAACGCGGACAAATAATTTTTATGGACACTCCCGGTGTTTTTGCCAAAATACACGGACAGGTAAGCCAAAAAATTAATCCAAAGGCAAAAGAAGAGTTAACCTTTGCTGATCTTATAATTTACCTTGTTGACCATACTCGGCATCGGGGCGAAGAGGAAAACCGGGTTTTAGGGATTGTCCGCCAGGTTGACAAACCAAAAATTTTAGCACTTAATAAAACCGATTTAAAAAAACCTGATTATACTTATCAATATAAATTTTTGGAAGATGAATTTGACGAATGGATAGAAATTTCCGCCTTAAAAAGACACAATCTTGATCAACTAGAAGAACTGATTTTTGAATACCTGCCTGAAGGTGAGCCATTATTCAATCCTGAAAATTATCAGGCTTTCCCTGCTATTAATATTACTCCAAAAGAATTTATCGGAGAAATAATCCGCGAAAAAGCATTTATGGTTTTATACCAGGAAGTACCTTATACGCTGGGCGTGGTTGTTCATGAGCTGGAAGAAAAAGACAATTTATATTATATTAAAGCGGAAATTCAAACTACTTCTGAACATTATAAGCCGATAATTATTGGTAAAAACGGTCAAACTATTAAAGAAATCGGGACATTAGCCAGAAAAGAAATAGAATTGATCACAAATACAAAAACCTATATTGACCTTGAAGTTACCGCCAACCCCCACTGGGTCAAAAGATTATAGTTTTTATTAGGATATTGACAAATTGATCTGAATTTTTATAATAAAGAAGTTATAAAAGTTCTGAAAATATATTTTTCCAAAGGTGCAGGTAGTAAAACACCTCTAAGGTGCAAACTAAAATAAGATGTTAAAAGTTAAGGATTTATCTAAACACTTCGGTTCAGTAAAAGCTGTTGATGGAATAAATTTTGAAGTAAATAAAGGGGAGATTATTGGTTTTTTAGGACCAAACGGTGCCGGTAAAACAACTACTATGCGTTTAATTACCGGCTTTTTAACACCAACAAAAGGCAAAATTAGTATTAATAAACAATCCCCTAAACAAGCCAGGAAAATCATCGGCTATCTACCTGAAGAAAATCCGCTGTATACTAAATTCACCCCTTATGAATATTTGACTTTTATTGGAAAAATGCACAAAATGGATAACAGTGAACTAAGCAAGCAATTAGATTTCGTGACTGACAAATGTGGACTTTCTCAAGTAATCAACCAGCCGATTGAAACTCTATCCCGCGGTTTTAGACAGCGTGTTGGTTTAGCTGCTGCAATTATTCATAATCCGGACCTTTTAATTATGGATGAACCGACTTCCGGCTTAGACCCAAATCAACAAGCAGAAATTAAGACGCTGATCCAAAATTTAGCTCAAAAAAAGGCGGTCATTTTTTCAACTCATATACTTTCTGAAGCAGAAGCAATTTGTCAACGCATTATTATTATTCACCAAGGTAAACTCGTTGCTGAGAAAAAAATGTCAAATTTAAAGCGAGGACAATTAGAAAAATTATTTAAACAAAAAACTAAAAATGAAAAATAATTTTTTGGTCATATTAATTAAAGAAATCTATTTAAACTATTTAATCAGCCCGCTGGGATTTATTTTTGCCGGTTTATTTTCAACAATAAGTTTATGGTTGTTTTTTCAAAACTTTTTTCTCATCGGACAGGCTAGTTTAATACCGCTTTTTGATCTAATACCCTTCTTATTTCTTTTTTTCCTACCAGCAGTAACAATGAATTTATTTGCTGAAGAGAAAAAAAACCGTACTTGGGAAGTGCTATTAACTTTACCCACGTCAGAAATAAATATCGTTTTAGCTAAGTATTTATCAGGTTTATTATTTACAATTTTTTCACTTTTATTAACTTCACCAGCCGTAGTTCTTATCCTCACGCTTGGAAAGCCGGATATAGGAATAATTCTATCCGGTTATCTTGGCGTTCTTTTAATTGCAGGAAGCTATTTAGCTGTTGGCATCTTTTTTTCAAGTTTAACAAACAATCAGATAATTGCCTTTACAACAACCGCTTTCTTTCTACTAGTTAATTTTTTCAGCGGCCAGCAAATTGTTTTACAACGTCTACCCGAACTCTTAACAACCATAATCTCCTATTTAAGTTTAAACTATCACTTTCGATTCTTAATCCGCGGTCAACTACCACTAAGCAGTCTTGTTTTCTATTTTTCCTGGATTGGTATATTCCTTTGGTTAACAGTTATTTCACTTAAAACCCGTGATTATTGACGAAATTAAAAAATTCCGACATACCAAATTATGGGCCTCAACAATTAACATTATTATTGGGCTGATTATCCTTAATCTGATTATCCAATTTTTTCCATTTAGTTTTGATTTAACAGCCAATCGGGCTCACACTTTATCACCAGTAACCAAAAAAACTTTAAATGAGGTTGACGATTTAGTGACCATCAAAGCTTATATTTCCGATAATCTTCCCGCCAATTTGCTGCCCCTGAAAGAAACGGTTTCTTTCACACTTAATCAATATGATAAAGCCGGTAGACAAAAAGTTAAAGTAATTTTTAAAAATCCACAAAAAAACTCTGAAGCTGAAAAAGAAGTTCAATCACTTGGAATACCACCAATGAGATTTTCTTCAGTAAAAAGTGACCAATACCAGGTTGTCCAGGGCTATTTTGGTCTAGCTATTTTTCACGCCGGAGAAAAAGAAGTTATCCCGGCTCTCCAAGATATCAATAATCTTGAATATCGATTAACATCAGCCATTAAAAACATACAAAAAGAAAAACTACCCACTATAGGAATTACTTCCGGTTCAAAGGAATTAGATTTAAACCAAGCTTCTGCCTTAGCTGAAACGCTGTCCGTAAATTACCAACTTCAACCAATTGATTTAACCGCTGAAGATGTTAATTTCAATAATTTTCAATCGCTACTCATGATTGGTCCAAAATCAGAAATAACAGAATCTGTTCAAAAACGTTTGGATGAATTCTTAATGTCAGGAAAAGGCTTAATCCTGCTCTTAGATAAAATAGATGTTGACCAAAACCTGATCGGAGACAAAATAGACCTTAAAATTGATCAATGGCTGAACCACTATGGTTTTCAACTAGAAGATAAATTAATTATTGATTCATCTTCAGCAATGGCTAATTTTCAAACTCAACAAGGTCAATTTATCACTCCCTACCCTTTTTGGGTTAAAACCCGCTCAGAAAACGGCAACCAAGAAATTCCCGTTACATCCGGCTTGGAAAGCGTTATTTTTCCATGGGCCTCGCCTCTAAAAATTAAAGAAAATACCGAATTTTTATGGAAAACATCGCCATCGGCTAAAACGACCGACCAAATTAATAATCTTGACCCAAACCAAAAATGGAATTTCGAAAAAAATACTGCTCAATATACTTTAGCTGGATTACAACTTAAAAATAAAAGCAGTTACTTTAATGAGGAAAAATCCGCAGACATTAAGCTGGCAGTAGTCGGTGATGCTAATTTTGTATCTGACCAAAGCGTCCGCTCAAATCCTGAAAATATAAATTTTATTTTAAATTTAGTTGATTATTTAAGTCAAGACAGTGATTTAATTGAAATTAGAAGTAAACAAATAAAATCCCGACCGCTTAAACAAATACCCGAAGAACAAAAGCCGACGTACAAATACGCTAGTCTGGCTGTTGGACCGATATTATTAATCGGGATAGCCGGTTTAGTCCGCTGGCAGAGGAAAAATTACAAGTTAATTGATATATTGCTAAATTGAAAATTATAAAATTATTAAAGGATCCATTTATCTCTAGTTTTAGTTTACTAATCGTGCTGTTGGGTATTTTTGCCTATTTAAAGTACCAACCGGAAATTAATAAAAGTCGGAACAAAACACTTTTCCCAACAAATAGTCAAATAACAAAAGTTATTATTGAAAATGAAGAAGAGCAGGAGTTAGATAAAAAAGACAACAGTTGGTTTATTAAAACTGAAGAAAATGAAAAGGCAGACCAGACTAAAGTTGAATCCTTATTAAACACCTTAGAAAAACTTGAAAAAGACGAACTTGTCTCTCAAAATCCTGATAATTTTTCTAATTTTAATCTCAACGAGGATAAGGCTATTAAAGTCAAACTTTTTGAAGGTGAAAATATAGCTTTTGAAATCTGGGTTGGTGACCCTGGACCGTCATTCAACAAAACCTACTTCCGACTTCCAGATGAAAACAAAGTTTATTTATCAAACGTCAGCCTACGAAGTAAAGTAATTCAATCAACTTGGGCTGAACCTACCCCAGCCAAGGAATAATTTTTCTACTTCTTTATCTTGAATATCTTCCCAGTAAGCCGGTTTTATTAACCATATGTCCTTCCATTGCTTCCTCCAGTTCGGTACGGTTGGCACTGGAAGCTAAATCCAGTTCTTTATCCAAAGCATACAAACGAAACATATATTTATGTTCTCCTGAAGGAGGACAAGGACCGCTGTAACCAAATTCACCAAAGTCGTTCATACCAACATGAGCTCCTTTTGGTACTGACCTCAGCCCAATTGTTCTCGTATCCGAAGAAATATTCCAGACCAGCCAATGATCCCATACTCCACCTACAGCATCAACGTCATCAAAAACCAATACTAGGCTTTGACAATCAGGTGGTACGTTGGAAATCTCCAATCGGGGGTTAACATCACTACCGTCACAAGTATATTCTTTAGGAATCATTCCGCCATTTTCAAAAGCAGTACTTGTTAATTTTAATTTTTTTTCTTTAATACCAATTAATTCCCGCTGCTGGAATAAATCTGACTGTCTTGTCTCACTCATTTCCACAACCTGTGAACCAAACGTCTTAACTCCAAGGGCAACAACTCCAATCAACCCGATTAATAAAATAAAGGTTATTTTTTCCGTCATTAAAATCAGTATAGCAGAAAAAATTTTATGGAGTTAAAAAGCTACTTTAAATTAAACAAAATGGCGCTGACTATTGACAATACTAAACTAAACAAAAGCCCGGACAAAAAAGTATTGACCATAAACTGGGGAATTAAATAATCAACCAACATGATTATCAAACCATTGATAATTAAAATAAACAAACCAAAAGTTAATATATTAATCGGCAAAGTTAGAAAAATTAAAACGGGTTTAACGATTGTATTTAAAACCGCTAAAGTTAAAGCGACCAAAACAGCCGTTAAAAAATCTTCCACCATAACCCCTGGAACAATATAAGAGACCAAAATAACGGAAAAACTTCTAATTATCAATTTAATTAATAAGTTAATCATATATTCATACTATACCATACTAAGGCCCAAGTTCTAAAACCAAGTGCAACCGTTTAATCATCAACTTTTTCTCATGTTAAAATCAAATATGGATAAAACATCTGTAGCAGTATTGATGGGCGGTAAAAGCCCGGAACACGACGTCTCGCTTCTTACTGGTAAAGGTATTGTTGAAAACTTGGACAAACAAAAGTACCATGTAATTCCCGTAATCATTTCAAAAGATGGATTAAATTGGAAAATAAAAACAATTGACGAATTTTTAAAGCTTGATTTAAAAATAGATAAACAAGCGGCTGAACGGCAAAATAAGAAACCTACGTTTTCTAAATTTTCTATTCCCGTACAACCAGACATTTTTTTTATTGCTATGCACGGCCCTTTTGGTGAAGACGGTACAATTCAAGGTATGCTTGACTTTGTCGGAGCTCAATACACCGGATCTGGTGTATCGGCTTCAGCGATTGGTATGAACAAAATTATTTTTAAAAAAATAATTGAACAGCAAAATATACCCCAACCGAATTGGCAAATTTTGACAAAAAACAAATCAATAAAAACAAAAAAGATTGATAAGATTGGCCCGCCTTGGGTAGTTAAACCTTCAAACCAAGGCTCAAGTATTGGTGTCTCAATAGTTGAAAATCGCAAGGGTTTTTCTAAAGCAGCCAAAGAAGCGTTTAAATACAGCCCTAAAATTATAATTGAGGAATATATTCAAGGAACAGAAGTTTCTTGTGGAATCATTGGTAATAAAAGTCCTCAGTTATTACCGATTATTGAAATTCGCCCTAAAAATGATTTTTTCGATTACGAATCAAAATACACCGTTAACATGTGTGAGGAAATTGTTCCAGCCGAAATATCTAAAAAAGCAGCTAAAAAGGTTGAAGACTTAGCTTTAAAAGTTTATCAAGCAATAAATTGCCAAGATTTTGGCCGAGTGGACATGATTATTAAAAAAGGTCAACCTTATGTTTTGGAAATTAATACTATTCCCGGTTTAACCCCAACTTCCCTACTTCCCCAAGAAGCAGCCGCTGCTGATATCAGCTATCCCCAACTCCTTGACAAAATAATCACCTCTGCTTTGAATAGATTTTGATATAAACTACTAAGTAAACTTAACTAAAACAAACCATTCCTGAACAACAAGTAAATAGAAAAAATATATATTAAATCTGTTGCCGGGCGTGGATTC
>CAYSLZ010000022.1:3413-10788 GCA_964432015.1 uncultured Gammaproteobacteria bacterium | reverse complement strand
GTTTGGTAGAATTGGGTATGAAGAGTGTTTATAAATGGTTGTTTTTGATTATCTGGATTGGGGTGACAGGAATTATTGGCGGGTTATTATGGAAAACAGAGCCAAATGTTAGGCAAATCAACTCACCAAAATCAAAAACTCTTCAGACAACGCCAACCCCAACACCTGAACCAAATAAAATTACCATTGCGGCGGTTGGTGACATTGGCCTCGGCCGGGAAACAAATTATCAAATAATTCAACGTAACGATCCCCTTTTTCCATTTGAAAAAGTTAATCACTTTTTATCTTCAGCTGATATAACTGTCGGAAATTTAGAAGGACCGGTAATTAATAATTGTCCGGTAGTTAGATCCGGTTTTAAATTTTGTGGACAACCGGAAAATATTCAAGGTTTAAAATACGCCGGATTTGATGCAATGAACTTAGCTAATAATCACATTAATAATTACGGACTAGAAGGAGTTACCCAAACGACACAAAATTTACAAGAAGGTAATATCGATTATTTTTATGAAGAAAAAAGCTGGGTTACTGAAATCAAAGGAACAAAAATCGGATTTTTAGGCTTTGATGATACGATTGAAAAAGTTAAGAATTATGAATTACAAGTTATGATTGAAAAGACAGAGAATAATATTGATATTTTAGTGGTTAATTTTCATTGGGGAGAAGAATATCAGCCGCTGCCTAATAACCGACAAATAGAACTTGCCGAACTGGCAATTGACGCCGGGGCAGATGTTGTTATCGGCCACCATCCTCATGTTATTCAACCTTTAGAGTATTACCAAAGTAAGCCCATATTTTATTCATTAGGAAATTTTGTCTTTGACCAAATGTGGTCGGAAGAAACTAAAACCGGAGCAATTGGTTTAATTACTATTGAAAATAATCAAATAATTGAGGCAAAAATAGAAAAGGTTTATATGAATACCTGCTGTCAACCGGAATTGATAAAATAATTCATGAAAAAAATTAATCTGACAATAGTTCTATTCTTCACGGCAATTTTTATAACTTTTTTTCTTGCCCCTGTTGACACCGACCTGGGTTGGCATTTACGGTTCGGCAACTATTTTTTAAAAAACGGCCGGCCAATGGTGAAAAATAAACTAACTGTCCTTTTACATGACCAACCCTGGCCAAACTCATACATCCTTTATCATCCTTTAGTTGCCATTGTTTATAGAATTTCTGGGTTTTGGGGATTGTCCATACTAAATGCAGTAATAATGACTTTGAGCTTTATTTTTATCTGGCTGATCTTTGATAAGAATATTGTTAAAACTTTTATTATCACTTCAATAACCAGTCTTGGCGGCTGGATAATTCTTCGTTATGGACTTCGGGGTCAAATAACATCTCTTCTGTTTTTTTGCCTTCTTTTTTATATTTTAGAAAAAGTCAACCAAACTAAACCCAAACTTTTTTCATTAGGTTTATTATTTTTACTTTGGGCTAACTTCCACGGCAGTTATCTCTATGGAATTTTGTTAACTTGTCTTTGGTCCATTCTTAAACTCCAACCTTATTTATTAATCCCTATTTTTATTGCCCCTTTAATAAACCCGTTTGGGATTAATAACTACGGTTATGTGTTAAAAACTATGTTTTCACCATTAAATACAATGATTGCTGAATGGACAGCCCCACAACTAATTTTGAAAATTATCAGTCTGAGTCTTTTCTTGATCTATATTGGGCTTTGGTTAAGAAAAAATAAACACTGGCAGTTGAAAAAATTATTTTGGCCGCTGGCTAGTTTATCCAGTCTCTATTTAGTTTTAAATGCCAGACGGAATTTACCGCAATTCTTTTTAATCACGTCAATCGGTTTAGTTAAACTAATAAATTTCCCAAAAAAGATTCGGCCGCTTATTAATATTGTCTCAACAACCATACTAGGACTGTCAGCGTTTTTGATTTTGCCAAAAACAATTGCCGTCAACTCTAATTGGCAAAATTACTGCCAACAGGGAATGACCCATTATCCCTGTCAGGCAGTTGAATATATCAAAAAAAATAACCTGCAGGGAGATATTTTCAATTTTTACCGTTGGGGCGGCTTTTTATCCTGGCAGCTGCCTGACAATTTAATCTTTGTGGCCGGCCATATTCCGGCCAATCAACTATCTTCAGGTAAATACCCATATCAAGTCCATTTAGAAATACTCCAAGCCCAACCCGGTTACCAAGAAAAATTAAATAAATACAACATTGACTATATTCTGATTCCGCCGAAAACATTTTTAGACTTAGAAATTCAAAAAAATGAAACTGCCCCCTGGAAGGAAATTTACCGGGATAGAATATCTGTACTGTACAAAAAAATTGACTAGATATTATCCCGACCTAAAGTCGGGATGATATTAAGATATTCGCCCCGCTCTGCGGGGCTGAAATTAAATATCACGAGTAGGGAACGCAGATCTGCGTTCCCTACAGTAAACTACTTTATTTTCTTTTTCTACCTATTTCTGGTATAATTAAGCAATTAAATGACAGATAATCAATTTACTCGCATTCGTGTTCTCATCTACGGACAGGTACAAGAAGTCGGCTTTCGCGCAAACACAGTCAAGAAAGCTGAAAATTGGGGAATTACTGGATGGATCCGCAACCGCAGTGACGGCCGAGTTGAAGCTTTAGCTGTCGGCAAATCAGATAAAATCGAAAAGCTTCTTGACTGGTTTGAACAAGGCCCATCAGCGGCAACCGTTGAAAAGGTTGAAGTAGTTACTAATGAAGAAATAAATTACAACCCCTTTGAGGATGAATTCAAAATAAATCCCACAATTTAAATCTGCATGACGTATTCCGCCATTTCCAGAAGTCGACAAGAATAACCATATTCATTATCATACCAGGCACCTATTTTTATCATGTCATCCGATAAAACTTCAGTCATCGGCAAATCAACAATCGCCGAACCAGTGTTACCGATAATATCCCGAGAAACTAATGGTTCATAAGAAACCTTTAGAATCTCCACCAAATCACCAGCGGCTGCCTTTTCTAAAACATCATTAACCTCATCCATGGTTGTCTTTTTATGAATTTTAAAAACCATTTCGGAATAAGAACCGCATAAAACCGGAACCCGAATAGCACTAGCCGCAAATCTACCTTTAACTTCCGGATAAGCACCAATTACAGACTTAGCCGCTCCCGTTCCGGTGGGTAGAATATTGCCAGAACCTGCCCTTGCCCGACGCAAGTCTTTATGGGAACCATCAACAATATTTTGGCTGGAAGTCAAAGCGTGAATTGTAGTCATAATACATTCTTCAAAGCCAAATTTTTGGTCAATCAATTTAACAACTGGAGCGACACAGTTGGTTGTACAAGAACCCATTTCAATTAAATTTTCACCCTTATAGTTATCCTCATTCACTCCCAACAGATAAATCGGCACATCTTCAGCGGGAGCAGAAATAATCACCTTTTTCGCTTTACCCTTAAAATGGTCTTCGGCCCGTCGATTTCGAAATACACCGGTGCATTCCAAAACTACGTCAACATCGTAATTATGCCAAGGTATCTTTCGAGGATCACGTTCAGCCAAAAATGGAATCCTTTTTCCATCAATATTTACCCGGCCAATTTCACTACCCTTTTTCGGCTCCTCTACACGAATTATTCCCGGAAAGCGACCATAAACAGAGTCATACTTCAACAAATGAGCCCACCCTTCTGCTTCCATTGACCCCGAAGTGTTGACAGCTACCAAATCTAATCTTTCTCGATAATTTTCCCACCAAGACCGAGCAGCTGCTCGGCCAATTCTTCCGAAACCATTAATGGCAAACCTTATTTTCCCCTCGGACATCTTAAATTCAGGATAGTAAAATTACTTCTAAATGTCAATCAACCCGTACTAAAGATGCTACTACAAAACGTATTAGCAATGATTCGAATCATCAGACTATACTAAAAATTAAAGTAATAAGACCAAAAGCGGTTACAAAATAGCCAAGGTTAATTTTCTTTACCAATTTTAATAAACCGTGAATGGTGGCTAAACCAAAAATAAAAGAAACTATCACCCCAACCAAATAACCATTATTTAAACCGAACTTATCGATATTTAATAAAATATTCCCAGCAAATATAATCGGCAGACCAGCTAAAAAACTTAACTTTAAAGCAGTAACTTTTTCAATTTTCCTAAAGATTAAAACTGCTACTGTTAACCCTGACCGGGAAAAACCCGGTAAAACTGCCAATCCTTGAACTAAACCAAAAATTAAGGCGTCCAAATAATTCAAATTTTTTAAATCACGATGGCTTGGGTTATCATTACGAATTTGTAAAATTCCGGTAATTATTAATAATGAAGCCACCAAACCAGTGATAAATTTACCGGTAATTTCAAAACTTGATTCTAAACTAACTATAGTTTTTAATAATAAAAACCCCAAACCGCCGCTGATCAAGGTACTAATTAACAAAAAGTGGACTAGTTTTTTATTTTCAAGTTTTGCCAAACTTATAATTTCACGCCGAAAATAGACAATGGCGGCTAAAAAAGTACCTACGTGTAAAAACAAAGCCGTTTTTACCATCGCTGATAAATCAGTTTGGCCAAATAAATAAGTTTGGCCTAATACCAATAAGCCGGAAGAACTGACCGGCAGCCATTCACCAATACCTTGGATTATTCCTAAAACAACTTGTTTAAACATAATCTACTTATTATACAGATTATTTATTTTCTTTTTGATAACCAGGCGGCAAAAAAAGTCGTTATTGGCACAGCAAGAACTAACCCGATACTGCCAACCAAAGTCCTAACTATTTCTTCAGCAATAATTTCATAATTTATTATTTCCCAGGCCGGATGGGGATTATTGATAAAAATCAAGAGCAAAGGCAAGGCTGAACCGGTATAAACTAAAATTAAAGTATTAACCATTGAAGCTATATGATCCCGGCCAACGTTCATTGCCCGCAAAAAAAGCTCTTTAAACTTTAAATCTTTATTAGCACTGTCCAACTGCTCGACAACTGCTGCCTGAGCAACGGTAATATCATCTAAAATCCCTAAACCGCCAATAATTATTCCGGCTAACAATAGCCCCTTCATGTTTAACTGGGAGGAATTAACTGTCTGTAAATATCCGGCTTCTTCAGAAGCAAATCCGGTTAACCAGGCGGTATTGACAAAATACACGGCAAGAAGACTGGTAATTCCTAATGCCAATATAGTACTAACTACGGCAACAGTTGTTTTTTGATTCAGTCCATGGGAAAGATAAAAAGTAACCGGAATTATTAAAAATGACCCGGCAAAAGCGGCTAAAATCGGCGACGTACCGGATAAAATTACCGGTAAAATTAATTGAAAAATTACTAGATAAGTTACGACCATACCAATCAAAGAAGTAATTCCCTGCCATCTGCCGACAGCAACAACCAAAACTATAAAAATAAAAAAAGCAATCAACAGCGACTGACGTCGAATATAGTCAATGATATAAAAATTTTCTCCATCGTCAGTTTTTGAAAAACCAATTAATAGTTTATCCCCAACTTGATAATCACGACTGCCGGCAATCTTTTCCTGATTAGTTGGCACCTCAATTTCTTCACCGGTCAAAGATCCTTTTTCAACTTCAATTACCAGCGTTTGCTCATAAATTTCTTTTACTCTTCCTTCCAAGGTTTCCTCGTTTTCCTGGGCTGAAATGCCAGTTGGAATTAAAAACAAAAATAGAAATAAAAATAGAAAAAACTTTTTTATCATTATTTTTGTAGGGACAAGTCGTGACTTGGCCCTACTTGGTAATATCTAGCCTGTTGTAAAAATACCAGGGAAAAATAAAAAAGCAAGGGGACAGCTCCAAGAACAATAAACGGTACCCGCCTGAAAATAAACAGACCAAATAATATAAAACCGGCTAAAAAATTATCAATAAAGCCAAAAGTCAAAATATAAAAAACCCATTTTTGTTTGTAAAACTGATAAGGCAGATAATATAAAACTGCTCCAACTAAAGACATTCCGCCTAATATTCTCCAATAAATCGAATTTAAACCAAATAGGCTCATTAACTCACCAGGAGCGAAAATTAAAAATAATCCCCAGGGGAAAATCAATAACAACAAATTAACTAAAATAACCCGCTTCAGCTGACTAAAGTTTACTTTGGTATCAACCATCATTAAATAAACAAAAAGGCAGTAAAATGAAAAAATTATCCATGATTCATAAGCCCAAAGACGCCGCTGTAATGCTGTTGCCCGAGGAGTAGTAATAAAATGAACAAAGGCATAAAGAAAACCGGAAATAAAATTAAAGTGAATAAAAGTATAAAAATATTTCTTAAGTTTTGACATAAGTCAATCTTAACATATACCTTTAAAAACCTTACCGCATTCGCATTGATAACCAGGGTGAATTAATTTATTAATTTTTTTATGGCAATACGGACACTCTTTTACATAAACACCATCACTTTTTTCTGTTGAAACTACTCCATGCGGAGAGTTTAAAACCCGCATTGGCGATGAAGAAATCAAATCCCTGTTTAATCCCCCGCATCCGCTTTTTACCGTATTAATCCGATGTCCCATTCGTTCCATCCCCCGTTCCAAATACGCCCCCATTCTAATTCGACTCATTGACCACATATAATCTGGTATTGACTTAACAACTATTTCAGCATCCCTTTGATACTTTTCTTTCCTCAACTCTGCCCGCTTGGTTTCTATTTCAATCCAAATTTTTCCTAAAGGCAGTTTTATTTTTAAAACTTGCCATGGATCTTCATAATCATTGCTTGATAAAAGAAAAACTTGGCTCCTCAATTTTTCCAAATTAACTTTATCGTCATTACCAAACTCATCTGCTAAATGCAGGAATTTTTCTTTAGAAAACTTAGCTGCAATTCCATAACAATGCATTTCCTTAACATTATTTTCCCACACTATCTTTCCGATAGAAATCCTGCCTTCGGGATACCCTTCAGCCGGAGGCGACAACCAAACCACCGCTGTCCCCTCTGGTTGTTCAATTAATGCCTGTCTTACTTTTACCCCAGCTTCACTTTCCTGCCGATCCCGTTCTGTTTCCCAACAAAAATATTCGGCAATATCATCTTCTCCCCATTCTGGTGAAATAACTTTATCACCAATTTTTTGGAAACGATAAGGAACTATTCTCTTTTCAATCTCTTGAGTATCTCTTGCCTCAATAAATAGTGAAGCCAACCCAATCGGAATCTCACTTGGAGAGGTAAAACTGGAACAATCTAATGCTAATCTTTCCATAATTTCTCCTGCTCGGGATACTTTGAAGTTGCTAGTTTTCTGACTATCACAGTTGCGGCACAGCCCCGGAATTTCACCGAGTTCCTTAAACACAACCTCT
>CAYSLZ010000022.1:0-3313 GCA_964432015.1 uncultured Gammaproteobacteria bacterium | reverse complement strand
ATCACAGTTGCGGCACAGCCCCGGAATTTCACCGAGTTCCTTAAACACAACCTCTTATATAAAGATTAATCCTCTTAACCAAACTTGTCAACCCTACTCTAATTCCTACGATCGTAGCGCTAAGGATAGAGAAATGTGGAGGTTGGCAATATGTTACTATAAATATATGCAAAATAGGCAAAAATTTAAAAAAAAGCGCCGGCAAATGGTTGAAAAACAGCTTAAAAACCGAAATATAACTGACCAACGAGTTTTAGAGGCAATGGCTAAAGTTCCACGCCACAAATTTGTTCCAAAAGAAGTAAAATCAAGCGCCTACGCAGACCACCCGCTGTCCATCGGCCATAACCAAACTATATCGCAACCTTATGTTGTTGCTTTAATGTGTCAACTGTTAGAACTAACTGGAAATGAAAAAGTTTTAGACATTGGAGCCGGATCAGGTTACCAGTCAGCCGTTTTATCTCACTTAGCTAAAAAAGTTATTGCTGTCGAAGTAATTCCCGAATTGGCTGAATCTGCTCAAAAAAAACTAGAAAAATTAGGTTATAACAATGTAAAAGTAATTATCAACGACGGTAGAAAGGGAGCGGCGGATCATGCGCCATTTGACGGCATTAAGTCGGCGGCAGCTAGTAAAGATATTCCAAAAGCTTGGAAAAAACAACTAAAAATAGGCGGGCGAATTGTACTTCCTTTAAAAGAAATTCTCGGCCAAAAATTAGTCCGAATAACAAAAACGGAATCCGGCTTTGAAAAAGAAGATTTCGGCGGCGTTATGTTTGTCCCCTTAGTTAAAAGGTAGTTATTTTTCAAAAACAATTTCGTCAGTTGAAGCACCGAGGTTTTGAAGAATTTTTTTTAAATCTTTGACCATTTGGGGTGGACCGCAGATATAAAAATTTTTGTTGAAATTATCAACACTTTTTTTCAACAATTTTTCGTCAACCCGGCCGTGTTCATAGCAGGGATTTTTTTCTCGAGTCAAAGTTAAAATCAACTCGCCTTCGTCTTTAAACATTTGTTTGAATTCTTTTTCTAAAATAACATCCTCTTCGGTTTTATTTGAAAAAATCAAAGTATTGGCATTAATTTTATTTTTTGATCGCAGTTGACGCAAAATAGCTATAAAAGGCGTAATTCCTGCCCCACCGGCGATAAAAACGCCCGGACCTTGATAATTAATTGTCCCCCACGGATTACGGATAATTAATTCATCGCCTGGCTGAAGTTGGTGAAGTTTATTTGTCACGCCATCATGGTCATAATAACCTTTAATTATAAATTCCAAAACCCGGTCGTCGTTTAAAGAAGTAAATGTAAAAGGGCGTTTTTTATTTTTCCATTCCGGAATATTTATCGATACTTCGGTTGCCTGACCAGGAGTAAATTTAAAACCATCTGGTTTTTCCAAAACAAAACGTTTAACATTGTGGGTAACATAGTCTGTTTTTAGGATTTTGCAAACAAAAGACATGGTTTAGTATACCAAACGACAACCTCCGAGGTTTTCTAAGAATCAACCTCGCAGGTTTCTGCTACTTCCTTAAACTTTAACCTGCGGTTAGTTTATACAATGATTTATGTTTTTGGATATAGTCTCGAGCAAGCTACTTTGTGGTAAACGTCAAAAAGCAGTTTTTGCGAAGCGAGAGTCTAGCGAACCAGATGGGTGAGCGGTATCCATTAAAACATAATCATTGTAATAAACCAGGCACAAAACAAAGGGGCGGGTTTGACCCGCCCCTATGCTACTTTACTTTCCTTTTACTGCGATTTTTTTCGGCTTGGCTTCTTCAGCTTTTTTAAAAGTCACCGTAATTACTCCTTTATCAACTTCTGCTTCCGGTTCTTTTTTCATATCAACATTTCCAGGAACAGCAACTCGGTAACGGTAACTTCGGCTGGATTTTTTATAATATTTCTTTTCTCTTTTTTCTTCCTCTTCTTCCTGACCCTGAATTTGCAAAACTCCATCCTCAAAAGTCACCTCAACATTCTTTGGGTCAACTCCAGCTATGCCGGCCTTAACTACCACCTCATCGTCTGTCTCATAAACATCCAATTGTCGTCCACCAAACTCCGTCTCTTCCTCTTCCCATACAGACGGCCAGCGTAAAAATGACCGTAAATCAAAAGGATCATATTTAACTATTGCCATTTTGTTTCACCTCCTTCTGTAAGTAGGTAACTAGTAAAACAAGTAATAATTAACTATTAGCAATTAAGACTCTTGATTGCTAAATTATAACCCAAAAAAAATTTTCTTGTCAAGGGGGAATTTATTCTCGAGAGTAAAGACCGATTAATTCAACTTGGTCTAAAATGTGACCGTCTATCAATTGTTCTAATTTATTTCTTTCCGCTCCAATTTCTGCATCTAAATTTGTATCCAAAGCATAAATTCTAAAAAAATAGCGATGCGTTCCTTCCGGCGGACAAGGAGGAAAATAACCTACTTCATCTCCACTGTTAGCTCCTTCCATTGCCCCTTCAGGCAAATCATCCTCTTCAATATAATTAGTATCACCGGGAATATTCCAAACCAGCCAATGAGTAAATAATCCACCCGGAGCGTCCGGGTCATCAACAATTAAAACCAAACTTTGGGTTTCAGCGGGAACATTGGTTATTCTTAACGGCGGATTAATTGCCTTCCCGTCGCATGAATATTTTTTCGGTATATGCTGGTTTTCCTCAAAGGCATCACTATATATCTGCATCTTCCCCTATTTATAACAAATCAAACCTTTTATTTCAAATTACAGTACCACGGTTTAAACCATAGTACTAATTAAACCTTCTTTAGACTCTTAACTCCTTTATTTAGTACAGCTTTATAGATTTCATAACTGGAAATATTATGCTTAGAGAGGTCACTTTGATTACGTTGATGCTTAAGTTCCAAAATCTTTGTTTTTTGTTCCTGACTTAAGTTCATTAACTTCTTTTCAAACTTTTCTTTTTCTTCATCCCTTTCTTTAAAAAACCAGATTTCAATTTCCCATTTAACCCCGTTAACTTCTTGAATCAAAACAATAATAAAACTCTCCGGTCTGTTTTTGCGAGAATGCTTTTCAAAATCACCGTACTCATATTTTTGAAATTTTCTGTCAGCAAGAAAATCCTGTAAAGCATTTAAAGAAGCCTTTCTAGGGTTATCAGTAATTACTTCTAAGTCAATATCCGGCCCATACATTAGGTCAAACTTATAACTGCCGGTTATGATTACTTCCCCATATTGATTTAAGGTTTGAATAACATTGTTTTCTTGAAGTATCTCCTGAGCCTGAAGCTTTATATTTTGTGAATA
>CAYSLZ010000021.1:8069-10939 GCA_964432015.1 uncultured Gammaproteobacteria bacterium | reverse complement strand
TTCTAACACTTCGAATAACCGCAGGAAACACACTTGGCACAGCCTTCTTCTAAAACCAACGTGGCGTTACCACATTCCGGACAAATATCCTTTCGTTCACTCCGATTGGCATCTAAAGACCTCTGCTCACTAATTACTTTAACTTCCCCTCCTTTTCCGTTTTCTGAAATATGCCTCATTAAAACCTTGGCAATCCCATCCGCTAAAGAGCGAACTCTTTCTTTACCAAATCCAACCGAGCCGCCGCCGCCAATTCCCTCCAGCTGGTCAACAACCAGCTCTGTAACTTCCCGAGCACTTAAACCGGGAGATGAAATTCGTAAACACAAAGAAATCAAACGCCCCATTGCCTCGGCATCAGCCGCCACATCGGAACCGGCTTTGCCGACATTAATAAAAACTTCTAAGGGATGGTCGCTTTTACCATTGTGGTTTACAGTAACAAAGGCTGTTCCTACTGGTGTTGCCACCCGATAGGTATAACCTTTAACCGTCGTCGGTCTCGGTTTAACATCATAACTCTCAACTTCATCTTTTGATTTTTCTTTTTCATCAACACCGGAAGTTAACACTTGTTCGCCTTTACAGCCATCTCGAAAAACAGTAATCCCATTACACTGATGTTGATATGCTAAAAGAATTGCTTCTTTAACATCCTCTTTTGTAGCTTGATTAGGTAAATTAATTGTTTTTGAAACCGCGTTGTCAACATACTTCTGAAAAGCACCTTGCATTTTAACGTGCCAGTCCCAATTAATTTCATGCGCGGTTTTAAAAATATTTTTCATCCGCGGACTAGCTGAATCCGTTTCTCCTAAATGGCCTACTTTTTTCACCTCTTTTACAACCTCTTTTCCATTCTTATACTTTGACATTGCTTGTTTAAAAAAAGGATTAACAAAATGCAGCTTCCGCTCCTCCACCGTATGGGTAAAGGCCAAAGCAAAAATTGGCTCTATTCCTGAAGAACAACCAGCAATTATTGAAATTGAACCCGTAGGAGCAATCGTTGTTATAGTTGCATTACGTTTCGGTTCTTCATCTTTATAAATTGATTTACCGAAATTCGGAAAGGGTTCTTTTTGCTCAGCCAATTTTTCGGATTCATTCCAACCGGTATCGTTAATAAATTTCATTACTTTTTTGGCCAATTTAACTCCTTCTCTGCTGTCATAAGGAACCCGAAGCTGAAAAAGCAAATCAGCCCACCCCATTACTCCTAAACCAATTCGCCGATTTGATTTTACTGATTCTTCAATTTCAGGTAATGGAAAAGGATTGACATCAATAACATTATCCAAAAATCGAACTGATAATCGGGTAACTCGTTCTAGTTTATCCCAATCAATATTAAAGCCCCTTCCCCGCGGCTTGACCATTTTTCCTAAATTAATACTGCCCAAATTACAAGATTCATTGGGATAAAGCGGCTGTTCGCCGCAAGGATTGGTTGCTTCTATTGGTCCCATTTCTGGAACTGGGTTAGCCGAACCACCATTGATTTTGTCCAACCAGACAATCCCTGGATCTCCAGATGCCCAAGCTGCCTCAACAATTTGGTCAAAAACTTTTCGAGCTGATTTTTTTCCTATTTCTTCTCCACCCTGATAACGTCCTTTTCCATTAATCGGCCATCCTTTTTGAGCCCGTAGAGAATACTTTTTATCTTTTTTTAAGGCCTGCATAAACTCTTCGGTTATTCCTACCGAAATATTAAAATTAGTGATTCCACCGTCTAATTTACAACGAATAAAAGTTTCAATATCAGGATGATCAACCCGCAAAACACCCATATTAGCCCCTCTTCTCCGGCCGCCTTGTTTTACTTGCTCAGTTGCTGAATCAAAAACCCGCATAAACGAAACCGGGCCTGAAGCTACACCACCGCTTTTTTTAACCCGGTTACCGCTTGGACGCAATCGACTGAATGAAAAGCCCGTTCCGCCGCCGGATTGATGAACAACAGCAGCGTTGCGCACGGCATTAAATATTCCTTCTATTGAATCTTTAACCGGTAAGACATAACAACCAGAATACTGCAAATCCGTTCCCCGGCCGGCATTCATCAAAGTGGGAGAATTAGGAAGAAAATACTTATCGGCCATCATCTGGTAAAACTTTTCCCGCCATTGGCCAACTTCCTCTGAGCTGGCGCCATAATTCATTTCTACTTCTGCCATTTCGTCAGCCACCCGCCATAACATTTCTTCTGGAGTTTCTACAATTTCACCAGAACTATCTTTTCTTAAATAGCGTTCTTTTAAAATCCGCAGTGCTTGTGGCGACCAATCAGCTTTTTTTAGTTTTTTTTTCTTTGCCATACAATTACAAACAAACTTAATATCAAAATCGGGGGGGCAGACCCTGGTAAGGAATTTTTATCAAATTCCCTACTAATTAATTATCCGGGCAGGATGTTTTCATTGTTATGTCTGGAGACCAACTGTGTCAAGTGGCAATTTCTATATCAAAATCAATCAATAGTTTATCATTACCAATTAATTGGCAAAAACGAGTTTTTATTAATTTCTGACCAATTTTTAAAATAAAAAATGATAAAGATGTTTGTTCAAATGTAGGGAACGCAGATCTGCGTTCCCTACAAGAAACCAAACGCTCCTGGATCGTTAAACATTCTCGGGCATATGCAATACGCCCCTACAGTAAACATGTGTTAAAATAGGACCATGTTTAATAAAATAAAACAATTTATCAAAGAAGTTAAAAAGGTTGTCCGGGAAATTACCTGGCCAAACAAAAAAACTTTAATTCAGCTGACAATTGTGGTATTATTGGTTACTGTTGCCATTGGTTTACTCCTTGGCACAGCAGATTTCCTATTTACAAAATTTATAAGTTGGTTTACATTG
>CAYSLZ010000021.1:0-7969 GCA_964432015.1 uncultured Gammaproteobacteria bacterium | reverse complement strand
ATGGCAGAAAAAAAAGTAAAAAAAGACCAAACCAAAAGGCACGGAAAAAAGAAAGAAGTCCGTTACCAAATCAGTGACCAAAAAGCACCAAAAAAGGCCCAATGGTATGTTGTCCATACCTACTCTGGTCACGAATACAAAGTTACTAAAGCCCTAAAACAAAGAGTTAAAACAATGGGGCTTAGTGACAAAATTTTTGAAGTAATCATTCCTTTAAAAGATAAATTTGCTATCCGTAAAGGAGAAAAAGTCAAAAAACAAGAAAAAGTTTTTCCCGGCTACATTTTAGTAAAAATGGTGATGACTGATAATGTTTGGCTGGTTGTTCGAACTACACCGGGAGTCACCGGATTTGTTGGCGCCGGGAAAAAACCCCAACCGATTTCTAAAGAAGAAGTTGAGAAGATTTTAACAACAATTACGGAAGGAAAGGCGGAATACAAGGCAAAATTTTCTATTGGAGAACCAGTTAAAATTACTGACGGGCCATTTTCTGAATTTTTAGGAACAATAGAAGAAGTTGACAAAGAAAAAGGAAAATTAAAAGTTTTAGTATCAATCTTCGGCCGGGAAACACCGGTTGAAGTTGATTTTTTACAAGTTAGTAAGGTATAAAAATGGCTAAAAAAATTAAGACGGTTGTTAAACTAAATCTACCCGGCGGAGCAGCTAACCCTGGTCCTCCTGCTGGTCCAGCCTTAGGCCAACACGGCGTGGCAATCATGGACTTTATAGGCCAATTTAATGAACGGACTAAAGATAAAAAGGGCGACACAATTCCTGTTGAAATAACTATTTTTGAAGATCGTTCTTTTACTTTTATTACTAAAAAACCACCAGTTTCTTCTTTAATTAAAAAAGCCCTTAGTTTAGAAAAAGGTGCTGAAAAGACCGGCCGAGAGAAAGTCGGCAAGTTAACTGAAAAACAAATAGAAGAAATTGCTGAAGAAAAAATGCCTGACTTAAACACAAGCGATCTAGAAGCAGCAAAAAGAATTGTTAAAGGTACAGCAAAAAGTATGGGAGTAGAAACAGTTAAAAGTTAAAAGTGAAAAGTTAAAAGTGGCTAAGAAAAAAAACAAAGATACTGATAAAAAACAAGATAAGGTTAAAACCACCGGTTTAGGTGGTGGTGAGCGGGTTACTGCTGTTGACGGCGGAACTGGAAAGAAACCCACGGAAGTGATAGACACAGCCCCAAACCAGAGTTCCTCGGAAGACTCGGAACACGGTTCAGGGTTAAAAAAACGTAAAGTTGGGCAGGAAGAGCCGGGAAAAAAATATAAGCAGGCAAAGAAAAAAGTTGATCCAGAAAAAAAATACCCAATTAAGAAAGCGGTTAAATTAGTTAAGAAAGTTTCTATAACCAGCTTTACCGGCAACCTGGAGGCCCATCTTGTTGTTAACAAAACTGGTCGGCTCGGTGAAGTAGACCTCCCCTATTTTGAAGGCAAAAAGAAAAAAATTGCTCTTGCCAGCGAGTCAGTTATCAAAAAAATAGAAAATGGCAATATTGACTTCGATGTTTTGCTTGCTTCACCAAAATGGATGCCCAAACTAGCTAAATACGGTAAAATACTTGGACCACAAGGATTAATGCCCAACCCCAAAGACGGCACTTTAACTGATAACCCTAAAAAATTAAAAAAGAAAATGGAAGAAAAAGAAACAATTAAACTGGAAACGGAGCGCAAACAACCAGTTATGCACTTAATCCTCGGAAAACTCGACCAACCTCAAAAAGAATTGGTTGCCAACGTAGAGAAACTTATTTCCCACTTGGGTCCTAAAAAAATCAAAAAGTTAGTTTTAGCCCCAACCATGGGCCCAGGAGTTAAGGTTAGAATTTAATTTCGGTGAACGTAGTGAACTAATTTCTAATTTTCGGCTTATTGCTAATTTCTACTTGAAATTAGATATTCGCTTCGCTGATATTAAGAAATTCAAAAAAACTGCTAAAATATTTGTTATGAATTCACTTACCGGCAAACTGCACAATACAAAACATTGGCTGCGTTCAGTTTTTCAAGTAACTATTCACGGAAACCCAGGAAAAAAACTCAAAACTATCGGCGTCACTGGAACCGACGGAAAAACAACCACCTGTAATATAATCAACCACATTCTCCGTCAAGCCGGATACTCAACGGGCCTAATTTCAACCACAAAAGCGGTTTTAAATTCCAAAGAAATTGACACCGGCCTTCATGTAACTACACCTGACGCTCGCCTAATTCAGCTAATACTTAAAAAGGCAAAAAAGAAAAAAGTTGACTATGTCATAATTGAAGCAACTTCACACGGATTAGACCAGCACCGGTTGATGGGTTGTAATTTTAAAGTTGGCGTATTAACTAATGTCAGCCCAGAACATCTTAATTATCACCAAACAATGGAAAAATATAAAAAGGCAAAAGCTAAGCTTTTTAAAAATGTTGAAATAGCGGTTTTGAATAAAGACGATAAAAACTATGAATACTTTAAAAAGAAAACAAACCCAAAAGCAGAAATTGTCTCCTACAGTCAAAAAGGTCCGGCAAGGTTTAAAATCATTAAATCCAGCCTCTCCCCTAACGGCACCAAATTTATTTTACAATCTGGCAGGAAAAAGTCTAACTTTACAACAAAGTTAATTGGTAAATATAACCTTTCCAATATACTTGCGGCTGTTGCCGTAGCTAGGAAACTCGGCGTTCCCTGGAAAAAAATTAAAAAAGCAGTTAAAACCTTTAACGGCGTAACCGGCCGGATGGAAATTATTGACCACAACCAGCCGTTTACAATAATTATTGACTTTGCTCATACCCCAAATGCCCTGGAAAATGCCTTAAAAACACTTAACCAGGTAAAAAAGAAAGGTAAAATAATTGCTCTTCTCGGTTGTGCTGGTGAACGTGATTATGAAAAAAGACCAAAAATGGGCAAAATTGCCACAAAATACGCTGATTTAGTTATTTTTACCGCTGAAGACCCAAGACATGAAGATGTTAACGAAATAATCAACCAAATGACCTCCCAAACTGCCAAAGAAAACTATCTTATTCAACCTGACCGCCAAAAAGCAATCAATCTTGCTGCTGCCAAAGCCAAGCCCGGCGATACGGTTGTTCTTTTTGGTAAAGGCCACGAACGGTCAATGGCCTACGGCGATGAAGAACGCCCTTGGAGCGAACATGAAGCGGTCAAAAAAGCGCTGAAAAAATTAACCTAAAGCCAGCCAGAGGCCGAAAATTCCAAGGATTAAAGCTGTCAACCAAGCCCGCATAACTATTTTTGGTTCTTCCCAGCCCATTTTTTCAAAAGTATGGTGCAAAGGAGCTATCGGCAAAACTTTTTTATCGAAAAACTTCAAAGAAAATAATTGGATAAAACTGGACAAAAGCTCAACTAGATAAATTGCTCCAACAAACATCAAAGCAAATATTTTACCGGTCAGCAAACCAATCAAGCCCAGTGTCGCCCCAAAAGCCAAAGCTCCAGCATCACCAAGCCAAATACGAGCCGGATACACATTAAAATACAAAAAGGCAATTAAGCCTCCAATCCAAATAGCAATAAAACTGGCTAAGGCAATATCCAAGGCCGAAGAAGCAATTATCATAAAGGTAATTAGGCCAATCATCAACAAACCAGAAGAAAGCCCGTCCAGGCCGTCTGTAATATTATAAGCATTAGAAAAAGTAACAATAACAAGAGCGGCGAAAGGAATATAAAAATAACCCAAATGCCAAACAATATTTGTTAAAGGCAGATGAATAAAATCAATTTTCAAATTAAAATACATAAAACTACCAATTAACAATCCCAATCCCCACTGCAAAACAAACTTTGTATTTTGTGAAACACCAAATTTATGTCCAAACCTCCCTTTTTTCGGCTCACCAAATATTTTTACCCAATCATCGTAAAGACCAAGTAAACCGTAACCTAAAAAGGTAAGCAGTAAAATGTGTACTTCGTCTTTAAAATTATAAATACAAAATTTCTGCCACTGTGGTTCAAAAACAAAAACCGCTAAAATATAAATTAAAGTTGTTACAGCAATAATTAAATTACCGCCGCCTATTGGCGTCCCTGCTTTCCAGTCATGAAGCTTTTCAACATCAGAATCTGTTTCTCCTCCTTCTGGTATATGCGGTCTACGAGTAAACTTAAGCTGATATAAAAGGTCAATAAAAGGAATAATTGCCGCCGCATGAAAACAAAACGATATTAAAACCAAGCTCAAATATTCACCAACCATTGTGTATTTAAAATATACTACTTACCACCTTGATTTGCAAAATTTCCATTTACAAAATCCGAAACTGCTTCAACTGCCTCTTGAGGAACCATATCTTTTACGTTTTCATTAATCCATGGCTTAACATGCCCCATAGTTTGACGATTCTTAGCAAGAGCAATTCCCCTGGCCTTACCCCCTAACTGGTAATCTAAGTAATTATCAATTTCTTCCGAAGTCAACCTTAAATAACATTCAGAAGTTGACAGTTGAGGCAGCTGGAAAGAATCCCAGCAATGAAAGGAATCTTTCCCCTCCATTTTAACAATCGAAACTACATGCCTGCCAGGCTCAAACCGGCGATACTCCACCCCATTACGTCCTTCAATCTTAACTTTCGGTCGTCCATTATCCCAAACTACTAAATCCGGCCGTGAATCCAATGTTTCCTTAATAACAAACCAATTATCTAGAGATATAGCTAACGAACCTCCCTCTTTAAGGAATTGTCTAAATTGATTAATTGAGTCAAAACCAATCAAGGGTTCAACTTCCACACCTAATCCTCTGGCGAAAGCAACAATTACGTGATGATAAACATCGCCTTCTTGAGTTGAAAACCACCAAGGTTTATCGATAGTTTCTCCAGACAAATTAGTTAAACCTTTTTGGTTATGAAAAGGCAGTAAAAGCCGATACATATCCCCAATAGTTACTTCACCACTTTTACCAACTCGATTTTGTTCATACAAATAATTAATACAAGTAGCTACTGACGATGGAAGACACAATCCTCTTCTTAATCTATAAACGTCCGTTTCTGCCACAGCTTGTAAACTAGGATCGGAAAACACCTCAGACACCTCATTAATTGAGTTCAAAGTCTCTTCCGCCTCTTCAATCTGACTGACACCCAAACGTTCTACCATTGTTCTTTATTTTATCAAATTGTCTACTAAAAACAGTTAGGCTATAATAAAATTACTTAATGAATCTACCACCTAAGACCCAAAAAATACTAAACCATTACTTTAATCTAAAAATAGGTAGTCGAAAAATAATTTGTCCTTATTACCAAAACTTACGAAAAAGAACCAAGGCGGCAGTTTTTTCTGGCAAAGGTAAACCAACAGAAATTGAAGCCGAAATAAAAAAACTGCTGAAAATAAAGCCCGGTATTAAAAATTATTCACCAAGCAGTCAACGATTAGCTTTAGTTGAAGCAGACTTAGGAGTTGATTGTTCCGGCTTAGTAGTCAATATTTTAGACCAGTTTTTAAGAGAAACAGAAAACGTTAGTTTGTTTCAAATCATTCCCTCAAAAGCTTTTTCTTTTTATCGCCGGATTGCTTTTAAACTCCGTCCTCGAACAAATTTGTCGGCGCACCAATTAACTTCCCCTCCCATTTCAAACCCAATTAAAATCAACCAACTTCAACCAGGTGATTTATTCAAAGTCGGCAAAGGTCATTTGGCTATAATCACTCAAGTCTTGAAAAAAGATACTTCGGTTACCAAAATCGAATACACGCACAGCACTCCTGATTATGGAATTGAATATGGGGTTCGTAAAGGTCAGATAATTATCAACAACAATCAACCTCTGGAAAATCAAAAATGGACAGAAAAATATAATAATAAAAATTGGATGAAACAAGATTACTTAAATGCCCTTCCTAAAAATAAAGGCTTCTATCGATTGGCATTTCTTTGCAAAATGGAAAGATGAATTCTATAATGAAAGAACCTTATGGCAGATTTAGTAATCAACGGAGGAAATAAACTTTCCGGAACAATTACCCCTTCCGGTAACAAAAACTCGGTTTTGCCAATTATTTGTGCTTCTCTCCTAACTAATGATCCAGTAGTGATTAAAAACGCACCTAACCTAGTTGACGTTCAAAAACTTGTTAAAACCCTAAAATCCATCGGGGCCAACATCGATTGGGATAAAAACAAGAAAAAACTTAAAATTGACAATTCCAAAATTAAATTGTCAACTTTTGAGGAAGAACTACCGGTTGGAATGAGAGGGTCAATTCTTCTTTTTGCCCCCTTATTAGCCAGAGCTAAAAAATTTAAGTTAAAAAATGAAATTGGCGGTTGTTCGCTCGGCGTACGAGAAATCGATACTCATTTAGAAGTTCTCGCTGCCCTGGGAGCAAAAGTAACCAGCGGCGATGTATTAACTCTTCAAATACCAAATGGATTTCAAGGAGCAAAAATTTGGCGCGATTACATGAGCGTAACAACAACCGAAAATTTTGTCATGGGTGCCGTTTTAGCCGAAGGTAAGTCAGTAATTAATAATGCTGCTTCTGAACCGCATGTTCAGGACTTGTGTCATTTTCTTAACCAAATGGGGGCAAAAATTTCCGGAATTGGAACCAGTCGATTAGAAATTAAAGGTGTAAACGAACTTTCAGGGACAGAATTTGAAATCAGTACAGACCACCATGAAACAGTTACTATGTTAGCCCTGGGAGCAATGACAAACGGAAAAATGGTTATAAATGACATTTCCCATCAAAACTTCTCTTGTTTTAAAAGCGCTTTCAGCAAGTTGGGGTTAAATTTAAAATTGGCTCAAAGCAAAATTACACTAGAAGCTAATCAAAAAATAAAAGTAAAAAAGCCTTTTACCCCAAACATGCTCCCTAAAATAGAAGGAGCTCCCTGGCCCTACTTCCCAGTTGATTTATTACCATTAATGATTGCTCTGGCTACTAAAGCTGATGGCCAGATTATGTTTTGGAATAAAGTTTATGAAGCCGGTTTTTTTTGGATTCAAGAAATGAGTAAGTTTGGCGCCCATATCCATATGTCAGACCCGCATCGGGTAATAGTTTTTGGCAACAAGCCGCTTAAACCAGCAGAAGTTAACGCCCCTGACATCATCCGGCCGACTGTTGCTTTAGCAATGACCGCTTTATCTGTTAAAGGAAAATCTATTATCCACAACGCTGACCCAATTAAACGCGCCCATCCAAATTTTGTCCAGAAAATTAAATCCTTAGGAGCTGACATCACTTGGCGGTAACCAACTCATCAAAACAACGGCCGCGGTCAAATTCATTGACAAACCGCTCAAAACTTGACCCTCCCGGAGAAAAAAGAACCAAATCGCCTTTGTCAGCTGTTTCAAAAGCTAATTTTACTCCCTTTTCCAAACTGTCAACTTCCTGATAATCCACATTTAATTTTTTCAAACCCTTTTTTAACTTCTCTCCCCCACTGCCCTTTAGAATAACAACTTTTCTGGGCTGAACTTGTTTAATTTTTCTTGCCAAACTTGAATATTCTACTCCCTTGTCCTTACCTCCGGTTAGTAAAATAATGGAAAATTGCCTAAATCTTTCCAAAGCGGCGATTACCGCCTCTGGAATCGTTGCACAGGTATCATTAACAACTTTAACGCCGTTGATTTCACCCAAATACATCTGCCGGCCGTAAAGGCTTTGATAATTTTTTACAGCCTCTTTAATTACTTTATCTTTTACGTCTAAATATCTGTTTACTGCAACTGCCGCCTTAATATTCTCCTGATTATGACCGCCATACAAAGGATGTAAAATATCTAGGTTTAATTCCTGAAAATCAACTTTCTCTTTATAAAAGTCTCTAAGCTTACCGTGTACCTGACTTTTTAATTTTTCAAGTTCCGGATTGTTTAAATTTAAAAAAGCAATATCTTTTTTATCTTGATACTTAAAAATCTGCTTTTTAGCTTGAATATATTTTTCCAAC
>CAYSLZ010000020.1:0-11093 GCA_964432015.1 uncultured Gammaproteobacteria bacterium | reverse complement strand
ATTCTATTTTTTCATATTCCTCAAGAAAACTAATTGCGTCTCCACCGGCGCCGCAGCCGAAACATTTGTAAATTTGAAGTTCGGGAGAAACCATGAATGAAGGGGTTTTTTCGTCATGAAAAGGGCACAAAGCCTGATAATTACGCCCCGATTTTTTCAAAGGAACGTAATCATTTATTAAAGAAACAATATCGATCTTTGATTTAACTTCTTCAACCTGGTCCATAACCTATTTTATCATTTCCAGGATTTTGGCTATTGCACCGGAAATAAAAACTAAGCTTATCAATAAAGCAACCCATTTTTTGTCTTTTTGGGTTTTGGAAAATAAAAAACAAATTAAACTGCTGGTAACAGCAACTCCAATTGCCCCAACAAAAGAAATTATATTGGCAAATTGGTCTAAGGCTAAAAATACCCCAATTATTGTTGGAGCTAAAGCAAAAATTCTTGATAAACCCTCATCAATATTTAAATCGCGATAATAGGTTTCTTTAACCACATTGGCCAAGC
This sequence comes from uncultured Gammaproteobacteria bacterium, assembly GCA_964432015.1. Classification (GTDB taxonomy): domain Bacteria; phylum Patescibacteriota; class Microgenomatia; order UBA12405; family JAHJSD01; genus CAYSLZ01. Next base: position 10,580 of record CAYSLZ010000020.1, on the reverse strand, counting down.
TTAAAAAAGAAGTTAAAAGAGCTAATAGGCCAATGCCGGCGGCTATTCTAACTAAATAAGGAGCAACATGAACTAAACCGCCTAAACTATCGGCCGTTGTATAAACGCCGCTAACCCCATAAACACTGAAAGAAAATATGGTATAGACCAAAACCGGCAGCCAGGTACCAACAAGAACCACTTTTTTTAATTTTTTTCGTTGATTATTTTTTCTTAAAATTTCCTCAACTTCAGGAATGGCACTAAAACCAGATAAAGCTAATAAACTAGGTCCCCAAAAAAATAAGGGTCGGCGGCCGATAAAATTTATTTGGGTCAAGTCAACATACTTAATAATAAATATTGGAAAAACTAAAAATAAAACTAACAAAATAATTGAAAAAATAGACGAAGCATTTATTAATGACTTAAAATCACGTAAAAATAAGAAAGCAACAATTAACAAAAACCAAATTGGATAAAAAAAGCCGGCTGATTGACCAAGAACTAAGGCTAAAAACTCGCCGCCTAAAACAACATAAGCAATCATTACCCCGGTTAGTGAAAGAACTAAGGAAATAAAGGCAATATTTTGCCAAAAAGGTCCTAAATATTCGCCAACATAACCAACTAACTGCCGGTCGCCATGATTATCTAAAATTATTTGAGAATAAAAAAGATTTAAGGCGGTTACCATAAAAGCTAAAAATATCAAACCCATCAAGCTGATTCCCCAACCGGACTGAGCAAAACTATAAGGAAGTGAAAAAACGCCTACCCCAATAATTGTTCCAACCAACAGTAAAACGCCCTGCCAAAATTTAAGCATAGTAGAATTATAACAAGAAACGAAGGCGGAGCCTCAGACTCGGCGGAGGAGGCGGGATTCGAACCCGCGGACCCCGTTAGGGGCCAGGATTAGCAATCCTGTGCAATTGGCCTCTATGCGACTCCTCCCGTACTCTAGTATTATATCAATTCTTGCGAATTTAGAAAATTTAGTCTAGTATTTTAGTTAATGGTCAATAAAGATAAAAAGGCTGAAGGCCGAAAGCTTAATGCTGAAGGCGAGGAGAAAAATCAAGAAACTGAAAGCAGAATGCCTAAAACTGAAGGGGCAGTTAGGCAGCCGATGGAAGTCTTGCCTTCTAAAGAAGAAAAAACGCTCCTTGAGTGGAAAGCTTTAGAGCGGCCGTTTCAGAAAAAGGACAAAGAATTTTGGACAACTGTACTTTCAGTGCTTGGTTTAATTAGTTTAATTCTTTTTTTTGTTAAGGAATGGTTTCTAATTGCAACCCTAGTTGCTTTGGTCTTTCTTTATTATATTTTAACAACAGTCAAGCCGGAAAAAAGGAAATATAAAATTACCAACAAAGGAGTTTATATTTCATCTTCACAGCGAATTGACTGGGATTTTCTCCGCCGTTTCTGGATAACTGAAAAATGGGGCCAAGAAATGGTTCACCTTGACACCTGGTTAAAATTCCCCCGGGTTATTTCTTTGGTTATTCCTGAAGATACAAAAGATAAATTGGTTGAAACGCTTGAAAAATATATCCCACAAGAAGAAACTTCACCGCAATTTCTTGACAAATTCTCCACCTGGGTAACCTCCAAGATTCCTTTGGAGAAAGAGGAAGAAAAAAATAAAGAGGAAAAATAAACTTTTTTGCCTCCAGATGATAAAATAGGCTTAGTTGTCCCTGTGGCTTAACTGGATAAAGCGTTCGCCTCCGGAGCGAAAGATTGGAGGTTCAAATCCTCTCAGGGACACCAAGTCAAATTTTCAATTCTCAATTTTCGAATTTTCAAAATAAAATAATTTGAATATTTGGTTTTTGAGCATTGGGCATTACATTTGGAGGGTTGCCAGAGTGGCCAAATGGAATCGCTTCGAAAGCGATAGGGCTTACGCCCTTCACAGGTTCGAATCCTGTACCCTCCGCCTACACTTCACGCAGGCTAAAGCCTGCTAGTTTAATAGGGTTTTGGTAGAATAGCTTTATGGGGAAAAAGAAAAGAAAAGGGCTTAAGGCTAAAGGCTTAAAGCCGAATGCTAAAAAAGTAAAAAAAATCATAAAAAAACGGTGGTGGGTTTTCCCAGTACTATTAGTTTTAATTGGAATCGGTTTATTTGCTTTCTTTCTCCGTTCATTGCCATCACCCAAATTATTAGCAGAGTTTCCTTACCCGGAATCAACTCAAATTTATGACCGCAACGATAAACTACTTTATGAAATCCACGGCGAAGAAAATCGTATTCCGGTCAAGGTAGACGAACTGCCAAAACACCTTATTGACGCTACTTTAGCCATTGAAGATGAAAAATTTTATAACCACCACGGTTTTGACCTCCGCGGTATAACCAGAGCAATAATTTCAACAATTTTTGAACGCGACCTCCAAGGCGGGTCAACAATTACTCAACAATTAGTTAAAAATGCCTTACTTACCAGGGAACGAACTCTAACCAGAAAATTTAAAGAAGCGGTTTTAACACTTCTTACTGAACAACTATATTCTAAGGACGAAATTTTAGAAATGTATTTTAACCAAATACCTTACGGCGGTGTTTCTTACGGAGTAGAAGCTGCCGCTCGAAGATTCTTTGAAAAATCAGCCAAAGATTTAAATTTAGCAGAATCGGCTTTAATTGCCGGTCTACCAGCTGCCCCAACAAATTATTCGCCGTTTATCCACCCTGACCAAGCAAAACACAGACAAACAGTTGTTCTAAAAAGAATGCTTCAAGCTAAAAAGATTGACCAGGAAAAATATGAAAAAGTAAAGGAGGAAAAGTTGATCTACACCAAACCGGAGAGTCAAATTAATGCGCCCCATTTTGTTTTTTATATTAAAGAATTGTTAATCGAAAAATATGGACAAAAAGTAACTCAAGAAGGTGGATTGGAAGTAAAAACTACTTTAGATTTAGATATTCAAAATACAGCTCAAGAAATAGTTAAAGAAGAAATCGATAAACTTAATGAAGCAAACGTATCTAATGGAGCGGTAATAATTACCGACCCAAAAAGCGGTCAAATTTTGGCAATGGTCGGATCTAAAGATTATTTTGCCCAAGATATTGACGGACAATTCAACGTCGCTACTGCACTTCGACAACCAGGCTCAGCTATTAAGCCGCTTAATTACGTCACTGGAATTGCAACTAAAAAAGTTACCCCGTCAACAATATTTGCCGATGTGCCAACTTGCTTTGCCGGAGGCCCAAAAACTTACTGCCCCCGCAACTATGACGGATCATTCCACGGCGCTGTTCAACTTAGATATGCACTTGGCAACTCCTTCAATATCCCGGCGGTCAGAATGCTGGCAATAAACGGTATTGAACCATTCATTGCCTCTGCTTCAGCTGCCGGTTTAGACAGCTTAGGTCAACGTGATGCTTCAGACTTTGGTCTCTCATTAACCCTTGGGGGCGGAGAAGTAAAAATGACAGAAATGGCTACTGCTTTTGGTACACTGGCCAACTTAGGAATTCGAAAAGACTTGAATCCTATTTTAAAAGTTGAAGACCGAAAGGAAGAGGTATTGGAAGAATTCTCCACTCCGGGCGGAAAAAGAATATTTCCTATGGAAGCGGCTTATTTGATCAACCATATATTATTAGATAATAGTGCTCGAAGTGCTGCATTTGGTTATAATTCTCAATTAGTAATCAAAGACCATCCGGAAGTAGCTGTAAAAACCGGCACAACCAACGATAAGCGTGATAACTGGACTGTCGGCTATACTCCTGGATATGTAACTGTAGTTTGGGTTGGCAACAACGATAATTCACCAATGGGCTGGGTTGCTTCTGGAGTTACCGGAGCTTCACCAATTTGGAATAAAATCATGACTAATCTATTAGAAGGTAAAAAGCAGGAATGGCCGACTCAGCCTTCCAATGTTGTCGGATCAAGTGTTTGTAATTTAACCGGAGCCAGACCGCCGGAAGAAGGCTGTGATACCCGCTACGAATATTTTATCAAAGGAACTGTACCTAGTTCACAACCAATAAAACAACCAATCTTGATTGATAAAGATACTGAAATGGCAATTCAACCAAGAGAAGATATGCCAAACGCCGAATGGCAGGAACATCAGGCTGTTAAAGACCCATTAGGAACAATAGTTTGTTTTGACTGCCCCCAAACAGTACCTGAAAAGCCAGTTATTGTTAACCCACGATAACGCTTCTTTTAACATTTTTAAAAATTGGTTCTTTATCACTAGTCAATTAGCGGTTATAATATAAGTAATATAATGGGGCAAGTTATAAAAATACTTATTCTTTTAGGGAAACCGGGATACTGGCTGGTTGTCTTAGTCTCCAAAATAATTTCCCTTATTCTAATTTTTTTTAAGAGGTCAAAAGAAAAAATTAAAGCGGTTAAACCAGCCAAGCCGGAACAAATTACTCTTCCTTTTCCTGGCCGCCGAATTAACAGAAAAACCCTAGCCGGTGTTCTGATTTTTATTGGATTAATATTAATCCTTGCCGGTCTACTTGTCAGTTTATTCCAAGATTTTCCCCATCCAGAAGAGTTGATAGAAAGACCGCCGGCTTTAACAACTAAACTTTATGACCGGAACAAAGAATTATTATATAAAATCTACCATGAAGAAAACCGGACATTAGTCCCTTTAGAGAAGATTCCCGACCACTTAGTTAAAGCAACTTTAGCAATCGAGGATAAGAATTTTTTTGAACACAATGGTTTATCCTGGCGTGGTATATTACGAGCCATACGTCACAATCTATTAAAACCTAATCAACCGCCAATGGGAGGGTCTACTATAACTCAACAGTTAATTAAAAATACTCTCTTAACCCCAGAAAAAACCTGGCGGCGAAAAGTCCGTGAAGCTTTTCTTTCCATCTGGACTGAAAAAAGATTTTCAAAAGATGAAATTTTACAAATGTATTTTAATGAAATACCATACGGTGGTACTGTTTACGGTGCTGAAGAAGCCAGTCAAAAATATTTTGACAAACACGTCTGGGAATTAGAACCACAAGAATCCGCTTTGTTAGCTGGAATTACTCGGGCACCAACCGATTTTTCACCTTTTGGCTCGCATCCGGAAAAAGCAAAAGAAAGACAACTTCAAGTCATCAAAGAAATGGAAAAAGCCGGCTATATAAGTACAAAAGAAGCAGAAAAAAACTCCTTAAAGCCTTTACGGTTTAATTTAAAAAAGAACGAAATCAAAGCACCACATTTTGTCTTTTATGTCAAAGACTGGTTAATTGATAAATTTGGTCAAAAAATGGTTGAACAAGGAGGATTAGAAGTAAAAACAACTTTAGACTGGCAAATTCAACAAATGGCCCAGTCAATTGTTAGAAATGAAGTAAATAAGTTAACCAATCTTAACGTTCAAAATGGGGCAAGTTTAGTGATTAAACCGGACAAGGGAGAAATTTTAGCTATGGCTGGCTCAAAAAACTATTTTGATTATAAAAATGACGGCAATGTTAATGTCACTTTACGACCACGACAACCAGGCTCAGCAATTAAGCCAGTCAACTACGCGGTTGCCCTAACAAAAGGCTACACAGCGGCAACAATTCTGTCAGATACACCAATTACTTATCAACTGCCGGGTCAAAAACCTTATTCTCCAGTAAACTACGACGGCAAATTTCACGGCAAACAACCCTTAAGAACCGCCCTAGCTTCTTCACTTAATGTCCCGGCAACTAAAGTTTTATCTTCTTATGGAGTAGATAAAATGATTGATATGGGAGAAAAAATGGGCATAACAACCTGGGAGGATAGAAGTAGATTCGGCTTAGCTTTAACTCTCGGCGGCGGCGAAGTAAAAATGATTGACTTAGCTCAAGTATACTCCGTTTTAGCTAATTTGGGAAACAAAGTTGACTTTAGTCCGGTATTAGAAGTAACTAATCATCAAGGTGAAGTTATTTATCAACATCCATGTATGATATCTGAAGACTGCTCCAGTCAGCCAATTTTAAACTCAGGTATCGCGTATATTCTTAACGATATTCTTTCTGATAATCAGGCGCGAGAGCTGGCTTTTGGTTCAAATTCTTTACTAAACCTTAACAACCGCAAAACTGCTGTTAAAACAGGAACAACAAATAATATGCGGGACAACTGGTGTATCGGCTATACACCAGATATTTTAGTTGCCGCCTGGGTTGGCAACAATGACAACTCGCCAATGAGCCATGTTGCCTCGGGAATTATTGGAGCAACACCGATTTGGCGGCAAACCATTGATAACTTATTAAATAATTCAACTAATAATTCATGGCAAAAACCAAATAATGTTGTTGAAAAAACTATCTGCCGGACAACCGGAACACTACCTTGTGAAGGCTGTCCGAAAATATCGACTGAACTTTTCCTTGACGGCACTGAACCTACCAATCAGTGTTCGTTTGAAAAAACACTACCCCCTCCGGAATAGCAAGCTTTAGCTTGCGTTTTGCCCGGGCTAAAGCCCGCTAATACAGAATTGGATAGGCACAAGGCCTTATCCCCTACGATTTTTATATATTATCGGCAATCAGCCAATAAAGCTCATTAACAATTTCGGGGAATTTTTGTTTGGCAACACTGGGATTAGTTTGATCCGACATAATTACCAAAACATAATGATTATCAGGGAAATAAACAATACCAGCATCAGAAACAACGTCATCTAAGTAACCAACTTTGTGAGCAACTCGGATTCCCTCAGGAACCCCGGCAGGAATTTGTCCTTCATAGATGGTATCTGTTAAATCTGACAACATTTTATTTTTGTATTCTTCGCTTAATATTTCTCCTTTATACAACTTAGTGAAAAACAAACTAATATCTTCAGCCGTAGTTAGATTATCTGTTAAATCCGTATCCTTCATCCCCCATTCGAACATCAATGAATTTATTTTTGCCTCTCCAATTTCATTTTCTAAAATTTGCCAAGATTCATTATCAGATTGAGAAAGAGCAATTTCTGCCAAGTTTCCCATCGGCGACCCGGCAGGTTGGTCATCTAAGCTATAAACCCCATCTTCAACCAAATTATAAAAAACGGCAACTACGGGTAATTTAATTAATGAAGCACCTTTCATTTTTTGACTAGAATGTCTCTGCCAACTAAAATTATTCTCCAGAAAATTAATTTTAACCGACCACTTACCGGGTAAAGATGATATATTTTGGTCTGCCCATTTTTCTAATTTCGGCGTCAATTGATATATACTTTCCTCTTTTTTACCTAATTCGGATATATCAACTTTTTTTAAAGGGCTGATTATTGCCGGTGGATTCTGGCGCCATTTTGATATTCCCAAAAAAATTAAACTGGGAATTAAAGTTATTCCAAAAAGAATAATTATCCATAGGCGCATCTTTTTTTCACTTTTAGCATTTTCTAAATCGGATACAAAATTAAGTTGTTTAAGCATGAATATAATGTTCAAATATTCAAAAAATCAAATATTCAAACAAGTTCTATTTTAATACATTAGTTTTGAGTATTGAAGTTTTGAACTTTGGAATTTTTAAGCAATCCCTTTTTCGCTCCGACATATTGAACTGCTGAAGAGCCGTTTTTCATTGCTAAACCAAAAGCCGATTTTTTATCCATCCCTTTAATTAACCCCGCAACAAAACCACTGCCAAAAGCATCACCAGCTCCAGTAGCATCAATTACTTCTGTTTTTGGCGCTGGTAAAAAGTATTCTTTCTTTCTGTCATGTAAATAAGCGCCCTCCTTGCCGTCTGTAACAAGGGTTAAATTCGCCCCTAATTTATTTACCTCCTGCCAAAAACTGGTATCTTCTAGATTTAGATCAACCAAATTTTGCATTTCCTGACGGTTGAGATTAAAAACTTCGACTTTTTCAGCTAAACTTTTTATCTTTTTTTTGTTTTCAAGTTCTCTTTTTCCCGGATTCCAGCTTACTTTAATATTTTTATCTACTGCAAAGCCAATTAATTTTTCTGCTAAGTCTAAATTACCTTCAAGCGAGGTAATATAAAACCACTTAGAATCAAGTTTCTTCCAGTTTATATTGCTGATCTCTAACCTAGTTTTTCCACGACTAATTAAAATCTTTCGTCCTGCCGATGTACCAAGTAAAATAACCGATATATCTGTCTGCTCGCTTTTTTGAACTACATAATCTGTACTTATGCTTTCTTTCTCCAAATCTTTGACAATATACTCTCCAAAAGAGTCATCTCCAAACCGGCCAACAACTGCACAATTTAAACCTTGGCGGACAAAACTAACGGCAGAATTTGTCCCACCGCCGCCGGTACAAATTGTCCTTTTATCGACTTCAATTTTTTCTTCTTTAACTGCGCTTACTAAATTTAAGTCCTCAAGTTGAAGAAAAATATCAACAATCGCTGAACCGAAAGTAATTACATCATACATTTGACATTTGAAAAATTTTTATAGTTTCTTTTTTAATTTCTTCTATTATAGGAAACATTAAGTTATAAACTTTGAATTTACCCTTATAATTAGTCAAGGTTTCTTCCAGCGCAAGCTGATAGACCATTCTTAAACGAGTATTAATATTTATTTTTGAAATTAAACCTTCATTAATTGCCTGCTTTACATCTTGGTGGGGAACACCGGAACCTCCATGAAGCGTCAACCATTTATCACCAACGGCTTTTTTTATTTTCCTCAAACGACTAAAATCTAAGTTCTCCGGTTTATTTAGATCCATTCCGTGTTTATTTCCGGCAAATACAGCTACCAAATCAACGCCGGTCCGTTCGACAAATTCTGCTGCTTTTTCAGGAGAAGTGTCAACTTTTTCCGGTTCCCCCTCTACCAAAATTGCCTCTGGGTAAGCCAGCTCTACTGACTTTTTAGTTAATTTGATATTTTCCTCCCAATCTAGTCCTGAACCATCAAAATGGACCATATCAAAACCATTATCAATTACACTTTTAACTGTTTTCAAATTTCGACCATGGTCAAAATTTAAAAACAAAGGCAAATCTTCCTGATGACCAAGATTAGCAAACCGGGAAATACCCCAAAAGTCTCTTTCCCCAGGCGATATTTGGATAATTGCCGGCTTGTCAACTTCTTTTATCGCCGCTAAAACACCCCGGTAAATAACAAAGTCGTCGCAATTAAAAGCAAATAATACTTGGTTATCCAAAATCTCCCTCAAACGCATGTTTATATAATAACATAAAAGACTCTATTCAAGCGATTGCTTGGTTTATTACAATGATTATGTTTTCATGGATACCGCTCACCCATCTAGTTCGCTAGACTTTCGCTTCGCAAAAAGTACCTTTATACTTTGACCGCACAGTAGCTCGCTCAAGACTATATCCGAAAACATAAATCATTGTATAAACTAACCATAGTAGAACTTTAAAGTGACCACTAAAAAATAAAAATACTATAATACATATCACACCATGGATGAAAAACAACTCGTTAAACAAATTTTAAACGAAGACAAAAAAGCAGTTGAAAAGTTTTATAAAGAATTTCAAGGCCCTTTATTTTCATTTATTGCTAAACGGGTTAAAAACAACCGCGACGCTGAAGATATTACTCAAGAAACTTTAATCTCCGCCCTAAACTCTTTACCAAACTTTAATTTTAATTCTTCTCTGTTTTCCTGGATATGTGCAATTGCTAAACATGAAATTGCTGATTTTTACCGTAAAAGAAAACTAAAAACTATTTTATTTTCGAAAATGCCGTTTTTACAAAACTGGGCTGATGAAGCCTTAGGGCCACAAGGCGAATACCTCAAGGATGAGCTAAAAGAAGAAATAAAATATGTTTTAGAAAACCTAACCGAGGGATATTCTAAAATCTTACGACTTAAGTATATAGAGGGGATGACAATGAAAAAAATCGCCCAAAAATTATCAATTACAGCTAAAGCTGTCGAAATGCGGCTTTATCGGGCCAGAAAAAAATTCAAAAAAGCATGGCGGAAAAACCACTAAAATCATCGGCAAAAAAAATTGCTTATTTAACCATTCTACTCGCTATTAAAGAAGCCTGGCTTCTTTTTACTAATCTCATTGGCTTGATTTACCACCCATTTTTGACGCTTCGTAAAATTCGTCGTAAACGCGATTTATCCCAACTAGCCCTCATTACTCTAACAATCGCTCTTCCACTCTTAACTGCCGTTTTTACAACCGGCTTAATCTATTTAGCAATGACTATTTTTGGTATTAACTTTCCTTCTATTTTCAAGCAAAGCATTTTTCTTTTCGATCTGATCACTTTAGTCCTAACCATCTTAATCTCTTTATATCTAATCTACTGGGTCTACCAGGTAATAACCAAAAACCATTATTCGTTATTTTTTGAAAACCATGACTGAACGAACTCCCCCCCAAATTTGGCGTTTAAACAAAGAAAGATTAAATCCGCTTTCTAAAAATCCAGGCCTTTTTGAAAAAATGCGCCTAAGACAAGAAAAAATTAGAAGCGAACCAAAATACCCCTCTAATTTTAAAGAAAATCAGAAACCGGAAAGTTTAAAACCACCCCGAGCAAGAATTTAATACTCGCGATGTTTAAGAAAGTCAATAAAGGATTTAATTTGATTACGAGCTGGCTGTTCTTTTAAA
>CAYSLZ010000019.1:0-11778 GCA_964432015.1 uncultured Gammaproteobacteria bacterium | reverse complement strand
AATTGAAGTTGAATTTAGAAATAATTGTCAGGAAGTTTAGTCTTCGAACCTTTGCCATTCCATTTTTTCGCCTTTGAGTTGTTTTTCCGCCATGGCAAGCTCGTCATAAATTCCGTCGATTAAGTCATAATTCTTGGCTTCGTCTAAACTAACCCAGGCAAACTTATCAGCTTCATCCTCTTGGAGAGTAACTTCTCCGCCGGCGTAATCAGCCAGACAGGAGATAACTAATGAGGGGTTGCCGTCGGAATGAATCGTCGCCAGCGAAGTAACGTAATCAATATTGTCAATTTCAAGGCCAACTTCTTCCATTACCTCGCGCTTCAAAACCTTTTCGAGAACGTTGTACCAGTAAAACTCAGTTTCTTTGGGAAGGTCAACATAATCACTGATTTCCAACTTGCCGCCGGGAACTGTCCACATTTTGGGAAATCTTTTTTTATTCGGCGACCGGCGGGTAACTAAATACTTTCGATCCTTAACAATAATCGCTGTAATTACCACCTCGTGAAGCCTATCATCGTTTACTTCAATCATTAAAAAGATTTTACCATACAAAATAGCAATACGATCGTATGCTTATTTTGATAAATGGGTTTTGTAGAAGTTGACGGTGCGGGACATGGCGGTTGAAAAAGCAGGGGAAGCAAGATTATGGCCGCCGTTGGAATATTCGAATAACCGAGATGAAACGCCGGCTTGTTGTAGTAATTTATCAATATTCCGACTGTAGTCAATGCTGACAACTGAATCATTAGCGGCATGGTGAAACTGAACGGCCCCATTGATATCAGCTAAATAATTAACCGACGTTACCTCCTGCCAAAATTCACTTTCCGAATCATATCGGCCGTATGTATCGATCAGCTCCTGGAAACGCTGGCGGCGGGGTGAATCTTCCGGCGGCGGTTCGTACGATTGGTCATCAATACCGTATTCTTGGAAATCATCGTAGGTAAAAACTGTACCCGCCCAAACAACAGCGGCCGGAATATCCGGCTTGGAAACTAGACTTCGTAAAACTAAATTCCCAGCCATCGAATGCCCCCATAAACCAACTTTAGTCTCATCAACAAAATCCGCATTCTGCAAAGCAGAATATGCATTTAAAGTGTCAATGACATAATCGGAAGAATAATAGGCTCCGCATGGTTTTCCTTCAGAATCACCATGACCGCGGAGATCGATTTTAAAAACTACTAAACCGTTTCTGGCTAAATAATCAACATAATCATTATATTTTTCAGTCGTCCGGTAATCATCGGGTGGAATATAACCATGAATAAAAACAATTCCCGGCCAACCACCGTCCGGAGGATTCCCTTTCGGTTGGGTCAATAGGCCATTAATTTTTAAACCATCAGATTGATAACTAGTTAAATAAGAAGTATAGGTGCCGGCTTCTGAAATTTCCTCCAATTCAGCCAAATTGCTGTTAAAAGTTTGTTTTTGTAAATAAGGAATAGTTAACTCTTGAAAGGGAAAAGGTGTTGGTGAAGGAGATGATCTCTGCGTAACTGGATTTTTAATTTTTTGAAAATTATCCTCGGTACGAAATAATTTCAAACCTAAATACAATCCCAAAAATAAAACCGGAACTAAGGCTATCAATAACTTTTTTTTCATTATTCTAAAAATATATATCAAACCTGAGAAAAAACTGATAAATTATTAAGCTTACAAATCAAGATTATCAAGGTTGACTTTCCAATATTTTGATTGGTTATAAGTTTCGGCCAAACGAAATTCCTCTTCCGCCTTATCTTGTTGGCCTCTTTTTTCAAAAATTTTTCCTCTTAGATAATGATATTCAGAAGCGGCCCGGTTTTGAGAATCAAAAACCTGTTGGGTTAAATCTAAAACTTGGTCATAATCTTCAAGTTGATAATAAGCTAAAATCGGCTCAAATTGGTACCAAAGCATTCTTCTAGGCAGTTGGTCTTTAATATCTTCAAAAATTTCAACTGCTGTTTCATAATCACCCAAATAATAGTTGGCTCGAAGTAGATTATACTGAGCTTGAACATCATTGGGGTCATCAGCAATTTGTTTTTCGGCTAAACCTTCAGCTAACTTCCATGACTCTTTTTCGTTCACTCTCTGTCCTAAAATTTTATCGACTTGTTTCTGTTTTTCATCTGGAAACAAAACCATAAATTCATAATTAAATGACTGCCAAAGCTGGTCAAATTCTTGATAGGTAAAAGCAATGTTTTTACCTTGATACGAATCATCTTGAATTAAAATCTTTTTCTCCTGGTCATAACCTTTAATCACCCTAAAGTGGCCAATATCTTCATCCGGCTTTAACCAGGTTTTAACAACGACCGGCAAACCTTGGCTAATTAATTCTCTCACCATCCTAATATTACCAGCCGGGCGTTGATATACATTTAAACCAAATTCCTTGGCCTTTTCAGCCTGCTCTTTAAAGGTTACAGCTTTATCATCGTTATCTCCCTCTTGATTTTGATAAGGACGAAGTTGTTGACCCAATTCCTCCTGGCTCACATTTATACCAAAGTAAGATAAAGTCATACTTAAAGAAGCCGGCCCGCAGTTATTGTAAGTTTGGTACATATGTTTACCACCAGTTAAAACTTCCCTTTTTGGTATTTCCGGAATACTTATCTCATTAGTCGGTGTTGGCATTAAACTTTTTGATTCTGAGCTAACTTCTGGCTGCGTCGGTTGAACTAATTCATTTTCAACAACCGGCTGTTGAAAGTGGAATGGCTTTTTGCTGTTTATCCAAAATAACCAATAGAAAAATGCTCCGGCGCTGATTAGAAAAACTGCGATTAAAACAACTTGAAATTTGATATTTTTACCCATGGCCCAATTTTAAGGTATAATGTCTGCTTTGCCAAGTATACATTCAGCTTCTTCTCAGTTTTATTATTTAAAGTTCGGGTTCAAAATGAATAAAAAAATTGTTTTTTTACTGCTTTAGTCTTGGGAACTTTAGTTGGATAAACCAGCTGTTGAAACCAAAAAACACTAATATTTCCGGTGCTCCTCCATATGGAGAACCCGAAACAAACATTCCTGCCCTTTCTACATGGGAGAAAATGCAACAAAATTGGCAGAAACCGGGAATCTCCGCCCAAGCCCTTGCCGACGGGATAGTTAAATTTCTAGAAGAAGAAAAAATATTAGCCTAGTATCCGTGCAAATCTAAATTTTAAAAACCCTGCAAACAACTTGTCCCACCAACCTGCCATTTTCAGCGTATTTTTAATAACAAATTTCAACTGTTTTTTATCTTCACTCTTCTCAAGAAACTTATTTATCTGCCTGGATTTTTTAGATTTGGCTTGATCAATATACTCAACTTCCTGAAAATTGCTCTCAATGTTCTTTTCTTGTACTAAAATACATGCTTTAACCAAATCTGATTTCTCAACATCTTTCAAACTGACTCCAAATTTTTTTTGAAAACTGCGGCGGTGAGGTATTTGACCAAAAAACAGAAAAACCAGCGGCCAGAAAAGGTTAAAAACCAAACTAAAGAAATTGTCATTGATTTCTTCATAAATATTACTTGATTCGGGCATATTTCCTATACATTTACCATACAAACAACCGCAAAGATAATCGTACCAGCCGTTCCAATAGTATTGACAGTAAGCCTCAACCAAATTTCCTGATTGAACAAGTTTTTCAGCCCGGACAGCGTCAGTTTCAGCATTAAGGAGATAAAGAAACTTGCGCCCGGTTAAATAAGTTTTTATTTTTTTAAACATGACAATTAATTGCAGCCAATTTCCCTTTGGCGAAATAATACCTTTAAAACCAAATAAGATCAATGAGTAATATTTTTTGAGTTGAAAATTAAATCCTGTATAATGACCCATATTATTTATGAAAAGTTTTTTAAAAATTGTCCGTTGGTTTTTTTCCATTCTTCTTTGCCTTGTTCTCTTTATTACAATTATCACCAGTATTACAGCAACTTCAATTTCAACAACTGTTACCAACCCCAAAAGCTTAAAAACTTGGCTCAGCCAGGGAAGTGTTTATGACAAAACTCCAACAATTGCCTCTTCAATGATTAAATCCCAAAGTGAAAAAGAGGGGCCAGAGCAGATGCCAATGAGCCAAGAACAATTGACTGAAATATCAAGGGCTGTCCTTGAACCCAATTGGCTTAAAACCAACATAGAAACAGTAATCGACTCTGTTTATGTTTGGCTGAGAGGAGAAACCCAAATCCCAACTTTTCAAATTGATATTGCCGAACGAAAAGAAATCATTATCAATCAACTTAGTCAGCAAGCACCGGCACAAATGAGAAGCCAAATAAACCAGCAAATAAGAAACCAGATTGAGCAAAACGAGATTTTAAAAAAAGATACAATAAATTCACCAGATCTAATCAGGATAAATAAAGAAGATGTAGAAAAAGTTCAAACTGTTTACGGCCATATAGAAAGAGCTCCCCTTTATGCATTGGGCCTATTTTTATTTATCTCTTTACTTTTATTTTTATTAGTTACCAAGCTTCCCAAAAAACTTTTTATTGTCGGTTTAGTTTGGACAGCGACAAGCTTAATTTTAGTCGTTAGCCAGCCGGTTCTAAAAAGATTTCTCCGAAATTTGTACACAGCTAAAATTAAAAGTGCTGAAATAGCAAATGCCAACTTAGTCCTGGAAATAGTTAACCAACCAATAAACTTAGCCATCAATGATTTATCTTCTAAAATCCTAATCTACGGAGGTGTTCTCATTACTGCCGGTCTTGTTCTCTTGTTCACCAGCTATAAAATAAAACCCGCTTCTGAAAAAGAAAAGTAAAAGAAATATGTTAGTATTTTAATTATGCTAACAGCCGCATCTTATTTAATATCTTTTGCCATCTTTTCTTTAGCTTTAGCCAAGTCAGCTAATCTTGTTACCCGGGCCTTAATTAAAATATCCAACTTCCTCAACTGGAAAAAATTTACTGTTGCTTCTCTTATAATGACCATTGTTTCTTCACTGCCGGAGATTTTTGTTGGTTTATCCTCAACATTCCACAACAAACCACAGTTATCCTTAGGCAACGTCATGGGATCAAATATAATCGTCCTTACGCTGGTAATCGGTATCGGCGGATTGGTAGCAAAAGAATTAAGCTTCAGAAATAAAACTATCCGCCGGGCCTCATTATACGCGGCAATTATTTCTCCTTTATCCTTACTCTTAATGCTTGACGGCAAATTAACCAGAGGAGATGGAATAATCCTTCTTGCCGCCTTGTTTTTTTATTTTCATCAACTTCTGCTTCAAGAAAAAAGATTCAGCCAAACTATATCTGACATTTACAACGGACAAAAAGAAAATTCGATGGTCTTTTTAAAACAAATCCTTTTTTTAGTCGGCAGCATCCTGCTTCTTTTAATTTCCGCCGAGGGTATCGTTTGGTCAGCTTCTAAACTAGCTGATGAACTAAACGCTTCGCTTCCCATTATTGGTTTACTTTTAGTTGCCATAGGTACTTCAGCGCCCGAACTGTCTTTTGGTATTCGGTCAATTGCAGAAGGACATGAGGAAATGATGCTTGGAGATGCAATTGGCTCTGTGGTAATTAATTCCGCCTTAGTTATCGGCTTAATGAGCATAATCCGGCCTTTTACAATCCCCAATCTAAGTCCACATTTAATCAGCGTTTGCTTTACTTTTGTTATTGCGGCAACATTCGCAATTTTTGCTAAAACGGATCATAAAATAAGCCAAAAAGAAAGTATTTTCCTAATTTTCCTTTATATACTTTTCCTATTATCGGAAATTTTTATCTCCCACTAAATTATATTTCAGTTATTCTGATATTATTAGTACTGCCCTTAACACCGATATTGTCACCGGAAACAATAATTAATTTATCGCCTTTTTCAACTTGGCCACTCTTTTTTAAAGTTTCTATTGCTTGATGAATTGTTTCCATAACTTTTTTCTGGTCATCAAATTTAATTTGAAAAGAACGAACTCCATATGCCAATAAAAGCTTATCCATTACTGTTCGGTTATCGGTAAAAGCAAAAATTGGCAAATCCGGCCGGAATGAGGATAGTGAAAAAGCCGTCTGGCCGGATTTAGTAAAAACCAAATAACCGGCCGGCTGGTCACTTTCTTCAATAAAATCAGTCATTTTATTAGCCATTCTTACAATAGATTCGTCATTAAGCGGAAAGCGCTCATTTTTAAATAATGACGGAATGTTTGCCCCTTCATTCTCAACTGCACTAATCACTTTGGTCATCATTTTTACCGCGTGAATAGGATATTGTCCAACAGCCGTTTCGCCGGAAAGCATAAGGCAGTCGGCCCCGTCATAAACAGCATTAGCAACATCAGAAACCTCTGCCCGGGTTGGTGTTTTGTTTTCTATCATTGATTCCAACATTTCTGTTGCCACAATCACCGGCTTGCCCTGCCGGCGGCATTTTAAAATTAACTTTTTTTGTATTCCGGGAAGCTTTTCAAATCCGGCCTCAACAGCCAAATCACCACGGGCAATCATTAAACCATCGCTGACTTCGATTATTTGGTCAATATTTTTTAATCCAGCCGGACTTTCAATTTTAGAAATCAAACCAATCTTATCATTAAACTTATTTATTTTTTTACGAAAACTTAAAACCTCGCCTTTTTTTCTAACAAAAGATAAAGCTAAATAATCAATTATTTCAGCTATCGGTTTAATAAATTCGCCGAATTCCGGCTTTAATACCGGCCTAGGTAAATCAATAATTATGCCAACTTCTCTGCCAGCTTGTTTTGATGCCGCTTTAATTTCATCAACAGTTCTTGCGTGCCACTCAAACGTGTTGTGTTTAGTATTTAAACGTATTACATCAGCTCCATTTTTAATGAGCTTATTTAATACCTGCTGATCATCAGTAGCCGGACCAATAGTCGTAATAACCTTTGTTTTCTTTATCATTTAACTATACTAAATACTAGCACATAATTTACAAAAATTTAAAGAAGATTACCGGGTAAGTTTTTAAAAAATTAAGGTTGTAAAATTTCTTCCGTTTCGCCGTCAACAGAAATAATTACCTCGTCAACTGTTTCAAACTGAAGCAATGTTTTTTCAATTTGGTCTCTTATCGCCGTTACCGTAGCCGAACCGGCAACTCCTTCATCTAACTGCTGACTAAAATCAACGCGGGCAACGCCGTCTTCAACTTCAATGGACTGCAGTCGGGTGTTTTCATTTATTGCCGTTGAATATCCCTCATCGATTTCCTGAGGCAGAGGACCTTTTAAAAGCTCTTCGATTGCCGCTCGGGCAGTTGCGACAGTATAAGGGATTTCTCTTTCCACTGGAACAACCTGTTCCTGACCATCAACAACTTGGACAAAATAAACTTCAATGGTCAGTATATCCGGAGTCTGTTTGTCTTCTGATACATCTTCATCAATCATTTCCCCGGCCATTTCATCGTAAACGCCGTCAGTAACAGCACTGACTACTTGACCATTTTCAACAACTAGTTCTATTGTATGCGGCGTAATAACCTGAGCAGACATTTGGTCAGACCGGTCGCCATAACCGGCGGCTGATGAAACAAACGAAAAAACAAATTGGTATTTTTCTCCAGACACTAATTCTTCTTCTGAAACTAAAGCCAAATCCGAACCGTCAAAGGTATAGGTTGTAGAATTATTTCTTATCCATTCCTCAGCTGTCTGTCTTGGCTGACCGGTTTTTTCCGGCTGATTAACTACCTGGTCATTTTCTTTTGTCACCAAAAGAATACCGCCGACAACAATTATTAAGCCAACCAAAACCAAACTAATTATTTTTTTATCCATTGAGTTAATATTAACATATTAAGATATTAACATCAATTATTCATGTCTCAACGCTTCAACCGGAGAAAGTTTAGCCGCTCTCCGGGCCGGGGTAATACCAAAAATTATCCCTACCAATGAAGAAACACCTAAGGCTAAAAATATCGACCAGCCGGCAATTGCCGCCGGAAAAAAACGGTCAATTATATATGTTGTTCCAACTGCTAACAAAAAACCAATTGTTCCACCAATTAAACTAAGCGCCGTTGATTCCGCTAAAAACTGGATTAAAATGTCAATGTTTGTTGCTCCAACTGCCTTTCTTAATCCAACTTCTCTTGTCCGCTCATTAACAGAAACAAACATAACGTTCATTATCCCCACTCCGCCGACAATTAAGGAAACAGCGGCAATACCGGCTAACCCAAGCGTAAAAATATTCAAAATATTATTTATTACACCCAATAACTCGGTTTGATCAATTACTGAAAATTCATCGTCGTCATAAGTCTCGATCAAAACATTTTTTAATTCTTTCTTCAACCAATCTATCACATCTTTGTTTTCTGCTTTGACAATAATTACGTTGAATATTCTACTTTCCGTCATCCGCCATACTGCCCGATAAGGAATATAAATTTGGTTATTTATGTCATTGCCAAATCCACCGCCGCCGCCCTTTTTTTCTAAACTGCCGATAACCTCAAAAATTTGGTTATCAAGCCGGATATTTTCCCCGACCGGATTAACTTGACCAAATAAATCCTCTTTAACTGTCGAACCGATAATAGCTACTTTTCTTCCCCGCCTTTCTTCTGCACTGTTAAAAAAACGACCATACTCAAGATCAAGATTATAAGTTTCTTTTATTGCCTCGTTGGTTCCATTTATTTCCGTATAAACATCGTTATCCCTGGTAGAGGCGGTTAGCCCCTTGGTAACTACTGGTGAAACACTATCAACGCTGTCAACTCTTTCTAAATCTTCTACATCGTCCTCATTAAAAGTTACTGTTGAAGCCGGCCTAAATCCACTGCCGCTTTGCATTTGTTCCCGATTGCCGGGAATAATATAAATTGAATTTGAACCTAAACTCTCAAATTGATTACTGACATACGTTTTTAAACCATTACCAATAGAAATTAAAACAATTACTGCCCAAACCCCAATAATAATTCCCAAGGCTGTCAGCAAAGAGCGAATTTTATTTTTAAACAGTGTTTTGATGATATAGTTCCAGTTTTTTATGGAAACTAATTGCTTGTATTTAGACATTTGATTTATCAGAAATAATTCTACCGTCTTTCATTTTAACTAATCTTCTAGTTTGTCCGGCTAGTTCCAAATCGTGGGTAACAATAACGACAGTAATTTTTTGTTCCTGGTTTAATTCCTCTAATATCTCAACAATCTGCTGGCCAGACTTTGAATCCAAATTTCCTGTCGGCTCATCAGCAAAAATTACTTCCGGCTGATTTATCAAACCTCGGGCAATTGCCACTCTCTGCTGTTGTCCACCGGACAATTCATTTGGATGGTGATTAAGCCGGTCACCCAAACCAAGTCTGTTTAATATTTTTACTGCCCTTTGCTCATAATCCGAATGCCGGTCATTGTTATACATTGTCGGCAGTAAAGTGTTTTCCAAAACACTTGTTTTCGGCAGTAAATGGAATTGCTGGAAAACAAAACCAATTTTCTGATTTCTAAAATCAGCCAATCTTTGATCACTAAATTTAAATATTTCTTCACCTTCCCAAACAACCTGACCGCTGTCCGGCCGGTCAAGTCCGCCGATAATGTGAAGCAGGGTTGATTTTCCTGAACCAGAAGCGCCGACAATAGAGCTAAACTCACCTTTTTTAATATGCAAATTAATATTGTCCAAAGCATGAACAACAACATTGTCCCCCATATGGTAACGCTTGGTGACTGATTTTAATTTAATCATTGAGGTTAAACTCTATTTCCCCACCCATCTGCAAACGAAAACGAAGGTCCTGGTTATCCGGCAAAGCCATTTTTACACCATAAGTAGTTGTTCTGGCTCCGGATATTGGGGCAAAGTCGACTGAAAGAACTTCCGACTCAAACTGCTCATCCGGGTAGGCATCAAGCAAAATTGTTCCTTTCATTCCGGGTTTAATTTTGGCTACTTCTTCCTCATCAGCTTCGGCCCTAAAATAAACTGATTCCGGGTCGGCAACAATAAATTTTGCTCCAGCCGGAGTAATGTTAACCCCGGAAAAAGGCTGGTCTAAATCAATAACTATTCCGTCAATGGGAGTAGTTAAAACTGCGTATTTAAGTGCTAAATTACTAATCTCGGCATCTAAAACGGCATTATTTAAATTAAACTGGGCTTTCTCCAAAATCCGTTTAATTTCATCGGTGATTAAAAAGCGGTCTTTTTCATCCTGATAATTGTCATGCGTTTGTTCAAAATTCCAGCGTTCTTTTAAATAATCATTCATTTCCTTTTCAAATCGTTTTTTTAGTTCCTCTCTATCCAAACTGGCAATCGCCTGACCTTTCTTAACCCAATCACCTTTGTCCACCCCTACCCAGGCTAACCGGCCTGATGTTTGAAACCGAAGTTCAACTTCATCTTCAGCCTGAACCGTCCCAGCCAAAATAACCGGCCGGATTTCTTCTTCGGCTGATTCCACCTGGCCGACTATTTCCGGCTGACTTTTTTTCAAACTAAAAACTGCCGCCGCCGGCAAACCGACCAGAACCACTAACATAACAGCAATGGTTAATCTATACCTTTTCATAAAGTTAAGTTTACCAAAAAGAGGGTCACTTTAACAAGCTTAAAAAATTGCCCCTTGACAAAGAGTTTTATATTATCTAGTCTTAAGATAGTTAAGCTAAAATTTATGAAATCTTATTTAGTTGGAACCGGCCAAACCAAATTCGGCAACGCACTCGAGGAGCCGCAATTAAAAGATAAAACCTTCCAGGAAATGTGTGCAGATGCTGCTTTTGAAGCAATGGAAGACTCCGGCATCGGTCCTGAAGAAATCGACGCTTTTTATGTTGGAAATATGCTCTCCCATACTTCTCAAGTTTACAGTCACGCCACCGTTTTGGCAGATTGGTTAGGGCTCCGAAATGTTGGTGGTTACCACTTTGATACCGCCTGCTCAACAACTAATACCGGATTAGGCATCGCAGACCAGGCAATTAAATCAGGAAAATCAAAAAATGTTTTAGTTGTCGCCGGAGAATACACACTTTCCGCTCCTGACGCTGATAATGTCAATCCTTTGGAAAGAAAACCTATTGATGCTACCCAATTGTGGAAGTGGACTGATTTCGGCGTAGACCACGTTTACGCTTACCACCATTATTACGACATTGCTTCTGCCTATGGTGCTTTCCCAACTATTGCTTATATGAAGGAAAACGGCTTATCATTTGAACAAATGGACGAAATAATGATGGAAGTTAACCGAGCTGTTCGAAAACATGCTTCGTTAAATCCAAAAGCAATGGTTAAAAAAAGCTTGGAAGAAACAGCCGAAGAAGCAGGTTTTTCCAGTGCTGAAGAATTCTGGAAATCACAAAAAAATCCTTTCTTTGCCTGGCCGACACGTTTATTCAGCGCATTAAATGCTGCTGACGGAGCATCGGCTTTTATAGTTTCCAACGAACCGAAGAAAAAACCGGCAGCTGAAATAGCCGGCTATCACTGGGCGGCGGCTAATTATCCTTGGTACGACGAAAAAGTTAATCCAATGCCGCAAGATGTAACAGTTTTTAAGGAAGCCTACAAAATGGCGGACATTAAACCTGAACAGCTTGATTATTTATATGTCCATGACTGTATGCAGATTTATCAATTAGTTCTATCAGAAGTGGCTGGTTATTTGCCAAAAGGAAAAGCTTGGAAAGCATTCTTAGAGGGAAGAACAATGTATAGCGGGGACAAACCATTAAATATTTCTGGCGGCAGACATGGAGTTGGTCATGCTTTTGAAGCATCAGCTG
>CAYSLZ010000018.1:8491-11830 GCA_964432015.1 uncultured Gammaproteobacteria bacterium | reverse complement strand
GCTGTTACGCTTTCTTTAAAGGGTGGCTGCTTCTAGGCCAACCTCCTGGCTGTCTGTGGCTGATCACTTCCTTTGCCACTTAGCAAATACTTGGGGACCTTAAACGGGAGTCTGGGTTCTTTCCCTTTCGCCTGATCAGCTTAGCCCGATCAGACCGACTTGTTCTACTTAATCTTCCAGTATTCAGAGTTTGGTTGAGCACAAGGTATTTCTACCCTGCGCCCATCCAGTGGCTTTACCCCTGGAAAAAAACATAGAACGCTATACCTAAATATATTTCGGGGAGAGCCAGCTATCTCCGAGTACGATTAGCATATTACTACAAACCACAGGTCATCCAAAGGGTTTGCATCCCCTACTGGTTCGGGCCTCCTGGTCGATTTCTCGACCGATCACCCTGCCCATGGTTAGATCACTCGGTTTCGGGTCTTACGCTAACTGCTTAAACCACAAAAGTGGTTACGCTCTATTTAAACTTGGTTTCCCTCTGCTTACCCCCGCAACTGCGGGGTTAAACTTGCAGTCAACGAAAACTCGCCGGCTCGTTCTCCAAAAAGCACGACATGACTCGTCCTACAGACGAGAAACTCCAATTTTCAATTTTCGAATTTTCAAATAAATTTTGGAATTAATTAATTTTAAAATTAAATCATTTATTGTAAATTGTAAATTGCTAAATTGTAAATTCCTTGTCCGTAGGACAAGCGCTGTCTGTTTGTTAGCAAATGGTTTCAAGTTGCTATTTCACTCCCCTCCCGGGGTACTTTTCACCTTTCCCTCACGGTACTAGTTCACTATCGGTCAGCAAGAGTATTTAGCCTTGGAGGAGTGGTTCCCCCAAATTCACCCGATATAACTCGGGTTACTCAGGAACTCCGATCCATTGTACTTAGTTTTTGAATACAGGACTTTCACCTTCTCTGGTTACCTATTCCGAGGTATTCTTCTAACTTTTCCAATGGGGATACGAAGCCCTACAACCCCCCGCAACTGCGGGGTTTAGGCTCTTCCCTTTTCGCTCACCGCTACTAAGGGAATCATAATTATTTTCTCTTCCTCTGGGTAATAAGATGTTTCAGTTCCCCAGCTTACCTTCCCGCGCTACGCGCGAAACTCCAATTTTCAAATTCCAATTTTCAAATAAATTACCCAATTGATCAATTTTAAAATTGAATATTTACTGTAAATTAGAAAATTGCTAAATTGTGAATTCCCTGCGTAACGCAGGATTCTCCTGCTTACGCAGGAGTGGGTTACCCCATTCGGATACAGACGGATCAACGGTTGTTTGGCACCTTCCCGACTATTTCGCTGCCTACGGCGTCCTTCTTCGGCTCTTGCCACCTAGGTATCCACCATTTGCCTTAATACTAGAATTATTGTATGTCCCGACCTAAAGTCGGGATCCGGTTAATTTCATGTGCCAAAGGCACATGAGAAATACGTCACGTACCACAAAGGGTACATGACAGATGATGCACGGTATAGTACGTCATCAATAACTTGTTAAAGTGCAAATTAAAACCGGGACCTTCGTCCCGGTAACCTAGATATATCACGAAGCTAGTTTAAGCTACAATATTTTCCGCTGAAAAAGTTGATAGTTTAAATTTTTTCTCATTATTTATTATTTTATGATATATCCAAAAAACCGAAACGAAAACTCCGATCACCAGCTACTTAATTTCTGGTGCTTACATTATATTAGTAGTATAAGTAGAAGTCAAGGACTCAGTAATCAGTAATAAGCCACGCCCGCCATGCAAGCAAGGCGTTGCGGGCGGGTAAACAGTAATTAGGGACGAAATAGAATTTAGGGATAATATATAATAATGTATGGAATTGAAGCAGGTTTCGGAAACGAATTGGGAGTTGGGGAAGGAATACAAAGAGGGAATGAAAGTGCCGGCGAGAGTGGTTGGAACAAAAAAGATTGTTGATGCCATTGAGCCGGAAGTTTTTGACCAACTGGCTGATGCGGCGAGTTTGCCCGGAGTTGTTAAACCGGTTTGGGCAATGCCGGACACCCACATCGGCTATGACGTCCCGATAGGATGTGTCTTTGCCACCAACCCCGCAGCTGCGGGGGTAATTTCCCCCGGAGCTGTCGGTTTTGATATCAACTGCGGCGTAAGATTGATGACAACGCAGTTGATAGAAAAAGAAGTCCGACCGAAGTTAGCGAAATTGGTTGACGGTTTATTTAACATTTCTGGAGCTGGTTTAGGGTCAAAATCCTGGATACGGTTGACCTCCAAAGAATTAAAACAATTTTTAAAAAAGGGCATGGAATGGGCGGTTGAACAAGGCTACGGCCGGGAAGAAGATTTGAGCCACGCCGAAGACGGCGGAAAAATGCAACCAGCCGATCCGAAAACCCTTTCTAACAAAGCAATTAGCCGAGGTCGCCCGCAGTTGGGAACATTGGGCAGCGGCAACCACTATCTGGAAGTCCAAAAAGTAGTAAAAATTTTTAAAAAGAGAAAGGCAAAAGAACTAGGAATAAAAAAAGAAGGCCAAATAACAGTAATGATCCACTGCGGATCAAGAGGGCTTGGCCACCAAGTAGCAACCGACTACACCAAAAAACTGAAACAAAAACCGATGCCTTATGCGGAATTTAATTCTTCTGACGGACAAGAATATTTCCAGGCAATGAACGCCGCCGCCAATTACGCTTTTGCTAATCGGCAGTTAATAATGCATAAAACGCGAGAAACTTTTGGAAAAGTATTTGAAGTTAAGCCGAAAAAGCTTGGCTTAAATTTAGTTTACGATGTTACGCACAATATGGCAAAATTGGAAGTTAAAAGTGAAAAGTTAAAAGTGAAAAGTGATAAAAAAGCAAAAGAGATATTAGTTCATCGGAAAGGGGCGACAAGAGCGTTTGACAATCAACCGGTTATTATTGGCGGATCAATGGAAACTGCCTCCTATTTACTTTTAGGAACTAAAAAAGCTGAAGAGCTAACTTTTGGGTCAACATCCCACGGTGCCGGCCGGACCAAATCCCGGACCCAGGCCAAAAAAGAAGTCCACGGCAAACAACTGCAAGAGAAATTAAAAAGCAAGGGCATCTATATCCGCTCAGCTTCTTATTCCGGCTTAGCAGAAGAAGGCGGCCACGCTTATAAAGACATTGATGAGGTTATTAAGGCCGTTTCCGACACCGGCATTTCCACGCCAATTGCCAAATTCCACCCCATCGGCAACATCAAAGGCTAATTACATTCGCTTCAAAGGGGACCTCAATATCTTCTGTTGCAGTTAAGAAAGTTTGATAACGGGGCAAAAGAGAAACAACTAGTTCCTGATTTGTCTTATCAAGTTCAGAAAAAA
>CAYSLZ010000018.1:0-8391 GCA_964432015.1 uncultured Gammaproteobacteria bacterium | reverse complement strand
CGGGGCAAAAGAGAAACAACTAGTTCCTGATTTGTCTTATCAAGTTCAGAAAAAATATCATCAAGAAGTAATGCCGGTTTTTTATCCTGCTGGTCTTCAATAAAAGCAAGCTGAGCTAATTTTAAGGCCAAAGTTGCCAGTCTTTGCTGTCCGCGTGACCCCCAAACAGCAATATCTTTTGGCTTTTCGCCAAATTCACTGCTTTTAACTACAAAATCGTCGCGCTGGGGACCGATAGTCGTTATTCCCCGATCAATATCTTCTTGATAGTTTTCTTCAAGAAGTTCAATCGTTACCGGACTTGACTGATAATCAACTTTTAAATGAGAAAATTCATCTCTTTGGTTCTGCCAGTAATAATTAGCAAAGTCTAAAAACTGTTCGCGTTTTTGGCGGATAATTTCACCATTTTTCTCTAATGTCTGCGACCAGAAATAAAGTTCTTCTTTTTTAGCTTGGCCCTCTTGAATTCTTCTTAACACCCGGTTTCGACGAATAATTGCCTTGTTATATGTCAATAACGGCTGATAATACTCCCAGCTCCAACTAGACCAAACATCGTCCAGAAAATCTCTTCGCCGACCAGGTGAACCCTGAATCATCCGAATATCTTCGGGCCGGAAAATTACAGCGCTAAAATAATCAATAAACTTTGATTTCTTTTTTTCAATATTCTCAACCCAAAAATTTTTAACCACCTTATTTTCCTTATTTTGAACAGCAATTTTAAGAAAATTTTCATCAACTTCTCCTTCTACTAAGGCTAGATCTTTACCCCAACAAATCATTTCTTCATTTTTGTTTGCGCGAAAGCTTTCACCAGAAGCAAGCAAATAAACTGCTTCCAATAAATTGGTTTTCCCGGCAGTATTCGGCCCAATAATTAAGTTTAATTGTGAAGCGAAGTTAAACTCCTGGGAGTAATTTCGAAAATTTTCCAAATTAAGTTTTTTTAGTTTCATCCTTGATCAGGTTTGTTTTCAGCTGTTTCTGGTTGTCCCTGTTCAGCTTGTGGTTCTCCTTCTACTTGACCTTCTTTCGGAACCGCTTCGCCTTCCATTCCTTCTAATGGTTCTTCACCTTCAACAAGCTCCTCTTCTCCAACCAAAAGATCTTCTTCTGGAGCAACCGGTTCTTCTACTTCTTCTAGTAAAGGCTCAACCTTAGCTAAAATTTGATCTTCTTCAGCTTTTATTTCAACCTCTTCAGAATACTTTTCTAAATCGGCTAAGGTTACCGTGTCATCAACTTCTTTTAAATCTGAAACGTCAACAATAAACTTTTCCGGTAATTCCGTAGGAAGAGCTTCTACTTCCAATTGATTAACTAACTGCACCAAAACACCTTCGCCAGACTCCGCTGCCGGTGATTTTCCAACTAATTCTACCGGCACCTCGGCGGTAACTTTTTGGCTTAAATCTACCTGATGAAAATCTAAATGCAGTAAATCATCTGAAATTGAATCATATTGAGGATTTTTCATTAGTACTGGTCTGTTTTCTTTCTCACCCTTAACATCCAATTCAATCAAACTGGTTTCCCCAACCTGATTAAAAATATCTTTTACCTGATGAAAATCTGCTTTTAAACTTATTGACTCAATTTCCTTGCCATAAACACTGGCCGGCAGTAAATCTTCTTGTCTCAAATTTTTAACTTTCCGTCCAGTAATTTCTCTCTTTTCAACCTTAAGTACAGGACGATTGCTGCTGGAAGCAGTTTTTTTTGTCGCTGCCTTTTTCTTGGTTGTTTTAGTTTTTTTAGCCATAATGCTTTCAGTCAGATATTAACTTCGTTGATATTAGATATTACTCGCAGTAGCTCGCGATACTGCCGATATTTAATATCTTAATATCTCCCAAATATCAATTCCGCAACAGCGGAATTAATTTCTTCCCGCTGCGCGGGAACAAATTGTGGAGATGCCGCGGAGTGACCGCGGGTCCAGAAAAATACGATAAAAACTTCTACAAGCTTAGTCAATTTTTAAGTTACGTTGATAAATTGACAATTGACAAAACATTTATCAACCTCGGTCTATTTATGTCTTTTCCTACTTAGACCAATAGTAAAAAAATAAGTTCGGTAAATTGTCACTCAACATAATTTCCCGAACAAAAATTATGCGAATGCTAGATTACGCAAAAGCGTAATTTAGATCCATCTCGTTAGAGTTGGCATGTTTGTTTTGGTCTGTTTTCCCGACCTAAAGTCGGGGATAAATACCTCGAGTGACCAACGAGGGCTTGCTGTTTTTAAACGTGCTTTTTCCGTCGAATCAGTTACATCCCCAAAACGACTTCGTCGTAATTTACAATTTTCAATTACCAATTTTCAAACTCTTTGATCTTACGATCAATCTCTTTTTCAATCAATTCCTGTTTTCTTTTTTGTTTTGTTTTTCTCTTTCCTATACCTAAAAGTATCTTTATCCAACGGCCCTTAGTATAACACGCTAAAGGCACAATCGTCAACTTTTGGCCTTTCTTTTCGATGAGCTTTTTAATTTGGCTTTCTTTTAACAAAAGTTTCCGGCGCCGGTCCATATCCTGGTCCTCTTGTCGGGCAAAAGGATAAGGATGAATAACGGCGTTGATTAAATATGGTTCACCATTAATTATCTTGACAAAGGCGTCTTTCAGTTGAATTCCTCGTGTACGTATCGCTTTTGCTTCCGCTCCAGTTAAAGCAATCCCGGCTTCGATTTTATCTTCAATATCATACTGACGATAAGCATTTTTATTAACTATTTTTTTCATATACTATTATATATGACGCGGACTGACCACGGTACCACTAACGGGTACATGGCTAAAGAGTCCGCTAATACAAAAAGTTATGTAGTTTTTGGAGTAATTACCACGTAACGGTGAGGAGGTTCTCCTTCTGATTCTGTAGTCACATTTGGGTCATCATTTAAAGTCATGTGAATCACCCGGCGCTCAAAAGGGGTCATTGGCGATAAAGCTACCGGCCGGCCGGAGAATTTTGCCCGCTTGGCTGAATTTAAAGCAATGTTTTCCAACCTTTCTGTCTGCTCTTTTCGGTAACCATCTACATCAACAATAATTTGCTGCCATTCACCTGACTTTTGAAAAACCATCAACCCTAAAATCAACTGAATTGAAGACAATGTTTTACCATGAAAACCAATTAAAGGCCCGGGATCATCTGAAGAAATATTTATTTTTATTGCCTCGTCCTTTTGACTAACTTCCAGGTCAACCTCCTGACCCAATTTTTTAAACAATTCCTGGGCGTAATTTTTAACTATCTCCGTTTTTTCTACTTTTTTTTCTGACATTTAATTTTAAACTAAAAATTAACCTGATATTCGCTTCGCTGATATTGGATATTACTCACTTCGTTCGCGATATTTTAATTTCAGTCACGCTACCGCGGGACGAATGTCCCAATATCTCCTTGAATATCAGAGATTACTCCCGTAATCTTCTTATTATAAACTGCTGACCCAAGTTAAACAAACTAAAAACAAACCAATAAAGAACTAACCCCGATGGAAAGCGCAGGCCAATAAATAAGGTCATTAAGGGAAATAAATACATTGATTGCGTCCTCATCATGGAAGCAAAATCGTCCCCTTTATCTTCAGTTTTTTTGGCGGCTTTCTTTTCTTCTTCAGCTGCCGGCATCATCACTTTAGCTGATAAAAATTGAGCAGCGGCGGCCCCAATTAAAAACGGGCCCGGAACTTGTCTGCCAAATAAACTGATCGTATCCGGTTCAGTCAGTTTTAAATATAAAAATCTTAAACCTAATTGGGCGTTCTCTGGTAATTTTAAAAAGGGATAAAGCAATTCATTTACCTTCTCCACGCCGCCGTTATCTCCCAAAACGCGCCGAAAAGCCTGATATAAAGCAATAAGAATAACTATTTGAATTATTTGCGGCAAAAAACCAGCAAACGGCTTGATGCCCTCCTCTTTATATAAGGCCATTTGGGCTTTAGCTAAAGCTTCTTTATCATCTTTATGCTTTTCTTTTAACTTTTCAAGCTTTGGACTGATATCCTTCATTTTCTGAGCTGTTTTTAAGGAGGGTAAAGTTAAAGGAAGGAGCAAACTTCGAATTGCTACGGTTAAACTAATGATTGCTGCTCCTAAATTTCCAAATAAATGATAAAAAGCAATAAGACTATTTAACAATGGTTGAAAGAGAAATGTTTGCCACATATTTTAATTACCGCATATTCTCCGAATTATCCCCGCATGGAACTTTATCGGAATAATCGATTAATCTTGTTAATTTCTTTTTTAATTTTTTGAAAATTTGCATCCTTAATGTCCTTTTTAACAAAAAAAACGGCGTAAACATCCTGGTGAAGTTGAGGGAGTAAAATTCTTACTGCCTCACTTAACCAACGACGAATTTTATTTCGTACTACTGCTTTTTTGTCAATCTTTTTAGAAACAACAAACCCAAACTTTGGTCCATCACTCTGTCCTTTTAAAATTGAAACTGCAAACAAGGGAGAGTGAATCACTTGACCTTGACGCTTTACCTTATCAAATTTTTTTTGTTTCTTCAATCGAAACTTTTTTGGTAAAGACATAAATCTTAAATTCGAAATAATTTTTAAACGTAAATCAATGTAGCAATTATAGCATAGAAAAACCGTCATCCTGCGTTTTTTCTTCGTCATCCTGAGCGATAGCGAAGGATCCCACAATTTAGCAAATTAATTTCTTCAGGGGATTCTTCAATCGAAGTTTCGAATTCAGAATGACGCTATAAATAATTGCCACTTGTCAAATGTGGATAAAAATTTTACAATGTTAATAACCCCTCAGACAAACAATGACAAAAAATTTAGACTCTCTCTGGTCTAGTGTTTTAGCCGAACTTAAACTTTCTTTGTCAAAAACCATTTTTACTACTTTGTTTGCCAATACTAGATTAAAAAATTATAAAAATAAAACCGCTACTATTGTCTGTCCCAGCTCCTATTTAGCCGATTTGATAAAAAAAAGATATGACAGCTTAGTTAAAGCAGCTTTAGACCGCCAAACCGGCGAAAAATCAAAACTAGAATTTGAAGTTGAAAAGAAAAAAGAGGAAAAAGGTGAAACAGGACCACTGTTTGAAGAAAGCCCGCCTTCGCCAAAGGCTTCGGCGAGGCAAGACACGAAATCCGTATCCCGTAACGTGCAAACTCCCCAACCAATTAACGTTTTTAACAAACGCTCCGGTCTTAGTCCGCGGTTTAATTTTGACAATTTTGTTGTTGGTGATACTAATCATTTTGCCTTTGCCGCTGCTCAGGGTATCGTCAAACAGCCCGGTAATTCATATAACCCTCTCTTTCTCTGGGGTGGAGTTGGCGTTGGCAAAACCCATCTTCTACACGCCATCGGCAATCAAATTTCTGAAGATTACCCGGACTGGAAAATCCTTTGTATTAGTGCAGAAACTTTTGGTAATGAGCTAGTTGCTTCACTAAAAGAACAAACAACCAATAAATTCAAACATAAATACAGAAATGTTGATGTTTTTTTAGTTGACGATGTCCAGTTCATTGCCGGTAAAGAATACATACAAGATGAGTTTTTCCACACTTTTAATGAGCTTTATCTTAATCAAAAACAAGTTGTTTTGACTTCTGACCGTAAACCTGAAGAACTTCAACCTTTAAAAGATCGTCTAACATCAAGGTTTATGGGAGGTCTGACTGTTGATGTTCAGGCTCCAGATTTTGAAATGAGAGTAGCAATTTTAAAACAGAAATCTGAACAAAGAAATATAAATATCACTGACGATGCAATTACTTTTATTGCTGAAACAATTGAGTCTAACGCCAGAGAACTAGAAGGTAAACTAACCCAAATTGCTGCTGCCGCTCAAGCTGATAATCAACAACCAAATTTAGACTATGTGAAAAACTTTTTTGGAATAAAAAAACAATCCAAAACGCGGCGGTCTGTTTCTTATCGTCGAATTTTGTCGGTAGTTGCCAAACATTTTGATTTAAAAACCAAAGAAGTAAAGGGTCGGTCAAGAAAAAAAGAAATTGCTACCGCCCGACATATTGCCGCTTATCTTTTACGTAAAGAACTGGAATATCCATTAAAACGAGTTGGGGAAATTCTTGGCGGACGTGACCACACAACAATTATGCATTCCGAAGAAAAAATAGACCGTCTGTTTTCCACCAATCAAAAAGTCCGCCACGATATTCTGGAAATGCGAAAAAAGATTTATGGTTGATATTCCACAATAATCTGTTTTTTATCCACAATTTTCTCCCCAAAACTTTTAATTTTTCCACTTCCTATAGTCATTAGCAGGTAGTAAATTATCGGATAAAAAACATTGATTTAAAAATTCTTTCGGCTAAATTTAAACAAAAAACAACTTTTCAACGTCAAAAATAAACTTAGCTTCTACTCACCAATCCACATTTCCACCGACTATACTAATACTACTACTATATTAAATACTCAAATATCTATTAACTATTTTATAAATCCCAAATGGGGAAAACGTAAAATAATATCTTGACAACATGTGGTATCACATGTTATAAATAAACTACAATGTTACGTACCTATTTATATATACCTCAGCATTTAAATGATGAAGTTGAAAAATTAGCTGAGGATAAAAAAACCAGCAAAGCGGATTTGATGAGGACTGCTTTGAAAGAAGGGCTTAAGCAAATAAAAAGGCAGGCTGGTACAGCAAAAATAATGTACCGAGTTTGTGAGATTGGGGAAAAGTATGGGGTAAAAGGCCCTAAGGACGGAGCCAAAAAAATAGATGAATATTTATGGGATAAGGACTGGAGTGAAAATGACTAAATTGGTTGTTGGTGATGCTGATTCAATTATCGCTCAAATTAACCAAGAAGACGCTCTTCATGAAAAAGTAAGAAAAGTCAGTAAAAATTTAGTTGAGATGAATGCGAAATTAGTTTATCCTCTGACTGCTGTTATAGAATCAACCGCTTTTATTCAAAGAGTTTTGGATAATGGTCCAGCAGCCTATCAAATTGCTGAGGAGTTTAAGAATTCTCCCGGTCAAATTATTGAAGTTAGTAATCAAATTTATGATCTAGCTGTTAATAAATACTTTGGACCAAAAATAAGTAAAAAAGATACACTTTTCGATTGCATTGTTGCTGCTGCAGCGGAGACTTTAAAAGCAGATGCAATTTTTTCATTTGACAGTTTTTATAAAAAAAATGGCTTTATGTTGGCAGAAGACCTGTGAGCATTGACAGAATAAGGTCTGTCAGTTAAGATTGGTTAACATGAAATTGGAAGTTTTACAAGAAGATTTAAACCAAGGTTTATCAGTAGTATCAAGATTTATTGCTTCCCGTCCTCAACTGCCCGTTTTAGCAAATATTTTATTTTCGGCTCAAAAAAATAACCGTTTAAAGTTGTCAGCAACTAATCTCGATATCGGTATTCAATATTGGCTGGATGCCAAAGTTGAAAAGCCAGGAGAATTAACCATTCCGGCTAAAGAAATTTCTGAATTTGTATCTTATCTTTCACCAGGTAAATTAAAGCTAGATATTGTTAAAAAGAGCCAAATAAAAATCAGTTCAACTCAGGGAAAATCTACTTTCACTGGAATGGAAGCGGAAGAATTTCCAGAAATTCCAACTGTTGAAGAAAACAAAACCGCTTCTTTGCCTCTTTCCAATTTGGAGGAAGCAGTTAATTTAGTCAGTTTTGCTGCGGCAGACGATGATACCAGGCCGGTCTTAGCAGCTGTTAATTGGGAATTTTCTGATAATGGATATCGAATGGTATCCACTGATGGTTACCGTTTATCTTTAAAAGATGTTGCTGGTGTTGAGGTAAACATGGAAAAGTCTCAAAATGGCGGTACTTTTTTAATTCCTGCTCGAAGTTTGACTGAAGTTGTTCGTTTAGCTTCTGGAGAAAATGAAGTTAAAGTTGGTTTAACAAAGGATGAAAATCAAGTGGTTTTTCTCCTGCCTGATTTGCAAATAACATCTCGTTTAATAGAAGGAGAATTTCCTGAATATGAAAAAATTATTCCTGAGAAAACACCAACAAAACTTTTAGTTGATAAGGAAGAATTTCATCAGTCAGTTCGGATGGCATCTGTTTTTGCCCGGGAGTCAGCTAATGTGGTGAAGTTTAAAATTGGCTCTGGCAAAGTGGAAATTTCATCAAATGCACCCAGCGTTGGTGAAAATAAAACAGAGGTCGGAGCAAAGATTAAGGGTGATGATTTAGAAATTGCTTTTAATTATCGATTTCTGCTTGACTTCTTAAAGGTAATTCCTTCTGACGAACAGCAAGTAGAGATGTCATTTAACGAATCTTTAACTCCAGGCATGTTTAAAATACCTTCTGATGACAGCTGGACGCACATCATTATGCCGGTAAAAGT
>CAYSLZ010000017.1:0-12186 GCA_964432015.1 uncultured Gammaproteobacteria bacterium | reverse complement strand
TTTCCAAAAAATCAAGGATTTTTTGGAAATCTTCTTCTTTTGGATTTTCGGGGTCGATGTTTAAATCTTGCAGTATTTTTTCAATGCTTTCTTCAGGATTTTCGGGGTCGATACCGAGTTTTTCTAATATTTTTTCGGCATCTTCTTCAGACATTGTTGGATTCGGCGGCATGGTTGGAATTGAGCTTTGTTTTGGGTTTGAGGTTGGACTTGGGGTTGAAGTAGGTGTGGTTGAAGATTTTACCGTGCCTGTCTGCTGGTCACTGGTTGGATAGAATGTTTTAAACCCGATTAACAGGCCGGCAGTGATTGAAATTACTAAAACCAGTGAATATTTTTGTAAAAATTTAAACATTTTTATTCTTCTTTCCAAGTAATTTGGTGGGTATCCGGATCAACGCCTTGTTCTTTAATCCAGTCTAAAATTTCATCTTTTTTTTCAGCCGTTATTGCTCCATCTTTGGTTATGATAAGAGCTAGAGGATCGGTGTACCAAATCTTTATTTTTGTGTCTGGATATGGTAGATATGGACTAAGTGGAAATTTTTCTAAAATATTTTTCATAAAATTATCTTCGGTAATTCCTATTTCAGAAAATTCTTCTGGAGTTGGTGTAAAACCTTTTAAAATTGGCGTCGGAGTTTTTTCTTTTGGGGTAATTGTAGGAGATTTAGTAGTTGTAGGTTTAGTAGTTGTAGGTTTAATTGTAGAAATAGATTGAGGGACAGTCGGCTTTATTGTTGGCGTTTCTTGCTCTGGTTCTTTTTGTGAAGGGGAGATAATTGTTTTAAAAGTTAGTAAAAATCCAGCAATTACGGCCAGTAAAATTATTAATTGGTATTTTTTAAAAAATTTTGTTAAATTTTGCATATTTTTATTATAGTAATTAATTACAGCGAATGAATTGAGATATACTGGCAATAATTGCCTTTTTAAAATTTATATTGCCTTTACCACCCCAAGCTTGAGCAACCAAAACAGAATTAGGATCATTCGGCAGTGGATCTATAACGATTGCGATGTGTCCAAAGGATCCACTTGTCCAGACAGCGTTATCACCTGGTTTAATTTGGCTTTTACTTACAGCGTTGCAAGCTGAAGTATAATCTTTAGCATCTCCAACTCCATAGGGAAGTTGAGATTCTACAGCACGTTTGTAACCAACACATTGTAAATAAGTGTATGCGGTAGCCGAAGCATTTATTTCGTTTACCATATGGCTTATTGTTCCGCTTGTTAAATCAGAATTATTTTTTAAGCAGGTTTCTACATTACTTCCATTTGCACCGACGTTTGTTGAATTGATACCTTCTGGAAAACAAGCTTGAAGAACTATAGTAGCAATACAAGCGTCTTTAACATTTCCTGAATAGTTTTCGCATTGACTTAAGTCAACATCAACATCTAAAACAGCAATGTCCCCGCCTGGACCTGGTTCTGGAACTCCTCGCCCGCCACGTTCCATTAAGGGCGGGGCCATGGTAAGGTTTACCGGTCCCTGAACAAAAAGCTGTAGGAAAAAGAGAACAATAAAAACTCCAGCGATAGCAGGAACTATTAAAGTATTTATAATTGATACCTCGACTATGCCTTCGAAGACTCGGTTGAAAAATTTGACAAAATCTTTGGCAAAAGCGGGAAGAAAAAAAAGTACTTTATCAACCGCTTTATCTAATTTCGGGGCAAGGCCAAAACTGGTCAGCTGATTAAATTTATCAACCGCTTTATCAAGGCCAACTGCTTTGAGACCTTTTTTAAATAAGCTGTATCCGGCTTTAAGTATTTTTTCGCCGACCCAGATAGCGGCAGTGACTCCGAAACTAACTGTTGTTCCAGCGGCGGCAAGAGCGGCTTTGACTCCTTCTTTGGCAGCTATCTTAATTCCCTCTTTAGCTATTTTTTCACCTACTTGTTTTAAAGCCCAGTTTTTTATTGGGTCAAATATTTTTTCTTTTAAAAAGCTTTTGCCTTTATCCCAAAGCGTTTTGATACCTTTGCCAAGAGCAGTATTACCAAGAAGTTTTTTAATTTGCGGCTGGATTTTGCCGGAAACAAAATTGGTAAATGGTGAAAAAACTTGACGGATGCCTTGATAAGTTTGGTAGAGCTGGGTTTGGTAAACTTGTTCGGCAACTCCTTTTTCGCCGTACCAGGTTTGCATAGTTGCCAGCAATTTATTTTTAACGATTAAATCTTCCTGACCGATTTCTTTTAAGTGAGTGGTAAACTCCTGCCAGGCAGATATGTTTTCTTGCAGTTGGTCGGGAGGAGTTTGGGCTAATTGCGCTGCAACAGCGGCGGCGGCAGAAGGGTTTTCATCCGCATTAAGGTTGGCTAAAATCTCAGTTGGGTCTCCAGACGGAAGTTTTTCTAAAGTTGTGCTAAGCGGTGCTTCATCTTTTTCAATTTTTAAGTTTAAAAATTCCTGACTGGTTTTGGTTGGTTTTCTGACCCAAAAGTCAGCCATTAATTTGACCGCTTTCCGATTAACTTTGCCAGATAAATCAAAATATTTTATTGTTCCGTCAGGCTCTCTGATGCTAATTTTATTTCCCAGATAAGTGCTTATTTGTTCTTCAAGGTCGTTTAAGGCCGAGGACTGATAATACTCTTCTTCACTTAAAGCAACCATTTTTAAAGTGGTATTAGTTAATCCGGAGAAGGTTTGTTTTAAGGCTTCTTCTTCTCCTTCTTCAACAGGCATTTTTTGGTTGTTGACCGCAATGGCGGTGGGGACAATAATTGAGGGTAGTATGTTTTCTTTAGCAACTCCCTGGGAGGCTCTGGTAACTATTAATCCGGCAATTTGTTCGGTTACTTGGGGATGCTGATCTAATTTTTCTTGAAAACTTTCCGGTACGGTGGCGGCAATTTTTTGAGGAGGATTTTTTAATTGGTGGGCGATTGTTTCCCGAGCGGCGATAAAGGCGTTGCTTTCGATAACTCCTTCAGCCAGGTCTTTTTGATCTGTTTTTGGTAAATCTTTAATTTTTTTAACGGCTTTTTTAACTTCTTCGTAGTTATCTGTTAAGGCGGCGGTGGTAATTTTGGTTTTAGTTTCCGGTTCTAATTCCGGAGAAATTTCTTTTATCTTTTTTTGAATTTTTTTCTTTTTGGTTTTAACTGCCTGCCGGGCAGTTTTTTCAGCTTTTTTCGGCGGCAGTTGGTTTTCAATAAGCTGTCTTTTAACCTTTTCAACGGTAGTTTCTTGGCCAAGAAGCTCTTTTCTAGTTTGAGATATTTGGTTAAGTATAGTTTCAGATTCTTCTTCTTTTACACCAAGTTGGCTCATTAAATTGACGAATTTTTCCACTTTTTTGGTTACTTCTTGTTTGTCTTTTTTTTCTTTTGGAGAAGGAACAAAAGTGGAAAGCCTTAAAACTGTTGGGTAGCTTATTTCCGGTATTCCGGCTGATTTTGCCTGATTTTTAATTATTTCTGCTTCTTGTTTTAAAACATGATTAGCAATAGTTGTTGATGTTGGGATATCTGTGCGGTAATCTTTCGGTAATTCTGCGGAGATTCTCTCAATAAGTTGAGTTTTTTGGGTTAAAGTTTCTATATCAGCCGAAGCTAAACTATTAATTGCCAAATCTTCTGCTTCGTGTGAAGAAATATCAATATCCGGGTCTTTAGCACCGATTTCCATTTTCTGGAGATATACTAAGCGTTGGAGGTAGCGGTCAACTTCGGTTTTATCTAAATTTAATTTTTCCTGAAGCCGGGATTTAATTTTTTCTTTTATTTCCGCTTGTTTAGATTCAAAGGCTTCTTTTTCAGCGAGTAGTTCTTCTAATTGGCCTTTGGTTGGTTGTTCAGAATCTAGTTTTATTTGTGCATTTTCAATTTCATTGTCTTCGGCGAAAAACAAGCTGACTTGTCGAAAAAAGTCGGCCCATGGCTGGTCGGATTTTTTTATTAGTTGGTAATCTTCTTTTAAAATTTTGAGAAGCTTTTTAAATTGGTCGTTGGAAATACTTAGTTTTTTGAGGATTTGCCGTCGGTTGGGAGATTGACCTAATTTGTCAGTTAAGTGCTCAATTTTATTTGCCCAGTTATTGAAAAATTGGGCTGGACTTATTGTTTTTTCTTCGTCAGCCATACTTATAATTTATCACATTGGTTTGGAATTTAAAACAAAAAGGGGTGTTTGTCATTCTGAGGAACGTGGTGAGGAAGAGTCTTCTGGGTCTTTGGCTTCTTTGTCTAATTGGGCAGTTTTTGGCTCGGTTTTTAGATCCTTTCCCTTTTTCATGGCAATAATGTCTTCCGGGCTGGAAGTAATTAATTTATGTTCATCGGGTGAGGCAATAACTCGAATAGCAACATGATTTTGACCGGCAAAGAAAATTCCTTCACCAATATCAGCTCCGAGTAATAACTGTTTTTCTCCTTCGGATAAGTAAAAGACTTCAGAGACCTGGTCTATTGCTGCTGGATGTTGTTTAAGCAAAATTTGAATTGAAGAGTTGGTAACAATGGCTTTTCCATAATCAGAACCTAAAAAGTCTTGAACGTCTTGGGTAATTGTTGTTAAGCCTAAATAATATTTTCTTGCCCGTTTGGCTAAGCTGTAGAGGTATTGGGCGGTGTCGGCATATTGCATTAAATACCAGGCTTCGTCAACAACCAAGATACGCTTTTTCATTTCTTTACGGATTTTATTCCAAATAAAGTCCAAAACAATGTGCATGGCAATTGGGCGGAGTTCTTCCTCCAAATCGCGGATTCCAAAAACAATGAATTCGTTTTCCAGCTTAACATTGGTTTGGGAGTTAAATAAACCGGCAAATGAACCTTTAATAAATTTTTCTAATCGAGCGGCTAAAGAAGCGGCTTGTTCTTCTTCCATTCCCAGTAGGACTTTGTACAAATCCTCAATTAAAGGCATTTCGGTATCTTCTTTTGGAGGATTTTTGGGAGTAATGCCACGCATTTTATAAGTTTGGACTAGGGCTCGGTCGAGTAGGGCTTCTTCTTTAGCGTTCATTTCACCCATGACCAAGGCAAATAAACTATGAAGGGCCATGATTTTTCTCCCCAATTGATTTTTGGTTTCTTCGTCAGGGGTTATTTCCAAATCAAAGGGGTTGATTTTAGAATCTGATTCAAAGCTGAAAGTGATAAACTGGCCGCCGACGGCTTCGGCTAAGGCTTTGTATTCGTTTTCCGGGTCTAAAACCATAACCTCAGTTCCGAACATGAGGGATCTTAATGCTTCAAGTTTTACTAGATAAGATTTGCCGGCTCCCGATTTGGCGAACAAAATTGAATTGGCATTTTCCATTGTAAACCGGTCAAAGACAACTAATGAGCCGTTATGTTCATTTAGACCGTACATTACACCCTTGTCGTCAGATAAGTCGGAAGAAACAAAGGGAAAGGTGGTTGCCAGAGAAGTGGTATCCATGTTTCGGGTGACATTTAGGCGGTCATCGGCTAACGGCAAAGTGGTTTTAAACCCTTTTTCCATTTGCAAAGTAGCGTGTTTGGGGATGATTAATAATGAGCCTAAATTAGATTCCAGTTCTTTAGTTATTTGATTGAGCTCTTTAACCGATTCTGACCCAATGGTAATGTATAGACCGAATTGAAAAAACTTTTCTACTCCTTTGACCAGTTCTTCCTGAAGAGATAAAGCATCTTCTAGTTTAGCTTTGGTTGACGGGTCAACAACTTTACCTCTTTGCACGTCAGACGAAATTTCAGCTTCCATTTCAGCAATTTTTCTTCTTAAGTTAGATAGAATTTCTTTACCTTCAGTGGGGTAGACATTCATTGATATATCTAAAGAGTGGTCAAAGTTAATTAGAGATGACAGCCAGTTGGCAGATACAAAGCGCGGGTAGTTAACAACAAATAAAGTTCGGTAATAGTGGTTGTTGATTCGAATCCAGTCAAAATCAACCTCTACGGCTGAAGGAGCAATAATATCCTGGACTGAAACTAATCCTTCTTCAAAATTTTTTAAACCGGCACTAAGCGAATCTTGTTCTTTTTCGTCTTTTTCGTCTTTTTTTGGTTTGGATTTTCCAAATATTTTGTCAAGCATTTTCAATTTCTTTTTTTGGTCCGTGAACCATTACTCCTTGTTGGCTTAAAGCCTGAATGTTTTCTCCCAAAGATGATTCCGGATTATAAATTTTATAAAATAAACGAATTAATTCTTTTGTTTCCAGTTGTTTGATAGTTAAGCCTAGTCTGCCGAACAGTCTTTTTAAATGTTCTTTTTTTGGGTCTAAGGCGGCTTTTGCTTTGGTAATGATTTTTTCTTTACTAGTCGGCAGAGAATGCTTTTTTGGCTTTAAAAAGGAAAGAAAGCCTGGTAAGCTTGATTGGGCGGCGGCTGAAGTACCCATTTCGGCTGGATAAAAGGGTACAGCCACGTAAAATGATTTTGCCAAAACGTTATTTTTTTCAACAACTTCTTTAACAAAATTATGATAAGACTCAATTTGTCTTTTTAATAGGGGGTTGGAAACTTTTGTTTTCTGCTGTTTTATCCGTTTGAGGTAGTTAGAAACATCTTTGGAAACAGACCGGACAATAATTTCAACTTGATAGGTGAGAGAATTAAGCATTGCCGCATAGGCATAAATCATTGCGTCTTGTTCTTTTTCTGATAAGAGATCAAAGTTTACTGAAGAAGTTCGTAAAATCATTACTGCTGCCCCGTTTTTTAAAATTACCAAATCCTTTTGAATATCCTCAATTGGTAAATGCTCTTGACTGGTGCCTTTAATGGCGATTTTATTTAAATCCATAAACTTGATTCATGAATCAAGAATCAAGATTCTTGATTTTGCTTTGCTTTAATAATTAACGGCGAAAGTACTTCTCCTTTTGCTTCTATTTTCAGTATATCAAATTGATAACCATCTTTTTCAACCGAAATAATATATTCTCCATTTGACAACGGGGTAGCCGTTTCAAACTGGCCAATTTTATTAGTTCTTAAAGCCCTGACCGGGTTGCCGTTTTGGTCTTGGATTTCAATGATTGCGTTTTCAATCATTTTGCCTTCTTGGTTAAAAACCATTCCAACAACCTTGTTCGGTGTATTTGGTGGTTCAGGCCTTGGTATTTCTCCAAATTCTGCCTCTGCCGTTGTTTCGGGTGCTTTTCGGTCTGGAAAATCCAAAATATATTCAGGCTTATCTTTTTCTTCTTTTGGCTCTGGTTTTTTATCTTCCGTGGTTGGTTCTTTAATTTTTTCCTTTTCACTTTTCACTTTTTCCGCCAAAGGCGGATCAGCCTTTGGCTGAAACTCTTTATCTTCTTCAATAGTTGCTAAAAATTCTTCTAATTTCGGTTCTTTTTCTTTACTGTCCACCGGCTCCGGCTCTTCATCAGCATCGGGCTGCTGAAAACCTCGTTCTTCAAAATCCAAAGCCGGGGCTTGTTTTTGCCAGATATAAATAGTTGGGGAGTAAACACTTTGGAAAAAAGCGATGATCCATTTTTCCAGCGGTTGTTCATTAATCGGCATAAAAGCTAAAGCAGCTCCCAGACTGGAAAGGCCGATGATTAACGGCCACTTAATAAAAAAGATTAACTGACTGTGGTAAACAACAAAAGCTAAAATTAATCCACCAGCCAGTTTTATAAATTGCTTTAGAGTCATACTGCCGACTAAACGGAATTCGTATGAGCTGATTTGCTGTGGTATTGGATGGTGTTCCATACTTATTCAGTATAAAGGACTATTTTTCTTAGAGCAAGTGACAAGGGCATGTCATCCTGAGCGTAGTCCCGACCTTGTGTCGTGGACAAGTCGAAGGACCCCCTAAAGATAGATTCTTCGGTCGTGATTTCGACCTCAGAATGACGAAACGGCTGAGTATTATATAATAGTATATGGCGAAATTATTAATTATTGATTCTCATGCTCTTTTGCACCGGGCTTATCACGCTTTGCCCAAGGAAAGCATGACCCGGGCCGGCAAACCGATTAATGCGGTTTATGGTTTTTTTTCAATGCTTTTATCAGCTGTTGATGAGCTTTCTCCTGATTTTTTGATTTGTTGTTTTGATGCTCCGGGGCCCACTTTTCGGCATGAAAAGTTTATTGGTTATCAGGCCCACCGACCGAAAATGGAAGATGAGCTGAAAAGTCAGATTGATTTGACTCGGGAAACGATTAAAGACGCAAGTATCCCGATGAAGATGGTTTCCGGCTACGAAGCTGATGATTTGGCGGGAACGATAGCCAAAAAAGTCCAATCTTCAAATGTTCAAATGTTCAAAAAAAATGGACAAACGGTGATTGTAACGGGGGATAAAGATTTAATGCAGTTGGTTGATGATCATACATATTTATATTTACTCGGTCGAGGAATAAGCGGCGGAGAATTGGTTGGGACGGAAGAAGTTCAAGAAAAGCTGGGTGTGGCGCCTGACCAAGTAGTTGATTACAAAGCTTTAGTTGGTGATGCTTCAGACAATTATCCCGGGGTTTACGGGATTGGGCCGAAGACGGCCGAGAAGCTGTTTGACAAATATGATACGTATGAGGAAATTTATAATAATTTGGATAAAATTTCCGAGTCGATTCAAAGAAAGCTTGCTGAAGGCAAAGAGTCAGCGGAACTTTCTTATCAATTAGCCGAAATAGTTCTTGATGCTCCGGTAGAGGTTGACTGGGAAAAAGCTGAGTTTACTGACCAAAAGCTGATTAGACTAAAAAATTCTTTAGAAAATTTAAATTTCCGGTCGCTAGTACAAAGAATTGAAGACAGATTTAATGCCGGCAAAACGGAAAATCAAATGTCTTTGATTTAGTAACAAGTAATAGGTAATAAGTAATAAGTAAATGGGAAAGATAAAAGAAATGCGCGTAGCACTAGTTCACGATTATTTAATCAGTTATGGTGGGGCGGAGCGGGTGTTAGAAGCACTACATGAAATTTGGCCGCAAGCGCCGGTTTATGTTGCCATTAAAAACCAAAAAAGTTTGGGTGAAAATTGGGAGAGATTTAAAGATTGGGATATTCGAACTTCTTGGTTCCAGAAATTGCCTTGGTCAAACAGGTTAATTTCTCCTTTACGTTTTTTGCTTCCTTTAGTTTGGAAAAGTTTCGATTTTTCTAATTATGACTTAGTTATTACCTCTTCTTCTTGGGCGATGCCAAGAGGAATTATTACTGAAGGTAAGACTAAGCATATTTGTTATTGTCATACGCCGCCGCGGTATTTGTACGGCTATCCGGAATCTCGAAAATTGACAAAATTTTGGCCGATAAAAGTATATTCTTTGATCGTCGGTCATTTTTTGAGGCAGTATGATTATCGTATTTCACAAAATGTCGATTGTTTTATCGCTAATTCCCAAGAAGTGGCTGGTCGGATTGATAAGTTTTACCGCCGGAAGTCAAGAGTTATCCATCCACCGATTATTAGCCTGCCAAAGAAAAAAGTAGTGCCTATAAAAGACTTTTATCTATATGTTAGCCGTTTGGTTTGGCCAAAGCACCCGGAAATTGCTGTGGAGGCTTGTGCTAAGTTAGGGGTAAATTTAAAAGTTGTTGGAACAGGCCCTTTGAAAGATAGAGTAGTGAATTTGACCGATGGCGTTGAATCGGTTGATTATCTTGGTCGGGTACCTGATGAGAAGTTATGGCAGTTGTATGGTGAAGCAAAGGGAGTTATTTTTCCAGTTGAACAAGAAGATTTTGGCATGGTTCCTTTGGAAGCTGCTGCTTTTGGAACGCCAACAATTGCTTTTTACTCGGGAGGGGCGAAAGAAACAATTTTGCCCGGCAAGACGGGATTATATTTTAAGAAATTAACGGTAGAATCTTTAGTGAAAGCAATAAAAAAGTTTGAAAAAACTGATTTTTCCAGTGAAGACTGCCGTCAATGGGCCGAAAACTTTTCCAAAGACAGATTTAAAAAAGAAATCAAAAGCTTCGTCCAGTCCGTCGAGATGAGTTCTCGATCGAGAACTTAACTAGACGGTTTAAATAAGGGCAGGATTATGTCGTCAAAAACAGTTTCGTTTTTAATGTTGAGCGAAATTTCATGAAGGATAATAAGAATAGCGATAAATATAGCTATTGGATAAAAAAACCTACTTTCAACCAGAGAAAGGTTATTGGTAAGGTCTAAAAAAGAAAAAAACAAGAAGAAGGCTTCAAAAAAATTCGGAAAATAAGCGAGTAAACGT
Source organism: uncultured Gammaproteobacteria bacterium (assembly GCA_964432015.1). GTDB lineage: Bacteria > Patescibacteriota > Microgenomatia > UBA12405 > JAHJSD01 > CAYSLZ01. Next base: position 2,021 of record CAYSLZ010000017.1, on the reverse strand, counting down.
TTATTTTTAGTTGCAAAAAAAAGAGTTTGGCCAACTAACCGGTATAAGTAGAGGATTATTAGTAGTTTGTAATTTGTAATTTGTAATTTGTAAATTACGGCGGTAGCTGCTGTTGTGTATAACCATAAATCGAAAATTTTATCTAACAACTGTGACTTTTGTGGTTCTAATTTAATGATGTGTTTATAAATCGGGCCGTCAGCCATATCAAAAAGGGCATTTAAAAAATAAGCAATAAAGGGATGGGTGAAAAGAAAAGCTGTTACTCCGCCCATTCGGACAGTAACGGTTGTATAGAAAATAAACTTTTTATGTTTTTTGAGCAGTTTTCTCATAAGTTTTTTCTAATTTTTCTACGGTTTTTGATAATGAAAATTGTTTAATTTTTTGTTGTGAAGCTTGACCCATTTTTTTAACCAAACCGGGATTTACAATTATTTGATTAGCGTATTCAACAATTTGCCGAACGTTATCCGGTTCGGCTAAAAAGCCGTTTTGTTGATGGTCAACAAGTTCGCTCATTCCTAAGGCGTCAACACCGATAATCGGCAGGCCGAAAGCCATTGCCTCCATAACACTTAAGGGCTGGTTTTCTGTTTTGCTGGGAGTGACAAAAACATCTGCAGATGAGATTAGGTCAGAAGCGATTAATTGTTGGTATGGTATTCGGCCGGTGAAAATTATTTTTCCTGCTAAATTCAAATCAGCGGCCATTTTTCGCAAGTCTGATAGGGCCGGGCCGTCGCCAATAATCGTTAATTTTGTTTGGGGATGTTTTTGATGGATAATTTTAAAAGCCTTGATCAAAACCGGCAGACTTTTTTCAACGGCAATTCTTCCGACATAGATAAATTCAAAATTTCCGCTTTGTAGGGAGCGCAGATCTGCGTTCCCTACATCATATTTCTCTAAGTCAATTCCATTAGCAATAACTTTTGTTTCAACTTCTAAGCCGTTTTTAAGAGCTTCCTCCTTCATTGCTTTTGACGGACAAATTACTATTTTAGCCTGGTTGTGGATCATCAGAACATATTTCCAACCAATTTTTTTGAAATTTTCTAATTTGTCCAGCTTCCAGTTTTTAAGATATTCCTGATGGGCCAGAAAAGTATGTAAAGTAGTTACGATGGGTATTTTTCTGACTTTAGCGCAAATTAATCCTTCCCAGCCGACACCGCCTTCAGTGTGGATGTGAACAATATCGGGCCGGAAGTTTTTTACTTCTTTTAATGATTTAGTGACTGTTGGTATAGATAAGGGTAAAGTTGAGTAGCCAAGTACAGATATGTTGGCCGGCAAGCGGGTAACTTCGATGTTTTTGGGAAGTTCTAGATTTTGGCGGTTGTTTTTTTTAGGTTTTGGGCAGAAGATTTTAATTTTGTGGCCTCTTTCAGCCAGTTTTCGGGCTTGTTGATCAACAGTAGTGGTTACGCCGGAGGTGTGTGGATAGTAAGAATCAGTAAATACGGCGATTTTCATCCCTTTATTATAGTATAAAATTAAAGTTTGTCATCCTGAGCAGCGGCGAAGGATCCCCTAAAAAAAGATTCTTCGGAGTATCTCAGAATGACGAGATACGCTCGTGATCCCGCTACAGCGGGAATTGACTTTCAGGTAGAAGATGATATTATAACTATGTACCTTAACAAGTTGGTCAGCAATCAGCTGTGTACTATATTTAGTACACGGTTAAGTCAAGATTGGTTGTGACAGGAGCATGCCATGTACCCTTTGTGGTACGTGGCTAGAGAAAATTTATTTGAGAGTTTGATCGTAGCTCAGGGTGAATGCTGGCGGTGTGCCTAAGGCATGCAAGTCGAATGACGTACCAGGCGCTTGCGCTTGGTACATCATGGCAGACGGGTGAGTAACACGTACGAATCTACCCTTTTCTGAAAAATAACCTCGAGAAATCGAGGCTAATATTTCATAGTTCCCTCCGGGGTAAAGGTCCGATTTATCGGATCGGAAAAGGAGGAGCGTGCGTCCTATCAGCTTGTTGGTGAGATAAGAGCTCACCA
>CAYSLZ010000016.1:0-13413 GCA_964432015.1 uncultured Gammaproteobacteria bacterium | reverse complement strand
GTCGGTGTTAGAGTCGGTGTTATTCGACTGCAATCCCAATCCAAATCATCCGGATCACATCCAGTTCCTTCAACACAATATTCCCCATTATCACCAATAAAAACCACTATCGCTTCTGAGCCGGGAGAATTACTATCCGCCTGAACTGTAGTACACCAAGATGAAATGAAAGTTTCTTCACCATTTTTCTTAACTTTTACGTTCTCCCCATATTTTATCGTTCCAGCCGGGACACCATACCCTAAAAAACTTCCGTGATGCTCGCCACAAGCACTATGTGATCTTCCACGACAATAAAAAGACACCGGCCAAACATCAGGACAATCATTACCACATCCATCCTTATTACACCAACCTGAACACTCCGCATCTCCACATGGAGTGCCTTTTTCAACCCACGTTCCATCACAGCAATGATATTCTTTACCTGTGTCTTGATTAGTAGCACAACAATAACCGTCGTCGTAACAAGTTCCTCCTGACTCACATTGACTCTCGCCACACGTTGGACTATCATCTCCGCCATCATCTTCAATAATCTTGTAACAACCATCTCCGTTATGTTCCGGACAACCGTCACAACAAGGACAACTATTATCCGGACAATGACAACACCACTCAGTTCTTGCTCCTTTTCTTACCTCTTGACTTTGTTTAATTAAAATTAAGCCTCCAATCAAAGAAGAAGTTATAAGTATTCCGGTTAAAATTAGTAAAATCGGCTTTTTAATCATCGGCAAACTCCTTCTACACAAACTTCGGCGTCAATATCAGAACAAGATGAACTAGTTACTTCATCGCTGAAATCATGACACCAGCGGTAATAATAATATTCCCCATTACTCCCGGGATCATTTTCTTCCCGATCATAGTCTCCCGATTCCCAGTTATCCCAACCGGTTACCTGAAACCTAGCTTTACTAATTCCTTGATCGCAATTTGTCCAACCTTGAATTTCAAAGCAAATTTCCTGCGGTTTTAATTCCTCCAACTCTGAATCAACTATTTGATTACCACTTTCATCAATTGCATACAAGTCAATACAGTTAAAATCACAACCTAAGTCAGGTGGTGTGGTGGTTGGAGTTGGAGTTTCCTCCGGTCCCCCTTGACAATCCCAATCCAAATCATCCGGGTCGCATCCGGTTCCTTCAACACAATATTCCCCATTATCTCCAATAAAAACCACTATCGCCTCTGAATCAGGAGAATTACTATCCGCCTGGACTGTAGTGCACCAAGAAGAAATAAAGGTTTCTTCGTCATCTTTTTTTACTTTTACGTTTTCTCCATATTCTATCGTTCCAGCCGGCACACCATAACCTAAAAAACTGCCGTGACGTTCATTACAAGCGCTATCTGATTTACCACGACAATAAAAAGACACCGGCCAAACATCAGGACAATCATTACCACATCCATCCTTATTACACCAACCTGAACACTCCGCATCTCCACATGGAGTGCCTTTTTCAACCCACGTTCCATCACAGCAATGATATTCTTTACCTGTGTCTTGATTAGTAGCACAACAATAACCGTCGTCGTAACAAGTTCCTCCTGACTCACATTGACTCTCGCCACACGTTGGACTATCATCTCCGCCATCATCTTCAATAATCTTGTAACAACCATCTCCGTTATGTTCCGGACAACCGTCACAACAAGGACAACTATTATCCGGACAATGACAACACCACTCAGTTCTTGCTCCTTTTCTTACCTCTTGACTTTGTTTAATTAAAATTAAGCCTCCAATCAAAGAAGAAGTTATAAGTATTCCGGTTAAAATTAGTAAAATCGGCTTTTTAATCATCGGCAAACTCCTTCTACACAAACTTCGGCGTCAATATCAGAACAAGATGAACTAGTTACTTCATCGCTGAAATCATGACACCAGCGGTAATAATAATATTCCCCATTACTCCCGGGATCATTTTCTTCCCGATCATAGTCTCCCGATTCCCAGTTATCCCAACCGGTTACCTGAAACCTAGCTTTACTAATTCCTTGATCGCAATTTGTCCAACCTTGAATTTCAAAGCAAATTTCCTGCGGTTTTAATTCCTCCAACTCTGAATCAACTATTTGATTACCACTTTCATCAATTGCATACAAGTCAATACAGTTAAAATCACAACCTAAGTCAGGTGGTGTGGTGGTTGGAGTTGGAGTTTCCTCCGGTCCCCCTTGACAATCCCAATCCAAATCATCCGGGTCGCATCCGGTTCCTTCAACACAATATTCCCCATTATCTCCAATAAAAACCACTATCGCCTCTGAATCAGGAGAATTACTATCCGCCTGGACTGTAGTGCACCAAGAAGAAATAAAGGTTTCTTCGTCATCTTTTTTTACTTTTACGTTTTCTCCATATTCTATCGTTCCAGCCGGCACACCATAACCTAAAAAACTGCCGTGACGTTCATTACAAGCGCTATCTGATTTACCACGACAATAAAAAGACACCGGCCATACATCAGGACAATCATTACTACATCCATCTTTATTACACCAACCTGAACAAGATTCCGCCCCTCTTCTCGTTTCTTGACTTCTCCGAACTAAAACAAGACCACCTATAATTGAAGAAAAGAATAAAATCGTGGAAATTAAAATAAAAATTTTCTTTTTTCGATTCATAAAAGTTAAAATAATCTATCTATCTCAGAATATATAAAACCAACTCTTTTGTCAATCTTTTAACCTTAATTTAACTAAAATCCAACCGCTAAACTTAGAAAAACAAGCAGACTGCCGCCCAGCAAAATAAATGTCGGCTCCCAAAAACCGCTGTCCGGAACTCCAGAATCAGTAGAAGGCTGACTCTTTCGAGGTGGAGTGGTCGGCGCCGGTGTTTTGGTCGGCTGAGAAGTGCTTGTCGGCTGAGGGGTATTAGTTGGTTGGGGTGTTGCAGTTAAAGTTGGTGTCGGCGTAGCCGTTGTCCCAGAGGGAGTAGAACTAAAAGCTGGTCCTGAATCTTCATCACTAGCCGATAATACAAAGGTTCTCAAAAAAGTTTCTTTTTCACCGGTATCCGGATCACTATAATCAACGCGTAAAGTATGGGTTCCCGGAGACAAACTTTGAGGAGGAGTCCAACTCCATTCCCCGCCTCCCCCTATATCAATTTCTGCCTCGTATTTAATTTCTGACTCCAAAGTTATTTCTACTTTTCCTCCACGCGGTCCCTCACCAAAAATTTCTGGTTGGGGTATAGTAATTGTTTCACCGTCTTCAGGATTAATAATCCGAAAAGGTTTTTCTTTCTCAAGCCTTAAATCATCGGTTTTTAATTTCGAGTCTGAGGGTGGTGGAGATAAATCTTCACCAACATCTAAACTATCTTTTTGGTCGGTAAAATCATAATTTCCGCCTAATTTAATTTCTGGAACCGGATCATCATTTTGTGTAAAAACAGTAGCGGCAGCCTCTCCCATTGCTCCACCTTGCACGTTGATATTTTCAACTATTTTTCCTTCTTGATAATTGGCTCTAGCAACTAAATCTTCTGAATAAGCTTGAGCCAGCGAAACAACCCAGTTTCCCTTATCAGTAACTAAAGCTGAAAGTGGACTTATATCCGAAATTTGGATATATACAACTGCTCCGCCAGCTGGTTCGTCTTCAAGTGTAACTACTCTACCCGAAGCCAAAGTAGCTTTCGGTGGTTCGCCGGGAACAAGGCCGGCTGTTTGAACTGAATACTCTTTTTGGCCTTCTTCATAATAAACTCTGCCTCCCGAATTTATTGTAAACTGGTATTTGGTTTCCGGATTTAAATTTTTAACTACTACATAGTGGGTATCAAACTTATTCAAATTTCCAGGCTGATCCCGAACATCAAAAAAAGTTTCTTGGTCTAAATTTTTAATTTCAATAAAGCCGGCTGTCTGCTTCTCTGTGTACCATGAAACAACAAAAGAACTATCCGTGATATTGGTTATTTTCACTTCCTGAGGAGAGGTTTCCTTGGCTGCCTTAGAAAAAAATCCTGTGCCGCTTTTTAAAAGAGTTAAACTACTCATTAAACCTAAGACTAATAAAATGCCTAAAATAGTAGGAATTTTTTTTTCAGTCATTTATCTCTCCCGCTTCCGTAGATTCCGAAGCCTCTTCACCCTCTATGGCTTCTTCGGATTCTTCCAGCTCTGCAGTTTCCTCCGACTCTGATTCCTCTTCCAAAACTGGTGTGGAAGTAGGTTTTGGCTTTAGAAAGTCTTCCACTTCCTCTATTTTGTATTCACGGCGTTCTTCAATTTCTTCTAAAACCTCTTCTTTTAACTCCGGATTTATCGGTGTTAAAAGCTGTTCCACCCCTTCAATCCTGTCTCTCCTTGCCAGCTCATGATAACTGTTTAAGGCAACCCAAATTAAAGCAGTAAATAAAGTAAGACCGGCAATCCAAATTACCCGACGATTAGTTGTTTTTTTCTTGGCCATAATTTTCTTCAAACCAATAATTAAATTTACCCTTAATATAAAAATTTAAAAGCCCCAAAGGATTTTCTTCATCTTCACTTATATTAATCTGATAATTTTCTACTTCTAACCACCTTCTAGACTCATTTACGTATTCTAAAAATTCTTTTATCTGCCCATAATCACCGGCTGAAGTAACATTAAAATCCAAGCCTGATAAATCTTTGCTCGGCCGAATCATATTATCAATTTGTTTCACACTAAACTGGTTTACCGGCAAATTACTTTCCAGAGAAACACCAGCCACTTGGGCTATTCCTTGACTAATAGCAAAATCCGACGGCAGATAACTTTCCAAAAGCTTCCTCTTTCCTTGAACTAAAGCAAATTCTTCCTGGGCAATAATTACAGAATTAATTTTTCTTTGCATTTTTTGGCTCAACTCCTCTTTTTCTTTAATTTCACCAACTAAAGACGAAATAGTAACTATCGCTGGTCTAATTGCAAAAATAACAAAAAAGGTTATTGAAAAAATGGTAATCACAACCTCTAGATAATTCCATCTTTCCTCATTTTCAGCATATTTTTCTAACTTCTTATTTACTTTTTTCTGATAATCTTTAAACTGGTTAGTTAAATTTTTACTATTTATTTCCATTTGAATAATCAAATTTAATTACAAAGTTAATAGTCATTCCTCCTTTACCTTCTTCTTTTTCAATAGTCCCTACTTGAACCGAGCTAATTTCCTGATTAGCAATTAACCGATCAATAAATTCTGCAAACCCAGCCTCGGAAAACATTTGAGCCTTTAAATTAACCTGTTGAGCTCCCGTATCTTTTTCTGAAAACTTAAAATCAGACAAAAGAACATCGGTCGGCGTACTTTCAGCTATGACAATTAATGGGTCAATCGGACGACTTGCTTTTTCAAAGCTCTGACTAATTTCATTAAGCCGAGTTTGAAAAAGGTCAAATTCTCGTTCAAAAGTTTGTGTACTGCTTAGTATTGCTTTTTGCTGTCTTATTTTCTCTGATAAATCAGAATTCTTCCTATCCAACCAAAAACGTGACAAAAATGCTCCAATTACAATCAATTCGGTGAAAATAACAATATATCTACCAACCGACAAAACCCAATTGACAAATTTACCCCCGATTACTCGGGCTATATTTTTTTCAGGTAGTAAACTTATTTCTTTTTTAGGCATTAATTCAGTATATTAAACTATCCTTACAGTGTCAAAATTAAATTTAATCTAAACGCGGTGGTAATTCCAAAACCGGTAAAGCATCTCTCGGCCAAACTAAAATAGATTTAATCAATTTGACAATTACTCTTGCCTCTTTCAACTGAAATGATAAAGTCAAAGTCAAATAAACAATCAAACCAGCTAAACCGCTGATCCCCGTTAAACCAATTAAGCCAGAAATTCTCGTTGTGTCAAAAACATAAGTATCCAAACCCCGAAGCATAACCCAAACAACAAATCCAGCCCAAAAACTGGAAAAAATCATTTTCAGCAAAGGCGTATAAATTCTGCTCAAATCAACAACCTTAATTTTTCTAAACAGAAAAATTGACAAAATTAATGACTGGATTAAACTGCTGGCACTACTGGCATAAGCTAAACTAAGTACACCTAAATCAAAAAAAACCTTACTTCCAACAGCAATGAAAATGAAAACTAATAAAGATATAGAAGAAACAATTAATGGAGTTTTAGTATCCTGAAAAGCATAAAATCCACGGCCTAAAATATCGTTAATTGTTCCAGAAACTACTAATGGAACTAAAAAAGCAATAACCTGCCCGGTTATTAATGTGGCTTTCCAAGGAAAATCTTTTGCTCCATAAGCCAACCGGACTAAGGGAATTCTTAAAATTAAAAAAATTGCCGCTGTCGGCAAAGCTAAAAATATTGCCTGCAAAAGTGAGTTAAATAAAGTCTCCTTAAATTTAGCAAATCTTTTTTTACTCACTTCTTGTGACAAGACCGGTAATGAAGCCTGACCAATTGTTACTCCAAAAATGCGGGAAAAAAAACTGGTCAGCCGCTGGCCTAAATAAAAAAGAGATAAATATCCAGCGGTAAGTCCGCTCCCAATAAATAAAATGATTGTTGCCTGAAGCTCATTGATGGCCAAAGCTAAAGTCCGGGGAGGCATTAAAGACAAAATTTTTCTGACACCAGAAAGTTTAAAGTCTATAATTGGAAAATATTCAAATCCCAAATTAATAACCAAGGGTAATTGAATTAAAAAATGAAAAACTGCTCCTATTAACACCCCTATAGCTGGTCCCCAAATACCAAAATATGGTGAAAGGACCTGAATACCCAGTATAATTCCCAAATTGTAAACCATTGGAGCTAATGCCGGAACTAAAAAACGCTGATGAGTTTGTAAGATAGAAGTTAAAAAATTACTAAGTAGAAAAAAAAGTTGAGAAAGAACTATAACTTTCATTAACTGACTCATCAGGTTTAACTGATCAGGTGAAAACCCAGAGGCAATCAGAAAAGATAGAGGGCGAGAAAAAATTATAATCAGAAAGCCTAAAGCTAAAAAAACAATTAAAAGCAAGTTTAAAACTGAAGAAGCCGCCCGGTACGCACGTTTTTTACTTTTTTCAAGTTCTTCACCAAAAACCGGTATAAAAGCTGCTGACAAAACCCCCAAAACTAAAAGCTGGAAAACAATATCCGGAACTCTAAAGGCAGCGTTATAGGCATCCAATTGGTCGGCACAACAGGCAAAAAATTTAGCATACAAAAACCTGTCCCTTAATATGCCTAAAAACGCCGAAGCACTAAAAGCAAAACCCAAAATTGCTGCTGCTGAAAAAATAGTCGACTGGCGTTTAGAAAAAATCTTTGATCCGTTTTTAAACAATGACTTAATCATCAATGCCAGTATATCAGCTCCTTGCTAGCCAGACAACCAGATGATAAAATATGAATCATGCCGGTAACTAAATCCGCCGCCAAGGCATTAAGGAACCAACGTCGAAAACATAAATATAATTTGCGAGTAAAAAGAAAAGCTAAACAGGCAATAAAGGAATTTAATGAAAGTCCAACTAAAAAAAGGTTGGATTCAGCTTACTCGGCAATAGATAAAGCAGCCAAAAAAAACATTTTTCATAAAAATAAAGCTGCCCGTCTTAAAAGCAAGCTTGCTAAAAAACTTCCTAAAAAAAAGGCGTCACCATCTAAAAAGTCTGACGCTAAAAAAACGCAAAAGAAAAAGAAAAAGAAAAAGTAGAATGTCAAAAACTTTTTACATCTCAACTCCAATTTACTATGTCAATGACGTACCTCATATCGGCCATACTTGTACTACAATTGCAGCTGATATAGCTGCCCGCTATAACCGTCAATCTAAAAAAGAAGTTTTCTTTTTAACCGGCACCGATGAACACGGAGCTAAAGTTGCTGAAGCCGCCGCTGAAAAAAATCTTCAACCGCAAGAATTCTGTAATCAAATTTCACCAAGATTTGAACAAACTTGGAAAAAGTTGAATATCAGTAATGATTTTTTTATCAGAACAACCGATCCCCGCCACCAACAAGTAGTCACTGAATTATTATATAAAATTTATAAACAAGGAGATTTATATGAAGATGTTTATGAAGGATTATACTGTATTGGTTGTGAAAAGTTTCTTACTGAATCCGACCTGGAAAATGGACACTGTCCTTTACACCCCGAAAAACAAACAATTAAACAAAAAGAAAAAAATTGGTTTTTCCGACTTTCAAAATACGTACCGAAATTAATAAAGCTTATTGAAAACGACGAAACTAATTATATTTATCCAGAAGGAAAAAGAAAAGAAATTTTAGCTAAACTAAAATCAGATGTTCACGATATTTCTTTCTCACGGGCTAATGTTGATTGGGGTATTCCTATTCCTTGGGATGAATCTCAAACTATTTACGTTTGGGTAGATGCCTTGATTAATTACTACAGCGCCACTCAATTTCTGGAGGGAAAAAGCAAGTTTTGGCCGGCTGATGTCCATGTTTTAGGTAAAGAAATACTCTGGTTCCATACTGTCATCTGGCAGGCAATGCTTCTCTCGGCTGACTTGCCTTTACCTAAAAAAACTTTTGTTCACAGTTTTTATATTATGAAAGAACGAAAAATGTCCAAATCGCTCGGAAACCTAATTACCCCTAAGGAATTAATTGATAAATTTGGCATTGACGGCAGTCGTTATTTAATCGCTGCCTCTTTTCCAGTTCACAACGATACAAACATCAGCCTCAAACGTTATACTAAAAAATATAATTCCGACTTAGCCAACGGCTTAGGAAACTTAATTTCAAGAACCGCCAAATTAGCAGAAAAAAATAATCTTAGCTTTAATCAAAAAGTAAATACTGAATTTTTTAATGGTATAGATAAAGCAATAAATGAAATCGATTTACCCCGGGCATTAGAAATAATATGGAATAAATCAAACAAAAGCATTTCTTCGGTAAATCAAAAATTTACTCAGGGTAAAATCTGGAAGTTAAAAGCCAAAAATCAGGAAAAAGAGTTATTCAAAATAATTAAAGATTTACACCAAATCGCTTATAACCTTAAACCATTTCTTCCAAAAACAGCGGAGAAAATTGCTCAGACCTTTACCAATAAAATAACTGCGTCTGAACCACTTTTCCCTCGAATTCAATAAAAATGATAAAATAAACCAGACTAAATAATCATGAATAAAAAGAAAACTAAATTTTACCGGTTTTTGGAAATGATTCCCGGCTTGATTTCCTGGAATATCATTCTTTTCTTAATCTGGGGTTCTTTTTTAGTCCCAAGACTAGTCGCCTATTTTGTTATTGCCTTTTTAGTCTACTGGTTTTATCAATCATTTAAATCGGCTTTTTTAGGTGTAAGAGGATTTATTAAAATCAACCGGACTAAAAGAGTCAACTGGAAAAAGAAGTTTAAAAACGAAAAGAAAGACTACTGGTTAGATTGGGACGAAATTAAACATGTAATTGTTATCCCCAACTACGACGAAAATGTAAATACAATCGGTAAAAATTTAACTTCTTTAGCTAATCAAAGCCATCTTAATCCAAAAAACAAACTAATTGTCGTTTTAGCTATGGAACAAAGAGCAAAAGACCATAAGGAAAGAGCTCAAAAATTAATTGCAAAGTTTGAGGATAATTTCAGTCAAATATTCGCTACTTATCATCCACCCGATATTCCAGGCGAAATAAAAGGCAAAGCTTCAAACGAAGCCTGGGCAGCTAAAAAGGCCAAAAATAAGCTTATCAACGACCAAAAAATGGATATTAACAAATTAACGGTAACCAGTTGTGACGCTGATGCCCAGTTTAATCCCAATTATTTTGCAAATTTAACCTATAAGTTTGCAAAGTCCAAAAAACGATATTACCAATTTTGGCAAGCACCTATTTTTTGGCATAATAATCTGAACGAAGTACCAGCCCCAATTCGTATAGTTGGTGTCATTAGTAATATTATTTATCTTACCCATTTACAAGAACCTGACGGTTTATTCTTTAACTACTCAGCTTATTCCTTAAGTTTTAAGCTCCTTGACGACGTTGGTTATTGGGACACTGATATTATACCTGAGGACTGGCATATGTTCCTACAAGCCTTTTTCAGCACTAAAGGAAAAGTTTCATTAGAACCAATTTTTGCGCCAATAAGCATTGATGCCCCTGAAGGTAAAACCTATTGGGAAGCTTTAAAAAACCGATATCTACAATGCCAGCGCCATGCTTGGGGAGCAACCGATATTCCCTACGCCATCCAAAAGACGCTTGAACATAAAGAAATCCCCCTTTTAGTCAGATTGTTAAGAACCTATAAGCTAATTCAAACTCACACTCTTTGGGCAACCAATTGGTTTATTCTTACTTTAGGCGCCTCTTTACCCCCATTACTAAATCCTAAATTTTTTCAAACCTCACTCGGCTATAATTTACCAAAATTCTCGCAGATTATCCTTACGATTTGTCTTATTTCTTTAGTAATAACAATAATCCTTGACTGGAAACTGCAACCGAAAAAAGATAAAAATTTATCACTGGGCCAAAAAATCGTTTACCTAATTCAATGGATTTTAATGCCTATTGCCACCTTATTTATGTCCGTCTTACCAGGTCTGGATGCTCAAACAAAATTACTTTTTGGAAAAAGATTGGAATATTGGGTAACTAAAAAATATTAATGGCATCAAAAAGAAAAAAAGGAGCTCTTGGGATACTAACTAAAATCGGTAATCTTTGGTTGAAAAAAAATATTCTTCGGTCTTTATTAATTTCAATTATCGCTATTGCTGTCCAAATAATAATTATTATTATTTTTTTCTCACAACTGCCGCCAAAAGTACCCTTATATTACTCCAGACCGTGGGGCCAACAACAATTAGCAGATACAATCTACCTTTTTTTGTTGCCCGGATTATCTTTAGCGGTTTTCATTCTTAATTCACTTATCGCCGCTTTATTTGTTGACCATGAAGATTTTTACAGTTACTGTCTTTCCTGGGTAACTACTATATTTTCGGTTTTTTGTTTAATAACATTACTTAAAATTGTTTACATAACTATTTAATGGAATTATTATTTTCATCACTAGGTTTATCTTTCCTTATCAGCCTAATTTCCACTCCAATAATTATTTGGGTTTTCAAAAAACAAAACTGGCTTGAAGACCCAAGCCAAGAAAAAAGGAAAAATATCACCCACCAAAAACCAATTCCAAGAGGCGGCGGGATCAGTTGTTTTTTAGCTATCTTTATAACCAGTTTAATCTTTCTTTCCCCTGACCCAAAACTGAAATCAATTTTAATCGCATCACTTTTAACACTTCTAGTCGGTATTGCCGATGACCTTATAAATCTAAACCCTTATCTTCGTTTATTAACTAATACTTTAGCCGGAATAATCATTGTCCAGTCAGGAATAAAAATCAACTTTATTACCAATCCTTTAGGAGGAATTATTAATCTTAATTTTAATTTCGGCTTGTTGAATATGGCTGATCTTATTAGTCTTCTTTGGATACTCTGGTGCATGAATGTAATCGGTTGGTCTGCCGGAGTCGCCGGCCAGCTACCCGGATTTATTACTATCACAAGTTTTGTCATCGGAGTATTAAGTCTAAGATTTATCCAGGATATAACTCAATGGCCGGTAACTATTCTAGCCGGAGCTATTTCAGGTGCTTATCTTGGATTTTTACCTTATAATTTTCTACCGCAGGAAATTATGCCCGGCTACAGCGGTAAAAGTTTAGCCGGTTTACTTATTTCGGTTCTGGCTATTCTCTCAGGAGCTAAACTGGCGACAGTTATCTTAACCCTCGGAATTCCAATGCTTGACGGCATCTGGGCAATTATTCGACGTTTATCACAAGGAAAAATGCCGGTTTGGGGAGATGCCCAGCATCTTCACCATCTTTTACTTAAAGCCGGAGTACCAAAACCCCTAATTGCTGTTATCTATTGGATTTTTTCTGCCAGTTTAGGAGCAATTGTTTTACAACTTAACAGCCGCCAAAAAGTTTGGGCTTTTTTAATGATTGGATTAGTATTCATTTTTTTAATTTTAGCCTTAAAAAAAGTCATCAAAAAAAATCAATCCGATTTTTCTGCATAATCTGAAGAAACCCAACCTTCTTCCTCTTGTTCATATTCAATTTTATACCAACCGTTTTCTTCCTCTAAAAACGGAAACTCTTCACCGGGATTTACTGTTGCTAACTCCTCATAGTTTGTAGCCGGTCCGTCCCTTACCCTAAGCCAACCGGTAGGTGTGTCTTTTATCAATACCACTGGTGCCGTTTCTGCTTCTGTTGGTGTCGGAGATAAACTTTGGACAGCCTCACCTTCCTGCTTAACCAAATCTACCTTGGCAACCAAACGATAACCGTTCAAAGTCCGGGACATTATTTCCACTTCTTTATAACCAGGGGCAGAAATTGACAGCCGGTGCTCACCCTCTTCAACATCCTCTAAATTAAGCGGCGTAAATCCCCGCATTTGTCCATCAACGCTGACTGAACAATCGTCCGGTTTGCAATTAACAATTAATCCCGCTTTTTCTTTAAAACCCGTTTTTTCCAAATAGATTAATTTTCCTCCGCTTAATTCTGGATTTGTATCAAATTCCCAATTAACAACCGTCTGAGTATTGGGATTAAGGTAAAGTGTTGTCTGCCAAGCTTGTGATGCGTCTCCCTGTTCCGGAACTAACTTAATAGTTTTTTCTCCAGCAGTAATATTGTCATTCTCATAAGGTGTACTTCCCGCCTCCTGGCCATCAATGTAAACTGTTGCTGACGGATATGCATCTAATGATATGGCTGCTTTTTTTGTTCCTATCCCTTCAGTTAAAATAAAAACTATCAACCCAATAACTCCAACCACACCAATTAAAACAAGAATCCCTTTTTTTGTCATTTTTTTACCTACCTTTAATATACCAAATTGTCCACCCTCCAGCAAATATGACAAATTTTTCGTAGGGAACGCAGATCTGCGTTCCCTACAGTTATATTTTCCACAGCAGAACAATTAATTATAATTATCCCATGGATGTGGTTGGGCATAATTATGTATTCGTCTAATTCAACGTTTTTAAAATGCTTCGGAATTTTATTCCAACAATCTTCGGCAATTTTCCCAAAACTATTTAATTCCATTTCACCATCAACCACATCCCCGAACCAACACTGTAATCTATACGCACAAATGGTTACGTAATACCAGCCAGGTGTTGAATAATCATAATCCGGCAGCCGATTCCTTCTCCGCGGACTGGAAATTACCATTAATTTAATATTACAACACTGTTGAACACTGCAGTTAGTAATGATAAAATCTAACTAATTGCAGGGCTTGCCTCGCCGAAGCCTTGCGCGTAGGCGGGTTTACCCGCCGAAAACGGGCGGTTAGCTCAGTTGGCTAGAGCGTTTCTTTGACGTAGAAAAGGCCAGGGG
>CAYSLZ010000015.1:11088-13554 GCA_964432015.1 uncultured Gammaproteobacteria bacterium | reverse complement strand
ATTGCTAACCTGCCTCAAGGAAGTTTCTGGGGATGGACTTTTTATCGGTTTGGTCCAGGCGGCTCTGGATTTCTTTGGTACGGAATAGAACAGCCAATTTTAGACCGCGCCTTTGATGTTTGGAACTTAAAAAATGAACAATATTATTGGGAACTGACTTATGGCTTACAAAATCAAGATTTGGATCTAGTGGAGGCAGTTTTAAACAAATATTCAGTCGAATATGTAATTTTTGATGACGGAATTATATTCCCGGAAAACAAAAACTGGGCAAAACTGGCCTTAAAAACAAAAGCTTTGCTTGATGAGGCTGATTTTCTAGCCAAATCTGCAACCTTTGACAACCTTAGTATCTACAAAGTAAAAAATGTCAAAACAGCACCTTATATAACTAATAAAGAAACGGCTTTTAATTTACTAGACTCACTGCCTATCAATCAACTCAGCAATGAGCCGAAATACGAAAAACCGGAAATAGATGAAATCAACTTAAATGATTTGCAAAAAATAGATGAAATTAATATCGATCTAGAAGATTTTGTTGATCCCCATAACTGTGCTCCGGAAACAGAAAAGAGTGAAACTAATTACCAAGTTAAAAACAATCAAATCATTTTATCGGCCTCTGAAACTGCCCTCTGCATTAATTGGAAAGAATATGATTATTTTGAACAATTCAGCACCCCTAAATTAATTGATATTAATTTTGAATATCAATCAACAAAAGATGAATGGCCCGAGTTTTGTTTCTGGGACACGGCCAATCAACAATGTATTAACCGAAAGAACTATCCTTTGGTAGGATTTAGTCAACAATGGCAGGACTATTCTGAAAAAATTATCTGGAACCCGGAAAAAGAAAAAATTTCCCATCTTTCATTTATTGCTGATGCTTATCAAAAAGAAACTAAAAATATAAAATACCGAAATATTAATTTGGAAATATATGAAATTTCACCTCAAACAGCCCTACCAATTGCAATAAAAAACCCAATTGAACATAGTTTGGTTAGGCCTCAGCCAGAAAGCTGTAACAAATATCAAACCGGTAATTATGATCTAGAATTCAAGCCAAAT
This sequence comes from uncultured Gammaproteobacteria bacterium, assembly GCA_964432015.1. Taxonomy (GTDB): domain Bacteria; phylum Patescibacteriota; class Microgenomatia; order UBA12405; family JAHJSD01; genus CAYSLZ01. The sequence continues at coordinate 12,477 of CAYSLZ010000015.1, read as the reverse complement.
GAATACTTGCGCCTGTCATCAAGAAATAATAATTCTTGTTATACTTTCGCGTTTAATCATCTCCCCCTTAATCAGGCTTGGCAGGTTGAAATAAAGTACCGAAACCAACAGGGATATCCCTTAACAGCTGCGGCCAGCAGTCTTGACGGCCGATACCAAATATTCCAAAATATTTTAACCGATGATAAAAATTGGCAAACCAAGTACTTTTTATTACCGCCGTATAACACTAACCAGAAAGGAATCCAAATTCAATTTAATAACAACTCATTTAACTATCATGAGACTATTAATGATATTGCCGCTGTTGAAGTTTATCCAGTTAATATCGACTATCCGGTGCCTAAGCCAACGGCGGAAAGAAAATATTTGGACTTTAATTCCAATATTTGGAGATACAAGATAGAAACGTCGACCAAAGGCAGATATCTAGTTTTACCGCAAACATATGACAGCGGCTGGGTGGCAGTTTATTTTGATGGATGGCAGCCGAAAATATTAAAAAACCATGTGTCAATCAACAACTGGGCAAATGGGTGGCATTTAAAAAACCTCAAATGTTCAAATGCTCAATGTTCAAAAATTTATATTGTCTTTTGGCCGCAGGTACTTCAATTTCTCGGTTTCGGCCTACTGGCCGGAACAATCATCTGGGTTTTCTTTCGGCGGTAAAAATCTCCGTTTCGCACCCGCCCCTCCCGAATTTAAGTCAGCATATACTGATATTAATTTTAATATCACCGAACTACGGTGAGGTAATTTCTGCTATTATGGTAAGTAATGCCTGAAAAGGACGGTTTTACTACTCTGACTCCATTAGAAAAAGATTATCCGTACCGTTTGCAGTTTATCCCCACCCCTCCGCCTCAGTTGTGGATTAAAGGTAAAAACTTGGATTTATTTAAAAAACCAGCTTTGGCAGTAGTCGGCAGCCGTAAACCTTCCAATTACGGCCGTCAGGCGGCCAAAAAAATCGTCGGTGAATTGGTTAAACTTGGCTTTGTCATTATCTCCGGCATGGCCAGAGGTATTGATTCCACTGCTCATAAAATTACGCTTGCCAATAAAGGCAAAACTATTGCCGTTTTAGGCAGTGGGCTTGACGTTGTTTATCCACCGGAAAATAAATCTTTATACAATCAAATCCAGCTTGTCGTTTCTGAATTTCCAGCCGGAACGCCGCCAAAAGGAAACAATTTTCTTTCTAGAAACAGAATAATCTCCGGCTTATCCGACGGTGTTATAGTTATCGAGGCCACACGGCGGTCAGGTACTTTGAATACCGCCCGCCACGCCGCTGACCAAGGCAAAGAGGTTTTTGCTGTTCCCGGCCCAATTACTTTGCCGACTTCTGAAGGCACCGCCTGGTTAATTAAAAAAGGAGCAAAA
>CAYSLZ010000015.1:0-10988 GCA_964432015.1 uncultured Gammaproteobacteria bacterium | reverse complement strand
AATTACTTTGCCGACTTCTGAAGGCACCGCCTGGTTAATTAAAAAAGGAGCAAAACTCATATACAACGTCAATGATATACTCGCTGAATTGCCTTAATTATTTAACATTTACCATTTAACAATTAACATTTAAATATGAAAGAAAAAATAATTAAAAGGACTTTTGATCTTGCCTGCAGAGTAATAGATTTGCTAAAATTATTACCGAAAAACACAACTAATTATGTATTAAGGAAACAATTAATCCGATCTGCTTCATCAATTGGTGCTAACTACCGTGAAGCATTAGAGGCAGAAAGCAAAAAAGATTTTATTCATAAATTGTCCATCAGCAAAAAAGAAGCTAGAGAAACACTTTACTGGTTAGGACTTATACTCTACAATAATAAATCATTGGAAAAAAATATTATACCGTTAGTAAAAGAAGTTAAAGAGTTAGTCAAAATTTTTGCCAGCTCAATCAAAACGGGGAAAAAAAGAATTAAATGTTAAATATAAAATGTTAAATGAAAAAATTAATAATAGTTGAATCGCCTACTAAGGCAAAAACCATTGGCCGATACGTCGGCAAGGATTTTAATATTGTTGCTACCATGGGTCATCTGCGCGATTTACCAAAAAGCAAGTTTGGTGTAGAAATTGAAAAGAAAAACGGCGGTTATACTTTTGAGCCGGACTACACTATTTCTAAAAAACACAAAAAGTACGCTTCTAAACTTAAAAAATCGGCGGAAAAAGCTGAGGAAATCTATCTTGCTCCTGACCCTGACCGGGAAGGTGAAGCAATCGCGTACCACACAAAAATAATAATTCAAAATTCAAAGTTAAAAGTGAAAAGTGATAATTTCAAGAGGGTGACGTTTCATGAAATAACAAAGAGTGCAATAAACAAAGCCATGGAAAAACCGGGAAAAATAGATATGGACCTGGTTAACGCCCAACAGGCAAGACGAATTCTTGATCGGCTTGTCGGCTACACCCTTTCCCCCCTTCTCTGGAAAAAAATCCGCCGTGGTCTTTCTGCCGGCCGGGTGCAGTCAGTTGCTGTCCGTTTAATTGTTGAACGTGAACGAGAAATAGAAAAATTCAAACAAGAAAAATTTTATAAAATCTGGGCCGCTTTTTCTAAAAACACTGAATCCAGTTTCGTTGCCAGACTGATGAAAATAAACAATGAATCAGTATCGGTCCGGGACAAAACAGATCTATTTGCCGGCACCCACACATCAACCAAAACAATCCATAATACACCTGAAAAAGCAGAAAAAGTCATTCAAAACTTAAATCCGGAATTTAAAATTGAAAAAATCACTAAAAAGGATAAACTCCGCCACCCATTTTCTCCTTACACAACTTCTACCCTGACCCAAGATGCCGCCTATAAATTTCATTGGTCGGCCAAATATACAATGTCTATCGCCCAATCTTTGTTTGAAAACGGACATATTACTTATCACCGAACTGACTCAACCAACTTGAACAAAGATGCAATTTTTGGAGCTAGAGATGTTATTAAAGAAAAATACGGTGATAAATATCTACCGGAAAAACCAAAATTTTATAAAACAAAATCCAAAGTTGCTCAGGAAGCTCATGAAGCAATACGTCCCACAGATGTAAGTGAAAAGTTAAAAGTGAAAAGTGAAAAGTTAAATAAGAAAGAGCAGAAACTTTATGAATTGATTTGGAAACGGACAATAAGTTGTCAAATGGCGCCGGCAAGATTAGCCAAAACCCGAGTTGACCTGATTAACGGCAAATACTTGTTCCGCGTCTACGGCAGTCAGGTAAAATTTGACGGATTTACTAAAGTATACCCAGTTAAACTAGCTGAAAATCTACTTCCTAAACTGGAAGAAGGCGAAACAATCACTTCGAACACATTTGGTGTTACCGAACACGAAACCCGGCCGCCGGCCCGATATTCTGAAGCCAGCTTGATTGCCGAATTGGAAGACTACGGCATCGGCCGGCCGTCAACCTACGCCCCAATTATTTCAACAATCAGAAGCAGAAATTATGTCGATAAGGAAAAACGCCGGTTTAAACCTACTGTCATCGGAACAGTAACTAATGATTTTCTGGTCGACCATTTTGGCGATATCATGAGCTTGGAATTTACAGCCGAGATGGAGGAGTCTTTGGATAACATTGCCGCCGGCGAAAAAGAGTGGCAGCCGGTCCTTTCGGATTTCTGGGGTCCTTTTCATAAAAAAACAGAAGAAGTTGAAGAAAAAGCCGAACGGGTAAAAATGCCGGTTGAAAAAACAGGCAAAAAGTGTCCTAAATGTGATGAGGGAGAACTCGTTATCCGAGTTGGCAAATACGGAAAGTTTTTAGCCTGCAGTCAATTTCCTGAATGTAAATATACAGCTGATTTTAATCAAAAAGCAGGATTTGAATGCCCAAAATGTGAAGCGGATGTAATTATTAAAAAAACTAAAAAAGGAGCAAAATTCTTCTCTTGTTCACGATGGCCCGACTGCGACTGGTCTTCCTGGAAAAAACCTAAAAAAACGTAATCGATTTTAACTTATATTTGATTATCTGAATCTTACCATAGGTGTAGGTAATTTCTGATCATTATATTTAACCTCCACAACACGTTGTCTATCCCCAAATTTAAGATAGTCATTTGATTTAACTACTTTTATTCTGTCAATCAAACCCGAATAACGATGTAACTTTCTAATCTGCCGTCTTGCTTCTCGATCCGCAATTTTAAAATTTTGTTCTCGGGCAACTTTTCTTAGTTCTTCTCTATTTACTTCACCGTGATTCAATCTTTTAACCTTCTCTTCAAAACTCAATCTAGTAAATTCAATGTATTTCTTTTTTTCCATATTAATATATCCTATATTATACCATAAGTAAAGTTAGTATCAAATTTTCCTAAGTTCTAAAAACTAAGTATTAAAAAAAATTAGGCAGGTCCTGGTTTTTTATTACTTGAATGTTTACCTTCGGGAATTCGGTTTATATGACGAAGCGGAGCTTGTCCTAATCCCGGACTTCTTCGATGAACCCGACCGCTAGACTTAAAACAATCATTTAAAAATTCCTCTTCTGCTGGTGTTCTATCACTAACTTGTGTTTCTTTCTTTTCAGATTCTTTCATAACCTTTTTTTCACCTCCTTTTCTTCCTCATCTTCCAAATTGCTTGATTCTCGGTTACTCTATTCGGATAATTTCTTTTACCCTTTCCTTTTCCACTAAGAATTCCTCGACCCTGAATCTTAGTTTGCTCTCTACACCATTTATCAACAATCTCCGGCTTTATTAAACAACCATCACAATCTACAGCCTGCTCCCAAACACTCATTGGAACAGAACCCCAAGGTGTATTAGACTTTATTCTTTCAGTCATATCAATATTTAAATTAATTTAATTAAAATTTTTCTAAAACATCACTTTCAGAAAAACTTTCTGTCAAACCGTCTTCAAAAGAAAGTGAAGGTTCAACTAAAACGCCTCCAACGCCGGCTGTACCACGAATTGTCGGCAAACTTTCACTTTTATGGCCATTTCTAACAACCATTAAATCATCTTTTTCTCTGCCGGAATAACCAAATTTAAATTCCTTATTTAACTCAGACATATTTATACCTCCTTTCTAAATTATCACAACTTATAATATTTGTCAAGCGGATGAAGTAAGGCTGGAAAGCTTAACAAACTCAGTTTTACTTTCTGTTCTCTTTTTTAGTTCAATTTTATTTTCTTTAACCGTTCGTGAAGAAACAACCAGCCGCCAAGGACAGCCAATTAAATCAGCATCGGCAAATTTTTCGCCTGGTGAAATTTCTATTCGGTCATCATAAAGAACTTCTTCACCAGCTTCAACTAATTTTTGATAAACACCGTCACAAAATTGACGGACATTATCCTCATGAAGGTCTAATCCAACCAAATGATATTTAAAGGGAGCAGCTATTTCCGGCCAAATCATCCCCTGCTTATCATGATGTGTTTCAACAATCAACGCCATACAACGGCCAATACCAATACCGTATGACCCCATCCACAAAAGTTTCTCATTACCCTTTTTATCCGTATAAGTGCAGTTTTGGGGTTTAGAATAAACATGGCCGATGTTAAAAACATGACCCCATTCGTAACCCTGTTTTTCGTGTAAACGTCCTTTTTTACACTGACCACATAAATCCCCTTCCGTAGCATCAACAATATCCGCCAAATGGTCATATTCAAAATCCCGACCATAGTTAACATTAATTGAATCGGTTGTTTCTTCTTTCTGACCGCCAATGAAATTTTTGACTTTAGTCAAACCAAAATCACCAACATACACCGCTCCCTTCTCCCCCCAGGAATGGACATAACCATGTTTAGTCCCTAATTTTTTTAAATCTTCTTCGGTTGCCGGCTGAACAGATTTAATTCCCAAATAACGAGCCAATTTTGTCTCATTAACATCCTGATCCCCCCGAAGAGAAGCAATATATAATTTTCCGTCACTCCCCCGGTAAACAACATTTTTTAAATAACGCCATTTTGGTTCACCATAGTGTTTTATATTATCTTCCATCGTCAACACCCATTCCGGCTGGTCAATTATTTCAAATTCTTTGATTTCCTCATCTGGATTTTTTTGTTCACGAACAAATTCGGCTTTTTCCTGATTAGCAGAATAATCACAGCTGTCACAAACCAAATATGTATTGTCCCCGTGCGGACTTTCTACCATAAATTCATGAGAGACTGATCCGCCGATAGCCCCGGAATCAGCCAAAACCGGTTCAACGTCTAAATCTAATTTCTCGGCGATTTTCAAATAAGCTTGATAAAACTTTTTATAGCTTTTTTGAAACTGATTTTCGTCAGCGGCAAAAGTATAAGCATCTTTCATCATAAACTCCCGAACCCGGAGTAAACCACCCCGAGGCCGCTTATCATCCCGGAACTTTTTGGAAAATTGGTAAATATTAATTGGTAAATCGCGGTAAGAAGGCTGAAACATATTGACCAACTCTGCCATCATAACTTCAGCAGTAGCTCCAAGCGTAAAAGTCAATCCATAATGGTCCTCAACTAAAAGCATTTCTCCACCAAAAGCTTCCATCCGGTCAGTTTTTTTCCAAATATCCATTGGGTGAAGCGTCGGCACTTCTAGTTTTTGACAACCAATCGCTTTCATCTCTTCATCAATAATTCGATAAACTTTCTCCCAAACCCGCATACCAAGAGGTAAAAATGCCCATCGGCCGGTGGTAAATCGACGGACGAATCCGGCTTGAAAAAGAAGCTTGTGGCTGGGCACTTGCGCATCAGCCGGGATAGTTTTTTGGCTCTGCCCAAATAGGTTTGAATAGCGCATGGAATATTATAGCAGAAGAATTCCTAGTTTATTCCAACCGCAGTACCACGAAGAGTCCACGCCAAGATTTCGCTACTCCGAAAGTTTAGTTGAGGTTGGGGTGGGTTTTTCATCCTCATATGTGCCCTCGTAACGCTGAATAATTTCTTTAGCAACTGGAGCGGCATCAGAGGAGCCTGAACCGCCGCGTTCAAGAAAAAGTGTAATTACTACTTGCTGCTCTGAATCAACCTCGCAGGATGCCGTTCCGTCAACCTCCGAGGTTTTAGGACACTGAGGTTGATAAAAAAGTGTAAACCAGGCATGGGTATCATCAGACCGATCATCTATTTCCGCTGTCCCTGTTTTACAGGCGATCTGCCTTTGATTTTCATTCATTTCAAAAAAAGGAAAGGCCGTCCCTCCCGAAGAACAAGCACTAATCATTCCTTGTTTAATTAAATCAATATGTTCAAATTTAACATTTAACGTTTTACACTTATCATTTTCCCTTTTGCTTAAGTGCGGTGTGCATAATTGACCACCACTGGCAATAACTGCTGTTTCAACGGCTACCTGCAGTGGGGTTGCTGTTAAATCCCCTTGGCCGATGGCAACATGATAAGTATTCCCTAAAAACCATGATTCACCTTTTGCTTTCTCTTTCCAGTCTGGTGTCGGCAACAAACCGGCTGATTCGGCAGGAAGGTCAATTCCTGTCAATTGACCCCATCCAAACTTCTGAGTCCAATCCATTAAACTTTCGATTCCAACCCTCTCTCCAACTTTATAAAAATAAATATCATTAGAGCGCTGAATCGCTTTAACCAGGTCAACCATTCCCTCTTTTCGGCCGTAATCTGTCCAATACCAATTAGCATAAGTCCACTCCCCCACTTTAATTACGCCAGTATCTTTTATTTTTGTATCAGCACTAATCTTTCCTTCCTCCAAACCGGCTGCGGCCGTTATCATTTTGAAAGTTGATCCCGGAGGATATAAACCGCCTACCGCCCGGTTTAACATTGGCAGTTGGTCATTATTTAAAATTCGTTTAATTTCTGATTCATCACGATTTATTGTAAAATAATTCGGGTCATACGAAGGCTTAGAAACTAATCCTAAAACACCACCATTTTCAGGATTAAGAACAATGCCTGCACCTTTTTTATCCCCCATCGCTTTCCAAACAGCCCTCTGCCAGTCCAGGTCTAAACTAATAATTAAATCTTGGCCTGACATTGGCTCTCTTTTCCCTAATTCGCGAATAATCCCCTCATCCACCCCGACCTCAATAACTTTTTCACCATCCTCCCCTCTTAACAAATCGTCATAATACTCTTCTAATCCGCCCCGGCCAACCAAAGAACCAAGCTTTAGATTTTCATTAGTATTGACTTCTTTTTCATCGGCTTCACCTAAATAACCAGTTAAGTGAGCGGTCATCTTATCAAACGGATATTCCCTAATCCACTCCTTAACCACCTCAACTTCCTGCGCTTCCAATTCCAAAGCTTTTTCTCTTGAAATCTTTTCGCCATTAAAGTCAAAATAGGAAACATTATTTTGGGCTAACTTTTCGTTGTCAACAGTCAGGATTCTACCCCGAGAGGCAGGAATAATTATTTTACGAACCCGGTTATTATCTGCCAAACTGCGATAATAAGCACCCCGGACAAGCATCAGGTCTACTGCCCGAGTAAGAAATAATCCAAAAACTAAAATTAATAGCCAACGAATCAGCTTAATCATTTTTTATCACACCAACGGTAATAATCTTAGACAAATCAACTGCCCAATTTATCTTTGCTTGTTGGAAAATCTTGTCTTCAGATGGAAAAACCTCTTCCACTTTGCCAATCCAAAAAATATCGCCGCTTTCAATTACTTCTCCCACCCAGTTTCCCTGCTCCACCGACTGGCTTTCCAATATTTCATCAACATATAAATTCCGGCCGTCACTAGTTAAAATCCCTTCACCAATAATTTCTGTGTTTTGGGTAACATTCTGATCAGACCAAATTTTAACTGGTATTTTTGTTTCTGGAGAAGTTAACAATTTTGTCTTACCATTACGACCATAAACTTCCACTATTTTACCTACCAAAAATGGTCCGGAAACTACCGAAGCAGAATTCTCAATAAGGTTAGAAGACTCTAAAATCAAAACTAACTCATCGCTACCAACACTAGATATTTTAGCCAATTCAAACTTTGTTTCCGGTTTAGTACTTGCCCCCAACAACCGCCTTGATTGTTTAATTTCCTCTTCCAAAGAAATAAGATTTGCCTTACATTCCGCTAATTGGTCTTCATTTATTTCTTCCTGTTCATTAATAATTGAAGAATAAAGATTGCTCCTCCACCCCATAATTCGACTCATCCCCCCTTTAGCCCAATTCAAAAAACCTAAATAATTTAAACCTAAAACCAGGAAGCTTATCATAATAATAACTAAAACCTTTTTCATTTCGTCCAGTGAATTTTTATTCTATTCAATAATTCCGGCTCTCCAAGCAATTTCAAGCCGCCGTCAACAACCCCGGTCAAAGGATTTTTTGTCTTCCAGACAGGCATTTTTGTTTCCTGTTCAATCAAATACTCTATCCCCTCCAATCCTGATCCCCCCCCGCTTAAAACAATCCCTCTGCGGGCAATATCTGCTGTCAACTCCGGGGGCGTTTCTTCTAAAAGCTCATTTAAAGCTAATGTAATCTCCTGAATAATTGGTGACAAAGCCTCCCGGACTTCTTCCTTCTCAACAACGATTATTTTAGGTAAACCATTTTCTAAATTTCGGCCTTTAATTTCCATTTTATCCGGTTCAGATTTATTTCCTTTTTCACTAAGAACACTTCCCAAATTTATTTTTATTTTTTCCGCCGTCGGCAATCCGATTAAGACTCCATATTTAACTCTTAAAAAATTTACCAGTGCTTCGTCCATCTGATTACCAGCAACTGTTAAGCAGCGGTTTAAAACTATACCACCTAAAGAAACTACTGCCAACTCCGTTGTTCCTCCGCCTAAATCAATTATTAAGTTTCCGGCCGGTTTATCAACAATCAAACCCGAACCGATTGCTACCGCCATCGGCTCTTCAATTAAATAAACCTGGCCCATACCTGCTTGAAGTGCAGCGGAACTAACCGCTCTTTTTTCTACCTCAGTAATTCCGGTAGGAACACCAATAATTGCTTCCGGTTTTAGAAAACGTGGAAACTGGGTAGGAAGTTCATTAACCAAATTTAAAATGTGTTTCAAAAAATCTACTGTCGCATCAAAATCGGCTATTGCCCCCTGATTAAGTAATTGAACAACTTCAATTTGTTGGGGTTCCTTACCAAGCATTTGTTTTGCTTTAGTACCATAAGCAACAATTTCACCTGGTTTACCAAGCTTCTTCAGGCGTCTGGCAATTAAAGTTGCTTCCTCAACAATAATTCCCTTTCCACCAACTCCAACTAAAGTATTTGTTGTCCCCAAATCAATTGCTAATCTCAACCGCAAGTTTCTAAACATAATTATTCGGTTAAGTTCAAGGCAAAAAACCTCTCGGTAACGGTAACGCAACCAAAAACAAATAACAATATGCGCGTCGCAACCACAACCGATTTACATAACCTAATGTTATTATAGTATATATTCAGATGAAAATACTTAATAAAGTTATATTCTGGTCTTACTCGGTTTTAGTCTTTTTTGTCCCGCTTTTTTTTACACCTTGGAATTTTGAACTTTTTCAATTCAACAAAATGGTCCTCGTTTATTTGCTGACTATTATTATTCTTTGGTCTTGGATAACTAAATCAATAATTTCAAAAAAGTTTATTTTCAAACAAACCTTTTGGGATATTCCTCTCATTTTATTCTTGTTCAGCCAAATTATTTCAACTATATTCTCAATTGATCCACACACAAGCATTTTTGGTTATTACTCAAGATTCAACGGCGGATTAATATCCACACTTTGCTACCTAACACTCTATTGGGCGGCAGTTAGTAATCTAAACAAAGAAAAGACAAAAAAAATAATTACCTTTGGCCTAGCCGGTGGTCTTATAGTTGCTGTTTACGGAATCGCCCAGCATTTCGGCATTGATAAGGATTATTGGGTGCAAGATGTCCAAAGACGGGTTTTTTCAACTCTGGGCCAACCCAACTGGCTCGCCGCTTATCTAAATATTTTGATATTTTTAACCATTCGTCATCCTGAGTGCAACGAAGGATCCCCTCAGAATAAAAAATCCAAGGGGATTCTTCACTCGCTAAACGCGGCTCAGAATGACGCTGTATTCTATCTTCTATTTTCCATCTTCTATATTACGCTTCTTTTTACTAAGTCCCGTTCAGGTTTTCTTGGTTTTATAATTCCATTTGGAATTTGGTTAATTCACAATGTTTGGACAGGTCACAACCTGTCCCTACAAAATAAAAAGCTAAAAAAAACCGCGTTTATTACATTGCTTACAATTTCTTTGTCAATACTCATCGGCATTCCTTTTTCTTTTAAAGACAAGCTAAATATTTCTTTTCTTTCGGATATTCCCTCTTCCCCACCAGCTACTAGCTACCAGCTACCAGCTACTGATATTACTCCATCTTCTGATATTCGTAAAATAGTCTGGCAGGGAGCAATTAAGTTGTGGCACCAAAAACCAGTTATCGGTACTGGTGTAGAAACCTTTGGCTACTCTTATTACTGGGTTCGGCCCAAAAAACACAATCTAACCTCAGAATGGAATTTTCTTTATAACAAAGCCCACAATGAATACCTAAATTATGCCGCCACCACCGGCACCCTAGGTTTAGCAACCTATCTAATATTAATTTTCACAGCCTTCATATTTGCAATCAGGAACTCCCTAGGTTCTATATTCTATATCCTATGTTCACTAATAATCACTAATTTTTTTGGCTTTTCCACTGTTACCACCTCCTTCTTTTTCTACTTCTTGCCCGGGTTGTATTGGATTTTAAATAAAAACCCTAAATTCCAGATTCCAGATTCCAACTTCTCGTATAAACTAAAATCAAAACAATTGTTGCTTTTATTTACAAATACTCTTATCGCTATTGTTTTACTAACGGCTGCTGGCCGTTATTGGCTGGCTGACTTTTTTTATGCCAAAGGTGAAAAATATGCTGAAATAGATTTGCTTAACACCGCCGAAGATTACTATTCAACCGCGATAAAATTAAACCCCCTTGAACCTAACTTTTATTCTGACCGCGGTGTTCTCTACGCTAAGCTAGCCGCCTATTATAGCCAAAATAACCAAGAAGAAAAATCCCAAAAGTTGGTTCAAACAGCTGTAAACAACTGTCTTAAGGCCTTAGATATTTCGCCATACCACCTTAATTTTTATAAAAATCACACCATGGCTCATTATTACCTAGCTGTTTATGATTTAGAACTCCTCAATAATGCGGTTGAAATGCTCAAGCAAGCCCAAGAATTAGCCCCTACCGACCCAAAAATACCATTTAATATTGCCCAAATATACCAAACTCTGGATGAAAATAATAAAGCCAAAGAATACTACCAAAAAGCGTTGGACTTAAAGCCAAACTATGAAAAAGCGGCAGCCGCAATAGAAAAGTTATGAGTTATGAATTATGAGTTATGAGTTTTAAATTACCTGTTACTTATTACTTGTTACTAATTACTT
>CAYSLZ010000014.1:0-14484 GCA_964432015.1 uncultured Gammaproteobacteria bacterium | reverse complement strand
CAAATAAAACAGAAAATAGATGAGGCAGACAGCATTCTACTTTCACTCCACCGCGGGCCGGACGGCGACAGCATTGGTTGTTGTCTAGCGATGAAGAAATACTTGGAAAGTCAAGCGAAAGAAGTTCGGCTGATCAGCTCCAGTCCAATTCCGCCGTCTTATGATTATCTGCCGACTGATGAAATTGACCACTTTCAGTTTTTAGATTTAAACTTAGAAAAGCTTGATTTATTTATTTTTCTTGATTCCGCTGATTGGCAGATGGTCCATGAAAAAATTGATGACAATACAAAACTGCCGTCAAAAGAAAAAGTAATTAATATCGACCATCATGGAACAAATTCCAAATATGGGGGAATAAATTTGATTGTTGATGATTCGGCATCGACAGCAGAAATCCTTTTTGATTTGTTTAAACTTTGGCAGGTTAAACTTGATAAAGTTTTAGCCCAATATTTACTTGTTGGTGTGGTTACTGATACCGGCGTATTTCGATACACAAATACTTCGTCTTCGACTTTGAAAACGGCGGCAGAATTAATGGAAAGGGGTGCGGATTTGGATGTTATTGTTTTCAATTATCTCCGGCGCAATAAACCGGAGAAATTAAGGTTTTGGGGGGTAGTTTTAGAAAATCTGGAAGTTGATGAAAAGAATAAATTTGCTTATGCTTTTGTACCGTATAGTCAGGCAAAAGAATATTTTGACGACAATTATCCAAGAGAATACAAATCAGGAGCGGCGAGTTTGTTTATGGCTGGAGTTGAAGGTACCGAGTTTGGTATTGTTATGATTGAAGAGGAGGAGGGGGAGTTAAGCGGGTCGATTCGTTCACGTCGAGATTTTGATGTTTCAAAAATTGCTGAAGAGTTGGGAGGCGGTGGACATCCCGGTGCCGCCGGATTTTCTCTTCAAATGACTTTTGACAAAGCCGTTAAAAAAGTCCTCACCACTGCTCGAAAACATTCTCGAAGAATTGCGGATTAGCAGGCTTTAGTCTGTCTTGTTCTGTCAGTCGATGGTTATGTTTTCATGGATACCGCTCGCCTTCCACAAGCTCGCTAGACTCTCGCTTCACAAAAAGAGCTTTTAAACCTTGAAGGCATAGTAGCTTGCTCGAGACTATATCCGAAAACATAATTCATCTCCCTCTTAATTAACAATTTGAACAACCGGCCTTGACGAGTCAACAACGAGGCAGGTGTAGCAATGCCCCGGAGGAGGTTAGCCTCTGGCTAATAGCAATTATATTTTTATTATTAACCAGTGTTTGCCTTGTTCATGTTGGGTTTAGGGCTAATATTAATTTGTTGTGATAAAATATTTAGCATTGTAAAAAGGAGGTGAAAATTAATGGCTGAAATTGAAGGTGCCTTAAGTAGTGAAGAACAAATAGAAAGGCAGGTTAACGGAGATTGGCTGGGTAAACATTATCCGGATGATGTTCCAGATTATGCTGTTGAGGCTATTGAACAAGCACGACTAGAACTTTATAAAGCCGAACGGAAAAATAAAAAACCGCCGACACGTTAAGCTTATCTGATTTAGGTGTTATAATTATTGATAATGAGTAAAGATGAAAGTAAACAAAGTGATTTGCATGCACTGCGGCATACGGCGGAGCATGTTTTGATGCAGGCGATGGATAATCTTTGGCCGGGCAAGATTGTTATGGCCATGGGGCCGGCAACAGACGATGGCTTTTATTTTGATTTTGATTCTCCTGCCGACTTTTCTGTTTCTGAAGAGGATTTTCCAAAGATTGAAAAAGAGATGCAGAAAATTATTGACGCTGATTTGGCTTTGGTCAAAAAGGAAGTTTCGGTTGATGAAGCCCGAAAAATCTTCAAGGATAATCCATATAAACAGGAGTGGCTGGATGGAATTGAAGAAAAGGGAAACAAAGCAACGGTTTATTACACTGGTCAACCGAAAGATCGATCAAATAGTTTTGTGGATTTATGCGCCGGGCCGCATGTTCAATCAACCGGTGAAATCGGTGCGTTTAAACTTCTTTCCATTGCCGGTGCTTACTGGCACGGCGATGAGAAAAATAAAATGCTGACTAGAATTTACGGTACGGCATTCGCCACCCAGAAAGAACTGGATGATTTTTTGGAGCGATTAGAGGAAGCTAAAAAGCGCGACCACCGAAAAATTGGTCAGCAGTTAGATTTGTTTTCTTTTCATCCTGACGCTCCCGGAGATATTTTTTGGCATGACAAAGGTTACACAATTTTTAAAGAAATGGTTGACTATTGGCGGAAAATACACCGCCGGGAAGGTTATCGTGAAGTCCGGACGCCGGAAATTTTGACTAATCAAATTTGGAAACAAAGCGGACATTTAGAAAATTATAAGGATAAAATTTATCAGGTTATAACTCCGGAGGATGAACGGCCTTCAATGTCTGTTAAGCCGATGAATTGCAATGGGGGAATACTGATTTATAAATCTCAACAGCGGTCATATAAAGATTTGCCGCTGCGAATGGGAGAATTGGGCGTAGTTCACCGTTATGAATCTTCTGGTGAAACTCTGGGCATTTTACGGCCGCGGGAATTTACTCAAGATGACGCCCACATTTATTGTACGCCGGATCAGGTCAAGCAAGAATTGAAAAAAATTATTGATTTGTGTTTTGAAGTTTATGAGGCTTTTGGATTAGACCTTGAACATTTAGAATTGTCAACTCGTCCGGAAAATTCGATTGGGTCGGATGAAGTATGGGAAAGAGCAGAAAAGATTATGCGGGAGGTGCTTGATGAAACTGATGTTCCTCATCAAATTAATGAGGGAGATGGGGCTTTTTACGGCCCAAAATTTGATTTTCATCTTAAAGACGCTATCGGACGGACTTGGCAGTGTTCAACAATCCAGCTTGACTTTGCTCAGCCGGAAAATTTTGATCTGGAGTATATTACTGAGGAGGGAAAACGAGAGCGGCCAGTGATGATCCATCGGGTTTTGTATGGTTCAGTTGAGCGATTTTTGGGCGTCGCTATTGAACACTATGCTGGAAATTTTCCAGTCTGGTTGGCTCCAGTCCAAACAGTTGTTTTGCCAATTACGGAAAAAGAAAGCGATTACGCGTTAAAAATAGTTAAAAAGCTGAGGGTTAGCGGAATACGAGTTGAAATTGACAACTCCAGCAAAACCTTGTCGAAGAGGATAAGAGAGTGGGAATTGCAAAAAGTCCCCTATATTCTTGTTCTTGGCGGTAGAGAAGAAGAAGCCGGGACTGTCAATGTCCGCAACCGAGATACCGGTCAGCAAACAGAAATGCCAATTGATGAACTCGTTTTATTGATAAAAGATAAAATAAAAACAAAATCTTTGGCCGCCTAAAGTTTTTAGTTTAATTTTTGATAATTATTTAAACTTCTGTTAGTTTAGAATTAGAGTGATCAAAAAAGCAATAGTTTTTCTTTCAATTTTAATAACAGCCTTCTTTATTTTTGAGTCAAATTTAGTATCTGCTGAAATTATTGATTCCCGAACCATTTTAGAACTTAAAAGAAATAAAGCCCAGGAAGAAAAATCTCCAACTTTTAGTTCCGATAAAATGGAGCTTTTGATTGATTTTAATCCGCAAAAATTAAAGGGAGAACTTCAAATCAAAAATGATGCAATAAGAACCGGTATTGGCGAAAATCGAAACCAGGAAATTTGGTCGGTTGATAAAGAAGAAGGAGAAAATTTAATTAAAAACTTAAAGCCATTATTAGAAGTAGATAATGTTTTTAATACCAAGCTTTTAAACAGGGAATTATTTGGCTTAAGTGACTATTTTAATGACCCTTACCTTGATTTACAGTGGGGTATGGAAATGGTGGAGTTGGAAGGAGCGGTTGATTATATTAACAGCCGGGAAGTTGATTCCTCGGAAGGGACAATTTTAATAGTTGATAGCGGTATTTGGGGTGAACATGAAGATTTTGGCGGTATGGTAACTAAAAAAATCGAGTGTGATTCAACAGAATGTAAATCCGGCGATGATCAATATTTTGGTGAGCATGGTACCCATGTGGCGGGAATTGCCGGGGCGGCTGTTAATAATCAGAGAGGAATAATTTCACCTAATATTAAAAATAAATTTAATTTAGTTTCAATTAGGGTTTTTGACTCCTTGGGAAAATCAACGGGAATAGTAAACGCCTTAGATTATATTTTGAATAACTATGCTGATCAGCCGCGGGTAATTGTCAATATTAGTTTAGGTACTTGTTATGATGACCCTGATATAACAGAAGCAGAAAAGGAAGAAGTCATTAATTTTTTACAAGATAAATATAATCAGATGTGGAGTGCAGGATTAATTTCTATTGCTGCCGCTGGTAATACTGGGGATAAAGTGGATGAAACGGCTTGTTATTCAGTTAATAGCAAGGCTTATCCAGCCGCTTTGGAAAACGTGATTTCTGTTGGTTCATTGGGGCCCGAGGAAGAAAAAAGCGGATTTTCTCAATACGGCGATTGGATAGATGTAACTGCTCCCGGCGGTGATCAAGGCCAATGCGAAGAATTATTAACCGAATCTGAAGTAGAAGAATGGGTTAATGATTGTGATTATGGAAAAGTTGACTCTAATCGCTGTAGTCAGCTGGCTAAAAAAGTGGAAGATTATCAGGCTTGTTTTATCCAGCGCGGAATTTTGTCTTTAATTCCTCCCATACCGGCTAATGATTATAGTAAAAATGATTATATGTCATATAATGGAACTTCCCAGGCGGCACCTTCAGTTAGTGGTATGGCTGGTTTAATTTGGTCGGTTAATCCGGATTTGTCTAATTATGAAATTAGAGACCTTATTTTTTCAACGGCCGAAAAAATTCCTCGTACGGGGGAATATTGGAAATATGGAAAAGTAAATTTTGATCAAGCTATTCAAAAAGCATTGGGGGGTAATGATACACCCGGTTTAACGCCTACATCAACTTCCCAACCAACACCAGCTTCTGGGGCTTCACCGACTCCGAAATCTTCAAGTCAACCGTCAGCTACACCAATTCCAACTTCAACACCAACTCTTGGTTCAAGTCAAGAAAGGTGCCGCCAATTTTGCGACCGGCCAACTTTTGTTCAAGGAGATGCTGATTGTAATGGGAAACTTGATAATCAGGATTATCAAGTTTGGTTAAAACAATTTGAAAGAAATGTTTATGATAAATCAAAAATTACTGAATTAGCTGATTTTGATTGTAATGGACAAGTTAATTTATCAGATTTTGAGCTTTGGAGAAGAAATGGTGCGAGATAAAGCTTTTAAGTTAATTACACTTTTGATTTTTACTTTGGTAATTTTAGCTCTAAGTTCTTATTATATCGGCCAGCCTCTCGAAGTTAGGAAAGGGGCTTATTTTTCAGAGGCCTCTTTGTTAATGCAGCCCGAAAAAGATGAGATTTTGCTTGATGAGGAGTTTTTGGTTAACGTTTTTCTTGATACTGGTCAAGAAAAAATTTCAGCTGTAAAATTAAATTTTAATTATGATCCTGATAAATTAAATTTTCTAGGTGAAAGAGTTGCAGGAGGTTTAAAAATCCCAATTAGTGAGACAGTTAAAATAGAGCGTGATGAAGAAAATGGCTTGATTGGTATTGCCAGAATAGCTAAAGAAAAAACGGCGGATTTGCCACAAGGTAGCAATTTATTTACACAAGTTGTTTTTGAACCGCTTACCGTTGGTGAGGCCAAACTGTCTGTTGGTGATGTGGAATTAGTTGGATTTAATGAAAGTTTAGATGAAAGTGAGCCGGATGTTGCTTTTCAAGTTAAAGGTGATAAAGACGTTGCTGTTCATATTACAGAAAATTTAAGTAATGCTGATGTGCAGGTAAAAATAACTACAAAGTTAAAAGGTGTTTCCAATTCCCAGGTTTCTGAATTACCAGTAAGTTTAAAAATTGGCCGTGGTAGAAAAATCTTGAAAACATATACTGATTTAACAGCCAAGATTACTAAGGACGGTTTTTTAACGCTTGATACACCATTGGCAGGAGTTGAACCTGGTGACGACTATTTTTTCTTAATTAAACCTGCTGGTGCACTACAAAGAAAAATTTGCCGGAATCCACAAAGGGACCACTGCCGGTTAGACGGAGGGGAGATAAGTTTGGTTGAGGGTACTAATAGTATTGATGCTGAATATGACAGAATAGATATGGGAAATGTTAATCAGGACGGAGTTATAAACAGTGAAGATTTTAGTATTATAAAAAGTGGATTGTCTAGTGATGACACAAAGGGCGACGTTGATTTGAATGGAGTTGTAAACAGCCGAGATGTAGTTATCTTTTTATATAGTTTATCTGAGATTTATGATGAAGATTACTAATCCTTTTCTAGTTGCTGTTTTGGGAATTGTTTTAGCAGTTTCGGTTGGTGGCAGTGTTATTTATTTAGCTAAATCAGAAAAATTAAATCAATCCAATAATTCAAAAACCGAGCCTACTTTGGTACCTAGTCAAAAATCCGATTTGGGTGGTAATAGAAACCAATTTCTTTCTGAAGAGGATATAAAAAAAATTTCCCTTCAAACATTACAAAGGGAAGAAAATGTAAAAAGTGAAGAGCTTCAGTTGTTATCTTATGAGCGAGTAGAGTGGCCAAATTCTGCTTTGGGTTGTCCTGAGCCGGGTAATTTTTATACTCAATCAGTTGTTCCCGGTTACAAGGTTATAGTTAGTGTGGATGAAAAAGAATACGAGGTTCATATCGGCACTCCTAATCAGCGGGGAATTATTTGCGATTAGTTTTCTTTTTGAAACTGAAAACGATTAAAAACTTTTTTAAATTGAGAAATTATTTCTTTTTTGGTTAAACCGGATTCCTTTAGTGAATATTTGTGTTTACTCTTGTGTTGACGGGATTTTTTGGTAGCTTTTTTAAGTTTTTTAGTAAATTTTGCCGATAGTGGCAGATTGAATTTTTTGTACAAATTTTCAACTGTGCCCTTAACATCTTGTGACAAATCTTCAAGTTTGATAATTTCATAGTCGGATTTTGGCATTTGGTCAAGCATTTGAAGAGGATAAGTATACCAGTATTTAGCCATGTCAACGACATATTTACTAATAGCCTCGGTTGATATTGGGTCATCTAAAATTTCAGCTTGGTCTTCAAGCATACTTATATAAGAGGGTATTACCTGGAGGGGATTACGGACGAGATAAATTATTTTGGCATCTGGAAAATAGTTTTTTAAACTGTCGATCATTGGAGTAAAATTGGGGTTTTTGGCTAAATAGTGCTTATTTTTTGTTTGATGAAAAAATAGATGACGTTTAAGACATCTTTGGTAAAATTTCAAGATTTTATTTTTTTCCTCTGGGGAAACTAATTTGTCAAAATAAATGTAAGTTTTAGCTTCTTTAAGCATACCGCTGAGCGTCCAGGCTTTTAAGCTTGACCAAATATGAAGAAATAGATAATCATCTTCTTCTGACTGCCAAAAACTGGTTTTGTGCATCTGGTTGTCTTTTTGGAGCTGATACTCAATTTCTTCCAGCTGTTTCCGGCCCGGTTTACCGATTTGGCGGTCTATTTTACTTAATTTGCGGACAATTTTTCGGCCCATAATTGATGGAGCAGCAAATATTTCCCATGTTTTCATGGAGACAAAGTTTTTTTTATCTTTGGCCAGCAGGCGGTGAAGGAAAGTTGTTCCGCTTCTCGGATTACCGAGGATAAAAATCGGTTCTTTTATTTTCACCTTTTTAAAATTTGGATAAAAAATGCGGTCAAAGAGTAAGCCGGACCAGACGATAAGCTCCCAAATAGGGTAAACAAGGTAAAAATTTATCATCCAGCTGATTCGTTTTATTGACCGTTTTGGACGTTTTGGTTTGAAAATTAATTGTTTAGTGAATTCAAAAAAACCTTTGAAATTAAAAAACCGCATATTAAATTATACGGTATTTTGTAGTAGCAATCTTTTTAGCTAGAGGCTGATGGGCCTTTGGCCCAAGCTTGCGTTGCGCAGACTTGAGCCAAAGGCTCACACGGAAAGTCTGCTATTGCGTGAAGTTGTTGCTATAATGGTTTTTGTCGGTATGTTTATTTCGTCATTCTGAGGGAGTAACCGACCGAAGAATCTCCTGAAGGTCTAAATTCCCTGGGGATCCTTCGGTCGAAGCGTCGACCTCAGGATGACACTAGGATACAAAATGATAAGAAAACAGGTTGGTGTCATTTTTTTACACTATATTCGTATTTTGGCCAAACTGCAGTTGGCAAAGATTAATTTAGTTCGAAAACTTATTGGTAAAGAAAAAGTAAAAATAATTGGAATTACCGGGTCAGCTGGTAAAACGTCTACAATGCTCGCTGTAGTTGCCGGTTTGAAAAATCAATTTAAAGTCAAATATTCCAAAAAAGCCAATTCTGAATCCGGTATACCTTTAAATATATTGGGCCTGCAAATGAAGGATTTCAGTATTCAGGATTGGTTTCGGGCGGCTGGTTTGAGCATCGTTAAATTGTTTACCAACTGGGCAAATTACGATATTTATGTGGTGGAAATGGGTGTTGATCAACCGGAGCCGCCGAAGAACATGGCTTATTTACTGCGTATTCTTCGTCCTGATATTGGTATTTTTACTAGTGTTACTCCTGTCCACGCGATGCAGTTTGAAGAGGCTTTGGAAAATATCACCTCCGAGGTGTCTGAAGATTTCCCGACCTCGTCGTATCGCGGACGGGTTACCTTGGAGGTGATACTAGATTCTATTGCTGATGAAAAAGCGAAATTGATTTCTGCTTTGCCGGAAAGCGGCTATGCAGTTTTAAATTTTGATGACCCGTTGATAAAGGAGAGAAAGAAATTAACTTTGGCAAGTGTAATTGGCGTAGGGGAAAATGACGACAGCAAGATTAAATTAACCGATTATCAAGTTGATTTAAACGGGACCGAGTTTAGATACAAAGTTAATGGATCTAATCTAAGCTTGTCTCTAGATTCTTATACCCTGCCTTTGGCCTATGGCATTAATCTTGGTTTGGCTATTGGGGTCGTTCAGGCTTTAGGTGGTGATATGGATGAAGCAAAAGAAGGCATAGAGGAAAATTTTTCTCTGCCACCGGGGCGGTCGAGTCTAATCAAGGGTATAAGTGATACATATATTATTGATTCATCTTATAACGCATCACCAGCAGCGATGGAAACAATGCTCGATTTGCTTGACAAACTGGGTGAAAAGACGAAGAGAAGAAAAGTTGCCGTTTTGGGAGACATGCGTGAACTGGGTAGTCAGTCCCAAGCGGAACATGAAAAATTAGCCGTAAAAGCCTCTGAAGTAGCTGACCAAATTATTACCGTCGGCCAGGAAATGAAAAAATACTTCCAACCTAAAATTTCAACTATAGTTCCGGATCCAGAACTATACTTGAAGAGTTTTGAGACGGCGGGGGAGGCGGCAGAATATTTAAAAGAAAATTTGGAGGGGGGAGAACTAATTTTGGTTAAAGGTTCACAAAACACTATCTTTTTAGAAATTGTTGTTGAGGAATTAATGACAGATCCAGCAAAAGCCGATAAACTTCTTTGCCGCCGCGGTGAGTATTGGGAAGAAAAAAGACAAAAGTTTATTTTGGCCAGGGGGCGATGATCAGCATTTCTGGTTCAAGTAGGGGATGGTCGGGTAGGTCTTGTTTAAATTCCTGATAAATAGCTTCAGTTACAAAGGGTGCGTAAGGATGAAGTAGTTTTAAACTGGTAATTAATACATGAATTAAAGTTGGCAAGGCTTCTTGGCGTCGATCCTTGCATTCTTCTAAATAAACATCGCAAAATTCATGCCAGAAAAATTGGTAAATATCTTCTAGAGCTTGCCCAAACCGGAACTTTTTCATTTGTTTATTAACTGCCTCGACTGTTTGATCAAGCTTCTTTAGTATTTTCTCATCAACTTTATTTTTTGAAGATTTGAACTTTTGAACATTGGAGTCTTCGAGGTTCATCTTGATGAACCGGGCCGCGTTCCAGATTTTATTAGAAAAATTACGCATTGCCCGGATTTTGTCTTCTGATAAAGCAATGTCTGAGGCGGGAGCAACGCCGTAAACCAAGGCCATCCGCAGAGCATCAGCGCCGTATTTTTCGACCATTTCAATTGGTTCAATAACATTTCCCCGGCTTTTACTCATTTTTTTACCGTCACTGCCGACTACTCGGGAGTGCATATGGGCAATTCGGAAAGGGATTTCGCCGGTTCGATAGAGGCCGAGCATGATCATCCGGGCAACCCAGAAAAATAATATGTCCCACATTGTATCCAAAACGGAAGTTGGGTAGAAGTAATCAAAATCTTTGGAATCAGGAAATCCGAGAGTTGTCAACGGCCATTGACCGGAAGAGAACCAAGTGTCAAAAGTATCGGTTTCCTGAAGGATATGGTTACCGCCGCATTTTGGGCAGTTGTCTTGGTAATCAATAAAATATTTTGTTTTAACCGGAGCCGTTATTGTTTGTATACCTTTTCGGATTTCATCAAACGTATATTTTTCCTTTAATTTTGAATATTTATCCTGGACTTGATTACCATCTTTGTCAATAAAATTGACAACAATTTCCTGATTACAATCTAAGCAATACCAGGCTGGAATTTGCGGTCCCCAAACAATTTGACGGGAAATATTCCAGTCATGGATGTTTTCCATCCAGTTGAAATAAATTTTTTCAAACCTTTTTGGAATAATTTCAACTTTTTTGTCTTTAACGGCTTTGATTGCCGGTTTTGCTAACGGTTCGATTTCAATAAACCACTGGGGCATTAACTGCGGCTCGATTGTCGTCCCGCAGCGGTAACAAGTTCCAACAGAATGTGTCAACGGTTCTTTTTTGATTAATTTAGCTGATTTTTGTAAATCAGCAACAACTTTTTTTCTGGCCTTGTTTACACTTAGGCCTAGATATTTTTTCGGGACATTAATCATCTTGCCATGCCTGTCAACGCTGGATGGTGAAGGTAGGTTGTGTTTTTGACCTATTTCAAAATCGGTAGCATCATGAGCCGGAGTAATTTTTAAGGCTCCGGTGCCGAATTCTTGATCAACAAGTTCATCAGCAATAATGGGTATTTCCTTATCTATTAGCGGAATGGTTGCTTGTTTGCCAACCAGGCTTTTATAACGCTTGTCTTCCGGATTGACGGCAACAGCAACATCAGCAAAAATCGTTTCTGGTCTGGTGGTGGCAATTTCAACTGGGCCGTAATTTAAGAAATAAAGATGATCCTGCCGTTCCTTGTGATCAACTTCTAAGTTGGAAAAGGCTGTGCCGCAGTGGGTACAGTAGTTAACAATTCGTTGATCGCGGTAAACTAAGCCGTCTTCGTGTAATTTACGGAAGGTTTCATTAACAGTATCTAAAAATTCTGGGTTCAAAGTGTATCCTTCCCGGGTCCAGTCTAGTGAAAATCCAAGTTGACGAAGCTGTTTTTTGGCAATACCGCGGTTTTTTTCAACGTATTCGTTGATCATTTTATACAAGGTTTTTCGATCGTAGTCAAAACGTGATTTGCCTTTTTTCTGAAGTTTTTCTTCAAAAACGTATTGGGTTTCAATGCCGGCGTGATCGGTTCCGGGGAGGAATAAGGTTGGGTCGCCCATCATCCGATGCCATCGGCATAAGATATCTTCAATTTCGTATAAAACATGGCCGGCATGAAGTGGATCGTTGGCATTTGGTAAAGGTAAAAGGATTGTAAACGGTTCTTTATTTTTATCGATTTCTGGTGTGAAATAGCCGTTGTTTTCCCAATTTTGGTAAATATCTTTTTCAAATTTCTTGTGATCCCAAGCTTTGTTCATAATTACTGCCTATTTTAGCATAAAATAAATTGTCATTCTGAGTATTCCGAAGAATCCCGTGATTATCTCTAGTTCATACTAGGGGATCCTTCGGGTCGAGGCTTCGACCCTCAAGATGACGAGAGATATTTTTCAAAAAACTCCACATCTTTTTCAACCACTTCATCCCAGTTTTGTTTGAGGTTGTGGTCGGCTTTTGGGTAGTAGTAGTAAGAGACGTTTTTACCCCGTAACTGGAGTTGATTGACAAAATCCTTTGGCCAGTCAGCCGGCACCCATTGGTCAGCTCCACCCTGATGAACCTGGATAGGAGCATTAATTTTATCCCAGTAATGGTCGACAGATACTTTTTGAGGGGAAAAGGCTTGACAGTATTGGTTAATTTGGTTGTGTAATTTTTTACCCTCTTTATCTAAATCTTCGTATTCGCCCATGTAATAAGTTATTGATTCCGGGAAACCTTTGGTAACTGGCGCCCAGAGAGTAGTCGGAATTTTTTTACCGGTTATTTCCAAAACAGAAAGGGCGATTTGACCGCCGTTGGAGTGTCCCCAAAGAAAAATCCTTTGGTTATCAGTAATTGGCAATTTGTCAACAGAATTAAGCAGGC
This sequence comes from uncultured Gammaproteobacteria bacterium, assembly GCA_964432015.1. Taxonomy (GTDB): domain Bacteria; phylum Patescibacteriota; class Microgenomatia; order UBA12405; family JAHJSD01; genus CAYSLZ01. The sequence continues at coordinate 2,065 of CAYSLZ010000014.1, read as the reverse complement.
TTAATACTGTTATTGGTCTTGTAAATCTTGCCTTAAGGACATCTTTATCCGGATAGTCTGATTCGCCAAAACCTAAAAAATCCGGAGCCAGGGTGATAAACCCTTTTTTTGCCAAAATGCCGGCAGCTTTGTGAGTACCAATACCGGTAAAATAGATTTCATTATCAACATACCCGCGGAGCATAATTACCACCGGGCAGGGCTTTTTTTCTGTGCATTGGTCAGGAACATTGGCCATTCCCGAAACACGTTTACCGTCTGACTGGTAGCTGAATAACCATGTTTTAACTTCTTCAATAGGCTCAAAATGAATTGACGGCGGCGTATATTCTTTTTCAAATTTAATTTCACTCTCTTCATATTTCCGTTTAGCTAAATTATCAAAATAATATTTTTCCATCGGCCGGGGGCTGGGAGTGGGGTAGTTGCCTTTGACTAGGGGGGAAAGAATTTTCGTTCCGGGTTGTGTTTTGATTGAAAAAAATAAAAAGATACCAGTGATTAATAAAACACTACTTATTGCGGTGAGTATTTTTTTGGGCATACCTAACATGATAGCAAAGATGTCAAATATGTTAAACTTTATTAATGAAAAAGATTTTATTTATTGTCCTTGACGGGCTGGGGGATGAACCAATACCAGAATTTAATGGTCATACGCCGTTAATGTCGGCTCAAACTCCGTTTATGGACGGACTAGCCGAACAGGGTGTGTTGGGATTAGCTGAAACAAAATTCCAGGGAGCTTTACCGACTTCAGAAGAAGGCCACTTATCGTTGTTTGGCTACGACCCGGAAAAATTAGCCATCAGGCGGGGACTATTTACGGCCCGGGGTGCGGGGATCGAGGTTCAGCCGGGTGATGTGGCTTTACGGGCTAATTTTGCTTACGTTAAAAATGGAAAAGCAGTTGACCGGAGGGCAGGAAGGATTACTGATACAAAAGATTTAATCTCCAGTTTGAATGAAATTGATCTTCCCGGAGTAGAATTTATAATCAAATCGGCTAAAGAACACCGGTTGGGGATTGTTATCCGGGGATCAAATTTAAGTCCTCAAATTTCAGATTCTGACCCTTGGTATTCAAATTTGGATGAAAAGATTCGCCAAGTTCGCCCTTTGGACAATTCACCAGAAGCAGAGAAAACAGCCGAGATTTTGAACAAATTTATAGAAAAAGCTCATCAGGTATTAAAAAGTCATTCCCAAAATAAACAGCGGGCTGCTGACGGTCTCCCGCCGGCAAATTATGTGATCACCCGCGGAGCATCGTCTATTGATGAGTTGAAGTCTTTTCAAGAAAAATATGGTTTGGAAGCGGCTTGTATTGCCGGTAAGTTTCTTTATCAACAGGTAGCCAAGTTAATTGGAATGGAACTGATTAAGGTTGAAGGGGCAACTGGTTTACCGGATACAAATTTAGCCGGTAAATTTCAAGCTTCTTTAAATGCTTTGAAAACAAAGGATTTTGTTTTTTTACATATCAAAGCAACTGACAGTTTAGCTGAGGACGGTAGTTTTCTTCAGAAACGGGACTTTATTGAACGGGTTGACCGCGAAATGCAGGTCGTTGATCATCCTAGTGACACTTTTATTGTTATAACCAGTGACCATTCGACTTGCAGCTTACTCAAACGTCATTGTGCAAAACCCTGTCCGGTTTTGATTTGGGGTGGAGAGTCAGACAAAACAAGAAAATTTTCCGAAAAAGAGTGTAGAAAAGGTCAATTAGGTCGGTTTGAACAGTTAAATTTAATGACTAATTTGCTAGAATTGATTAATGAGACCTAAACTAGTTTTAATATATACTACTGCTTTTGTTCTTATTTTATTGGGAGTGGGGATGGGGCTTAGAGGAATGAGTTCAAATGAAAAAAACTTAACTGACGATTATTGCAATCGTGATAGGGAATGCGGCTGTGGTAAACATATTGAAACAGGAAAATGTTTTGTTGGTAAAAAAGAGTTTGTTGAGGCTTCCAGTGATTGTTTTGAATTTTGCTTTCAAGGAGTAGGCATGGAACTAAAATGTCTTGACCACCAATGCCGCCGAGTTTATGTCGGC
>CAYSLZ010000013.1:12109-14500 GCA_964432015.1 uncultured Gammaproteobacteria bacterium | reverse complement strand
GGTGTTGGAATTGGCAGACAAGCGAGACTTAAAATCTCGTGGCCCTCGGGCCGTGTGGGTTCGACCCCCACCCGCGGCACCCACGTACCAGAACAAGTACGGTACATGACAAGCCCTATTTTTTGAAGTAGAGAACTGCTTCGTCAAAAAGTGTTTGGGAAAGAGATACTATTTGACCGGGATATTTTACTTTTTCACCCCAAATTAAAACTTGGTCTACTTCCTCAACTAAATCTGTTGATATCGCCTGCAAAGCTTGTTTTACCGTACTGCCTTTTTTTAGAATAAGCGGATTTTCTTTATCCGGTTCTTTATCTTTGGCCGATTTTAAATAAACACGAATCAGATTTAGTTTCTGCCAAATTAATTTTTTCAATTTGTCTAAATTGATTCCTGTTTCTGAGCTGATAAGCAGACAATTATCAACTTCAACTTTTTTTATATCCACTTTGTTAATCACACTAATCGCCGGTAGAAAAACTCTGTCTTTGGCAAAACCGTCAATTAAACGGTCAATTGTATTTATTTCTTCTTCAATAATAATTTCGGCGTTTTCCAGCCCAAATTTTTCGGCTACTGCGGAAACGGTTTCCGAGGATATGTTTTGAAAAGGATTAATAACATTTATTCCACCCCGCTTTTTCTTTTTTATTGTTATCTTCGGCTTTTCTGCATCTAATCTTATTCCGGCTTGATATAACTCATCCCGGGCTTTTTTCAGCCAATCTATTTGATTAACGTCAGTAATTAAAATTATTAAATCCGAATTACGGACAACTGATAAAATTTGCTTACCGTTGCCTTTACCAACAGCCGCTCCAACAATTAGACCGGGAACATCCAGCAGTTGGATTTTTGCTCCTAGATAGGTAAACATACCGGGAATTACGTCTAGGGTAGTAAAATCATAGTTGCCTATTTTTGATCTGGCTCCGGTTAGTTGGTTTAAGAGTGTTGACTTGCCGACTGAAGGAGGACCAACTAAAACGGCGGTTGCATCACCCTGTTTGGGTACGGCATATTGATTTCCACCTCCGCCGGTATCAGCTGACGCTTTTTCACTTAATTCTTTTTTCAACTGTGAAATCCTGGCTTTTAAACGGCCAATATGATGCTCCGTCCCTTTATGATAAGGGGTTTTTCTGATTTCCTCCTCGATTTGTCTAATTTGGTCAATTATCCTTTTCGTCATTTTTCTAGTTGAAGATTAAGTTCAACTTGAGGGGGAAGTAGAAGCTCGTTATTATAATTATTTTCGTCTAAATCATGTTTTGCTTTGTTCCATTTTTCTCTTATTTCTTCTATTTTAGTTTTTTCATCTACTGTTGGAACTGATGTAACCTCAGGAGTGGGAGAGGGGAAACCCGGCTGTTTGGGTTTCATTTTTTCAATCTGGGTGGAAGTCATAGAGATAACTAAAAGTCCTATCAGTAAAAAGATTAACCCGGCCAACAGAAACTTTACCCAGTTCGGCAGCTTTTCTACCAAGCCCTGACTTCCTTTTTCTTGATCGGATGATAAAGACGATAAATCAATATTTTGTACTTTCATTCAACTCTTTTTAAAACCTCATCTAAATAATTTAAGGCGGTATTTAATTCTTCTTGGGCTTGATTAAAATATTCTAAAGATGAATTCCAGCCTCTTCTCATATCTCCCGGTCTTCTTACTCTGGTTTCCTCTAAGTTAAGCAGGCCTTCTTTTTGAAGCTTTTCAACATTTTCAATTTTAAAATTTACTTCGTCAACCCAATCCTTACGCACTGTTAAAGGTTCTAGTTGAATAACTATCGTTTTTATTTGATCGGCTACCTCCTGCTGATTATTAACCGCATGTTGGCCTAACTGCAGGAAAATCTCAGTTTCCATCTGAGGATAAATTTCACCCAACTCCAAGCTCTTTTGATATAACTCTGTCAAGTCTTGAGTTTGATGTATTTCCTCCTCATCTTGATTTAACCATACCTGCCAGCTTTTTAATTTGTCAATATTTTCTTTAGATAAATTATCTTCTAATTGATCAATAAAAAAATCTAAATAAGTATATAAAAGTTTATTTCGGGAGTAGAGCAGGTTTTTTAAGTGGCGGGTTAGTATTCTTTTACGTTCCAGCGTTTGTTGATTTAAGTAAGCCTGCTTGACTGAACGGTAGCTTTGATAAGATTCCATATATAAATCTCTGTTTAGAACATAATTCGATTTTAATTCAACCGGCTGGCTGTGAATTGCTGGCGCAAAAAATATTATTGAGAAAAAAATCAGAACCAGAATAATCAGCTTTTTTTTATACATAAATTCGGTGCCGCAGGTGGGACTTGAACCCACAAGGTCTTAGAGACCACACGGTCCTAAGCCGTGCCTGTATGCCAAATTCCAGCACTGCGGCTAAAAA
>CAYSLZ010000013.1:0-12009 GCA_964432015.1 uncultured Gammaproteobacteria bacterium | reverse complement strand
CACTGCGGCTAAAAACATCCACCACTGCGGCTATAAACAGCCTTCTTAATTTAAGTTTAACATAAACCAAAAAAAAATCCCAGAGTGTGCTCCTTACGGAGACACCCCAGGATGTAATTTAAATATAACATAATTTTATAATTAGTCAAGTTATTGTCTTTTGGATAACAAAAACATACTTGGGCCAAAGTTAATCTTACCTAAGGGTTTTTGAAGCTTATTTTCTAGATATAATAATAAACTATGAGGCAATAAGTTTTTAACTACAGGATTTCTAAAATTAGAAACAGAGAGTTTAACAACCGGTTGAAACTTATTTTTCTTCAACATATTTTCCACCCATAATGGATGATAGTTTTTAAAAGGCAGACCAGAAGTAGTTTTACTGATATCAACTGGCGCCAAGGATTTAGATTCTTTAAAATTGAATACTTTAGATTTCAAGTGGCATTTATTGGCAAACTCAAGAATAAACCAGGATTGAGGTTTTAAAACACGATAGATTTCTTTTATCACTTTTTGAGGGTTAAATAAATGATGAATAACTCTAACCATTACACCGACGTCAAAAGTTTGGTCATCTAATGGCAGTTGGGAACCAACAGCCTTAACAAAAGAGAATTTGTCAGATCCCAATTTTTCTTGAGCAACTTTTAAATTTTTGTCTGAAGGATCAACTAGGGTAGAATGGTTGAATTTTTTCCCATACACTTTGGCCAATCTTCCATAACCAGCACCAATATCGATCAACTTTTTTTTACTTTTACAATTTATTTTATCAAAAAGTTTATTCAGCGCCAATTTTCCTGAAGAATCCTCATATTTTCTTTTGCCCCAAAAATCCTGATAATTAAACTCATTATATATGCCTTCGGCCGGATGAAAGTCCCTGCTAATCATTTTTTTCTATATCAGCCATAATATGTTTGACGCCTTCTGCCCAGGATCCTGAAGACAAAGGACAATATTTTCCCATTATTTCTTCTACCGAATTCAAGCCTATGTCATGATATTCTTCTTTTAAATATTTTCCCACCCAATTAATTCCTTCAGTGTAAGAGTCAAAGCACATTGTTCCCCGGGAATGAATGCCGACCCCCCAGCAATTAAAACAATTTTCTGGAGCTTTTTTGCAAAGATTTGACTCTTGTTGAGCAATAGCAGTTATCAACCGATAATCTAAACCATTTTTTTGGGAAACAGAAAAAATTAAGTCCGCATAAGGCACTAAAACGGAATTATATTTTTGTAAATATTTTTTTATCAAAAATGGTCTTGCATCGGCAGAAATAATACTTGAATCTAGTTTACTTTCATCAACTTCGTGAGAAGAAAATATCGAACCAGTAGAGTATGTTAACAATTGGTTTTCACCGGAATCGGTCAATAAGGGTACAATTGTTTGATAATTATCAATGTCTAATTTAGTTATCAAAAATGTCTGGGCAAGAATCAGTACCGGGGCAAAAATAAAAAACAAACCAACTAGAAAAAAATTTTCTTTCATTCTAATATCAATAGTCCCACAAAATATTGTTACTTGTCAAGAGGTCATTATTTTACTAAAATAAGCTAATGGAGTTTAAAACAGACCTTAATCAAAAAGAAGACAAAAGTTTTTCCTTGAAAGTAACTATTCCGAATGAAGAAGTAAATAAGACTTATCAGGAAGTAGTTGAAGAAGAAGCAAAAACAGCTGAAATCAAAGGATTTCGAAAAGGTAAAGCTCCAGCTGAAGTTGTCGAGAAAAAAATTGGCAAAGAAAAATTAAATAATCGACTTTTAGAAAAAGTTATCCGAAAAGTCTACCCAGAAGCAGTAAAAAAAGAGGATTTAAAACCAATTGTTCCACCTCAAGTAAATTTAATTTCTACCGCAGAAGGCGAGGATTGGGAAGTCGAATTTACATCTGCCCAACTGCCTGAAATTAAACTTAAAGAAGTAAGAGAAAAAATAAAGGAGGCAAATGCCACCAGCAAAATCTGGACACCTGGAAAAGAAGGCGAAACAGAAAATGAGCAGGAAAACAAAGACAAACAAATCCAAAAAATTATCGACGTTATTTTGAAAAATGCAGAATTAAATCTTCCAGACGTTTTAATTGAACAGGAATTAAACCGAAAAATAGTCAACTTGGTTGATCAAATCAACCAGGCTGGTTTGGAACTGGAAAAATACCTGTCAACTAAGGGGACAACCATAGATAAACTAAAAGAACAATATCGACAAGAGATTATTAATAATTGGAAAATTGATCTTGCTTTAGAGAAAATTGCTGATGAAGAAAATATCGAGGTTACCAAAGAGGATACCGAAAAGATTGAGAAATCGAAAACAAACCCATACATTGCAGCTAAAATATTACGCCGCCAAAAAACACTTGAATATTTACTTGGCCTGTAGTATAATTTATTCTATATATGAGCAAGGTAGGGGATTTATTTTCTAAATCAAAAACCAGTTCCCAAAACAAAAAAAACGATAATATTCCGCCTGGGTTTATAGAAATGCTAAAACAGTCAGGTGAGATTTATGACGCTGAATCTTCAAAGGAAAAAAAAGAAAAGAAAGAAGAAAAGGAAGTAGTCCGAAGAGAGAAAGAAAAAGCCCAATCACATTTCCAAAGAGTTAAACGATTGGAAAAAGAAATCTACAGCCGTAAAAAAGAAGAAACAAAAAAAGAAGTTCAACTTCTTCGGCAGGCGCTCCAAAAAGAAATTGAACAATTTAAAAAACAAAGCCAAAACTTAAAAGAAGAAGTTAAAGCGGCTTCACAATCACCGGTTATTAACCCCGGCCAATCAGATATTACTTTTTTTGAAAACATTCTTAAACTTGTTCGACAATTGACTCAGGATGTTGATCAGGCCAGCCTTTGGATGCAGGCCTGGAGCCGTAAACAAAATAAAAGAGGCGCTTTTTGGTCCAACTTTACCAGCAAAAAAGGCGGGGCACAATATCTGCTTTCTTCAGAACATTCGGCTTCTAGATCAGCCGGATAACGCCAATTTTGTTGTCAAATTAAGCCCAGTATGTTAAACTTAAAGCCAGTTTAGTGAGTAGAAGTAAAAATAGACATCGATTTCGTATTAATGATCAAATACAGGCGCAAAAAGTGCGTTTGATTGATAATAAGGGAGAGCAGGTAGGAATTCTTGACCTTAAAGAAGCTAAACAAAAAGCAAACGAAAAAGGTTTAGACTTAGTAGAGGTGGCGGCAAAAGCAAAACCTCCGGTAGTTAAAATAATTGACTATAATAAGTTTATATACGAAGAAGAGAAAAAGAAAGCTAAAAGCAAGAAAAAAACGACTGGGGGAGAGCAAAAGGAAATACAGGTTAGCCCATTTATAGGCGATGCTGATTTAAAATACAGATTAGATCGGGCAAAAGAATTCGCTCAGGAAAATAACACGTTAAGAATAGTGTTAAGATTTAAAGGCCGCCAAATAACCCAAAAACAATTTGGATATGAACTTTTAGATAAAGTAAAAGAGGAATTAAAAGATTATTATCAACAAAGCGGCAAAATAAAAAAGCAGGGGAAAAGATTGATTATGCGAATGGACCCAGTTTAAACTAATAAAAATGAGTAAAAAAAAGTTAAAATTAAAAAATTCGGTTAAAAAAAGGTTTCGGATAAAAAACGGCAAGGTATATCGTTGGGATAAAAAGAAAAAAAAGCCGGTTTTAGTAACTGGAGCTATAGCCCGTAAAGTTAAAAAATTATTAGGAAAACAATAATGCGAGTAAAAACAGGTAATGTCCGCCGAAAACGCCATAAAAAAGTCCTTAAACAAACTAAAGGATTTAGAATGACCAAAAGTCGGCTTTATCGGGTTGCTCACGAAGCTTTACTGCGAGCCGGACAATATGCTTACATCGGCCGGAAATTAAGAAAAAGAGACTTTAGAAAACTCTGGATTCAAAGAATCAATGCTGCCGCCCGTCAAGAAAATCTGACTTATTCACAATTTATCCATTTGATTAAAGAAAATAATATTGATTTAAACAGAAAAATGCTGGCTGAAATAGCTGTTAACGACCCAAAAACTTTTAAAGCTATTGTAAAAAAGGTTAAAGAAAAAAAATAAAAAATGGATGATGGATTTAGACAAAATAGTACCTAAATACAAGCCAAAAATCAATAAGGCTGAAACAATCGAAGAACTAGAAAAACTCCGAATTGAACTTCTTGGACGCAGTGGAATTATTAATGATTTTGTCAAAGAAATACCCCAATTACCAAACAAAGAAAAAAAAGAATTTGGCCAAGAAGTAAACAGAATCAAAAAAAAGTTGGAAAAATTATTTAATAAAAAGAATAAACAGGTAGTTAAAAAAAAGATCGGGGATGGAACAAAAAAAGTATATCAACTGCCCAAATACGGACACCTTCATCCAATCACCAGCACTACACGACAGTTGAACCAACTCTTCAAAGACTTTGGTTTTTCAATTTATAACGGCCCGGAAATTGAAACTGATGAATTTTGCTTCCAGCGTTTAAATGTACCTAAAAACCATCCTTCCCGCGATATGCAGGATACAATTTATATAAAAGAGCCTGATTACCTCCTTAGAACTCAAGCCTCTTCTATTGAAGCAAGATTACTTGAAAACGAAGAGCCACCTTTTAAGGCGGCTTTCCCCGGCCGGGTTTATCGTAACGAAAAGGTTAACCCCAGCAACCACTTTATATTTCACCATTATCAAGGAGTAGCGGTTGATAAAAATATTTCTCTTAAGGATTTGATCGGAACTTTAGACGTTTTGTTTAAAAATATTTACAGTAAGAAAGTTGTTGTCCGCTATCGTTGTAAATATTATCCGGAAGTAGAACCGGGTCTGGGGATGGATTTACAATGCTTTAACTGCCGAGGTAAAGGCTGTCGAGTCTGCAAAGGCTCCGGCTGGATAGAAATGGGGGGAGCCGGTCTGATTCATCCTTTAGTTTTAAAAAAAGCCGGTATTAATCACAAAAAATGGCGCGGCTTTGCTTTTGGTTTAGGCTTAGATCGCTGGGTTATGGCTAAATATAATATAGACGATATTAGAACATTATTAGGAGGCAATTTAGCCTATAAACCAAATTAAAATGAAGCTAATTTATTCACAACTTAAAAAATTTTTACCGGATTTGGATAAGCCAATTGAAAAAACCGCTGATAATTTAACTTTAATCGGCCACTTAAGTGAAGGTATTGACGAATATAAAGGTGAAAAGTTTATTAATTTAGAAATTCCTAAAGACCGCGGGGATTGTTTAGGTTATTACGGTTTGGCTAAAGAGTTAAGCGTTTTTTATGACCTTAAACTACAAATACCTAAATTTAAACTGCCAAAGTCTATTAAGGATAAACAACCAAAAATAAGTGTATCTGCTGAAGAACAGGTTTTACGTTTGATGGCAATAGAAATTGGCAATATTACTAATAAACCTTCACCTGAATGGCTAAAAAGGTTTTTGTCTATCCATGAAATAAACAGTATTAACACACTTGTAGATTTAACTAACTACATTATGCTCATTTACGGTATTCCTTGTCACGCTTTTGACAGCCGGAAAATTTCTCATCAACTAGAGTGGAAGATTGCCGATGAAAAAGATAAAATCACTACTTTGGACGGAACTGAAATAAAAATAGACAAAGGTTGTTTTTTAATTTCCGACCCAAAAGGTACAGCCAGTTTACCGGTAATCGGCGGCAGAAGAACAGCAATTGATTTAAAAACCAACCAAACCCTGGTTGAAATGGCTATTTATAACCCGCAAAAAGTCAGGCTTGATGCTCGTAAAATGAATATTATTACCGACGCCAGTATCAGGCTGGAAAAAGAACTCGACACTGAACTAATTCCGCAGCCATTTAACCACTTAGTCTCGCTTATTCAGGAAAATTGCGGCGGAAAAATAATCAGCCAACCTTTTGACTACTATCCAAATAAACCAAATCAACCGACAATAAAATTTGATCCCCAAAAACCAACTAAATATGCCGGTACTAACATACCGACGGAATTGGGATTAGATATCCTTAAAAAACTTGACTGCCAGGTTAAACAAATAAATAAAGATTATCGGATTATTCCCCCGACATTAAGAAAAGATCTTAAACTTGAAGAAGATTTAATTGAAGAAGTTATCCGCTTTTACGGTTATAATAAAATCCCAATTAATGAGCCGATTTCATCCGAAAATTTAGCCGATATTGCACCAAAAATTATTTATCTTATTGAATCGGTTAAAAACATCTTGATTAATTTAGGTTATGATGAAATCCGCTCATGGCCGATTATTAGAACCGAAAATCTTCATAAGCCAAAATATTTATCTGAAAATGCTGAACCAATTTATACCGAAAATAATGTCAACAGTGAATATCCGCTTTTAAGAATGTCTCTTGCCTCTTCACTTTACCTGCAAACAATTCAGTCAAAAAAACTAAAAATACCGGACCAGAAATTTTTTGAAGTCGGTAAGGTTTATTATCAAAAAGATAATCAATATTTCGAAGCCTACGCCGTCAGTTTTTATCAGCCGAATTTTAACCAGCTTAACAAAGATGCAAAAAGCCTGCTCACCCGCCTGAAATCCGAAAACAAACAATTTTCTATCGAAGAGATTAACAATAAAAAATTTATTGAAATTAACTTGGATGAATTACTAAAAGTAATTTCTCAAACTCCAGATGTCAAACTCAACCAGCAGGAAAAACAAACCGGTAAAGCAATTGAACTGACTCGTCAAATAATCGACTTTGACGCCAATGTTGTTTTGGATAAAAAAATTGAACCGGAAAAATTAATTAAAAGATATCAAAAGAAAATTGACCCGGAAATTTTATGGAAATTGGAGATAATTGATATTTATCAAACTAAAAATAATCAGTATAGGTACACTTTCCGGGCTTACTACTACAATACTACTACTGCGAAAGCCAAAAAAACTCATCTAAAAACATTTGACCTCAAGTAACGCGGACTAAAGTCCGCTAATACAAAATGCATATACCCGTAAAGTATTCTTCCAAGCGCTTACATACTCATAGTAGCAGGCTTCAGCCTGCGCCTATTAAGGTGCTGGAGTCGGGGTTATAGTTTCAGTTGGGGAGGGTTCTAGAGTAGCGGTCGGTTTCGGGGTTGAAGTTGGCTTTTTGGTTGGTTTTGGTTCTTCGGTTGGTTCCGGCGTTGGAGAAGGGGAGTAGTCCCAAGGAACATTGACTCCAAATTTACTCTCTCTGTCAAAAGTATTGCCTTCAACATCTTCTACTTCAACTTTCAATGTATAAGCTCCATCTTCGAGTTCCAAATCCATCTGGTAAGGTTTTTTGGTAAATGTCTTTTTGAGTTCACCATCAATATAAACTCTGATTTCTTTTATCTCTTTAATACTTTTTGCTTTTAAGTCAACAGAAAAATTATTACCAACGGTGGTTTCGTGGACTGGAGAATCAATGCCGACTTCTATTGTTCCCCCTACCTCACAATATTCTGTTGGAGGATGATAGCGGGGATCATCCTGTTTATCCACCCAGGCTAAAATAGCTTCCTGCCAGCGGTTTTTTCCATCCCAGGAAACCGGGTCTTCTTCTTTAAATTTAAAAAATTCTTTTTCTTCATATTCACCCCGGGCAACTTGCGGCGGAGTAGCCAATTGGCCGGTTTGCGGACATACTTTTAATAAAACATGGACCGGATCATTGGTTGTCGGCTCGGTTCCCTTGATAAAATATTCCACTCGAGATGGAAATCCGTCATGAGCCCGATATCCGGAAACTTCGTCTACCTCAGCAGTAACTACTTCCTCCGGCGCTTGAAATGATTCATAACCGAATTTGTTTATTGCCTCAATCATTATTCGACGCCAAATCGGTGTTGCCCCTGATATTCCAGAAGCAACCCGTTTCATTGACGAGTTATCATTATTACCCACCCAAGATAAAGCCAAAATATTTGGAGTCCAGCCAATAGCCCAATTATCACGCATATCATTTGTTGTTCCTGTTTTAACAGCTACTTCACGTCCGGGAATAACCAGTCCACTAGACGGCCCAAAAGTCATTGTTCGAGCCTCATTGTCAGCTAAGATATTGCTGATTATAAACGCCTCTCCTTGAGACATAACTCTGTTTTTAGACAACTGTTGCTGTTCAAAAATTATATTTCCCTCTCTATCTTCAACTTTTAAAATTGCCACCGGGTCTTGTTTTATTCCACCATTGGCAAAAGCTAAATATGAAGAGGCCATTTCTATAGGTTTTACATCGCCTCCACCCAGTGTAGTTGACAAACCTAATCGGGATAAGTTTTCCTGAGAAGGAGCAAGAGTTGACATTCCCATCTGATGAGCCGTTTTTAACATCGACTCCAAACCAACCATTGCTAACATCTTTACCGCCGGCACATTTATAGAATTACCTAAGGCGTATCGGACTTGAATAGGTCCTCGAAAAACTCCGTCATAATTAACCGGGACATAATCTTTTTGTCCTTTAATTGGAAAAACGGTTTTTACATCCATAAGCATTGTTGAAGCAGTGTAGCCTTTTTTCAAGCCGCTAAGATAGGTAACCGGCTTGATCGCTGAACCGGGCTGTCTTAACCCTTGTGTTATTACATTGAATTTGCCTTCTATCTCATCGCTTTGATAATCTTTGGAACCAACCATAGCTAAAATTTCCCCGTTTTCCGGGTTGATAATTACCGAAGCTCCATTAGTAATGTTTAGGTCGGCAACACTATCAATTTCTTCTTTAACTATATCTTCAACGCGACGCTGAAAATCCAAGTCTAAACTAGTTGTCACTCTTAAACCTCCGCCCTCTACCAGTTCATCTCCATACCTCTCAGCCAATAAATCCTGAACATGCATGACAAAATGCGATGCCTCTAATACTCCTTCAGGAGAAGCAAAACTTATTTCATCCAAAGACTCAACCGCGTCTTCTTGTTCATCAGAGGTAATATAGCCATCTTCGCGCATTCTTCTTAAAACATCTTTAGTTCTACCTATCCAGGCCTCTCCACGATAAGGAGAATAAGCACTTGGACGTTGGGGCAACCCGGCTAAAATTGCCGATTCAACTAAATTCAGGTCACTAGCCGACTTGTTGAAAAACCTTTCAGAAGCGGCTTCCACTCCCCAGGCCGGACCACCGTAGGGAGCTTCATTTAAATACATTTGTAAAATTTCATCTTTTGAGTATTTGCGTTCTATTTGGAGAGTTAAAATTAATTCTTTATATTTTCTTAAGAGAGTCCTTTCAGAAGTCAGCAAAACATTTTTTACTAACTGCTGAGTTAAAGTAGAACCACCTTGTAGTTTCTGCTCAAAAACAATTTTGTAAATGGCCCGCAGATAACCTTTTAAGCTAAAACCGGGGTGTGAATAAAACTCTTTATCCTCAATAGCTATAGTTGCCCACTTAAGTTCATTTGGTACGTTTTCTAAATCAATAGGCGTCCGTTTGGCCTGTCGAAAAACATCGTATAACAGCTGACCCTCTCGGTCATAAATTTTAGTCGCAAAACCTTGACGTCGGAGAACCCGATCCGGCGACGGCAAGTCTTTGGCAACCCAAGCAAAAGCAGTTAAAGAAGTTAAAAATATCAAAATTAAACCAATAAAAGCCGCTACTGGCAGATAATAAAGCAGCCTTTTTTTAAGGGGAAGCTTTTTTATCCGTCTTCGGCGCTTTGATTTACGAAAATCAAAAATTCCCCACCACTTGTTTTTAGCCATGGTTATATTATAGTATAATAATTAATGTAAGGACAACCCTAGTGTTGTCCCTACAAAAAATAACATGAAAATTAAAAAGAAAAAAATTGCCAAGTTTTTTATTATTCTTGCTTCTTTTGCCCTTTTGCTAAGTGGACTTGTACCTTTTATCTCATACCTGCTTTAAATGCCGTCAAAACTTTTACTCAAAACAAATGTCAGATATGTTAAGGGAGTCGGGCCAAAAATGGCCAACCGTCTGCGAAAATTAGATATTGAAACTGTTAAAGATTTACTTGAACATTATCCTTTCCGACATGAAGATTATTCTCAAATTACACCAATAGAAGCGGCTCAACCCGAAGAAAAAGTCACTTTAATTGGTCAAATTACTAAAATCACTTCAAATTATACTCGGTCACCCAATCAAAAAACTATCCAAAAAGCCGTTTTGGAGGATAATACCGGCCAAATAAACTTAATTTGGTTTAATCAACCTTATCTTAAAGAAAATTTAAAACCAAAAACACTAGTTTCGGTTTCCGGCAAAATTACCAAACGCAGCAAAAACCTACAAATTATTTTCCCGGATTATGAAATTTTAGATAAAGGAAAACAAGTATCTCAATACTCAATAGGAGAAGACACAACTAAAGATACTGGACGACTTGTGCCAATATATCCAACAACGTATGGAATTTCCAACAAATATCTACGAAAAATTATCAACCGCGTTGTTCCTAAAGTTAGAAATCAAATAACCGAGGCTTTACCAACTGAAATAACAACTAAATACAATTTAATACCCAAAAAAGAAGCTGTTGTTAAAATACATTTTCCTGAAAATTCAGCGGCGCTTGAAAAGGCCAAAAAAAGACTGGCTTTTGAGGAATTGTTTCTTATTCATCTTCGGCACTTATTAAGAAAAAATCAGTGGCAAAAAAAACAACCGGCCCCAAAATTAAACAAAAAAGCCGAAAGTTTAAAAAAGTTTGTTGAAAAACTGCCTTTTCAGTTAACTAGCGCTCAAAAGAAGGCGGTTAAAGAAATTTCGGCTGACTTAAATCAACCTTGGGCAATGAACCGACTGCTGCAGGGTGATGTCGGCTCGGGAAAAACAGTAGTTGCGGCGGCGGCAATATTACAAACTTTTCTTAATAATTTTCAATCTGTTTTTATGGCTCCAACTGAAATTTTAGCTCAACAACACTATAAAACCCTAGATAAGTTCCTCAAACCGTTCGGCGTTAACTGCCAACTATTAACCAGCGGTCACAAAACACCAACCACTAGCACCAACCACCTAATTGTCGGAACACATGCATTAATTCATAAACATGCCCGCTTTGATCGGGTGGGATTAGTTGTCATTGACGAACAGCATCGTTTCGGTGCAACTCAGCGGGGCAAACTTATTAAAAAAGCACAGTTGTCGGATAAAGACAAGCTTTCTCCCCATATCTTAACAATGACCGCCACACCTATACCCAGAACAATAACTTTAACCGTCTACGGGGATTTAGACGTTTCTACTCTTGATGAAATGCCGCCTGGGAGAAAACCGGTTAAAACAAGCTTGATTCCCAATCGCAAAAGACAGGATTGTTATCAGTGGATTAGAAAAACCATAAAAACAAAAAATGCCCAGGGATTTATAATTTGTCCTCTAGTAGAAGAATCTGAAAATTTGGAATCGGTAAAAGCGGCAACAGAGGAGTATGAAAGATTAGCTGAAAAAACATTTCCGTCATTAAAATTAGGCTTGCTCCACGGCCGGATGAAAAGTAGTGAAAAAGAAGATGTTTTAACAAAAATGCATCAGAAAAAAATTGATATTCTTGTTGCTACACCAGTTGTTGAAGTCGGCATCGATATTCCCAATGCTAAATTTATGATTATCGAAGCAGCAAATAGATTCGGCTTGGCCCAACTACATCAATTAAGAGGCCGAGTGGGCAGAGGAGAGGAACAAGCATTTTGTTTTTTATTCGCTGAAAAAATTGGTAAAAAAGCAAAAAAAAGGCTAAAAGCAATGGAAAATATAAATGACGGATTAAAATTGGCTGAAATTGATTTGGAAATTCGTGGACCGGGTGAAATATATGGAACAAAACAGCATGGTTATCCGGAGTTAAAAGTTGCTGATTACAATAATTTAAGTTTAATTGAAAAAACACGACAGGCGGCTAAAAAAGTTATTAAAAAAAGCCCCAACTTGAAAAAATATCCGCGATTGATTAAAAGTATCAACTTTAACCAAACTAAACCGATCGCCCAAAACTAATT
>CAYSLZ010000012.1:0-15068 GCA_964432015.1 uncultured Gammaproteobacteria bacterium | reverse complement strand
AAAAACCGGTAAGCATCAACCACTTTTTCGGGTAAGAAATTTTCAGCCATTACCAATGAATAAACTAAATCGTTTTTGTGCAAAACAGCTGTTCCACCAGTAATTCTTCTTACCAAGTCAAAGCCTTTTTTTTCAACTGGCTTTAAATTAAATTTTTTAACCTCTTGGTTTTGTCCAAGAGTTATCGCCGGAGGGTCAAAAGTATAAAATCTTAAAGTGGGTAATGAACATCTTAAAGTTATCGCCTCGTCAACAGCCATCTGCATCGGACCGCTGTCCTTTTTCAATTTCAAAAGCCGTATCTTATCCATTAGTCATTTCAATTAACAAAGCTGTTTTCTTTTGCCCGGTAAGAGCTTCTCACCAGCGGCCCAGCCTCAACTTTTAAAAAACCTAAGGATAATGCCGTTTCTTTTAAACTTTCGAACTCTGCCGGCCGGTAAAACTTTTTCACCGGTGCATGATTTGGTGTCGGCTGTAAATATTGACCAACAGTTATTACCTGACACCCGGCTTTAATTAAATCCTTAAAAGTCCTGATAATTTCTTCTTTTGTTTCTCCTAATCCAACCATTAAGCCGGATTTCAAAACTAACTTGGAATTAATTTCCTTTGCTTTTTTTAATAAATCAATTGACCGGTGATAATCACCTTCCGGTCTTAACAAAGAAAATAAATTTTTAACTACTTCTATATTATGATTGAAAACATCCGGTTTGGCAAGAATGATTTTTTCAAGAGCCTTTCTGTTACCACCTAAATCTGAGATAAGTAATTCTATTTTACAATCAGGGTTTAGTTTTCTTATTTCTTTGACAGTTTTAACAAACTGACCGGCTCCGCCGTCTTCCAGGTCATCTCGGGTGACGCAAGTTATTACGGCATAATCTAATTGCATTTCTTTTACTGCCTGCGCCACTCTGGCCGGCTCATCCATATCAACCGGTTTTGGCTTGCCTTTTTTAACATTACAGTAGCGGCAGTTTCTAGTGCAGGTATCACCCAAAATCATAAAAGTTGCTGTGCCGGAAGAAAAACATTCATAACGGTTGGGGCAATTTGCTTCCACACAGACAGTAGCCAACTTATGATGATTAATAATCTCTAAAGTTTGAAGATATTTCTCTTTTTTATACGGCTTTATTTTTATCCAGTCAGGTAGTTTTTTTCCCCTCATTATTTCTTTCCACATCTCGGACAAGCAAATCGGTCAATGGATGGTTGGGATTTAAATCCGATACCGGCATTTGGGTAATCGCCGGCGGATATTTTAATCCCATTGTTTCCAACCGTTTAATTGAGGTGGTTAACTCATCAACTGTCATCCCAAGCCAAATTTCGTCATCTTGGGCATCGGCAATACTTCTTGCTCCACCACAAGGAATTGTCAACCAAGGTGATTTCTCTTGAGCAACCGCGGCAATTATTTCGCAGGCGGCATGACCGTTGAAATTTGATTCTGGTTTTTTTCCGGTAGCATCAAAGTATCCCATTAAAGCAAGATAGCTTTGGCAGGAATTAACCAAAAGAATTACCGCTTCCGGGTCCAAATTTAACCCATCAAATGATTGAAGCGGACCGAAAACAGCCGCTTCGTATTTATCTTGCGGCAAGGCCTCAATCTGCTCAGATAACTGATCAAATCTTTCTGGAGTATAACCAAAACCTTTAACCCAGCGTTCTTTTATGTCTTCCGGCGGCAGTTCAAACCCCATGACATAAGAACCGACAACACAAGCATCAATATTATTTAAATAAACGCCCCGCGTTTTTTCATAAACAGCAACCATTTTCAAAAGCTGACATAAAGCCCGGTTGTTTTCCAAAGGGATAATTTCTTTTTCTTTCAAAGTATCTTTTGATTTCAAAAGCTTCACTCCTACCGGCGCTCCTTTCGGACTGATTATTTTATCAATTTTTTTATGCAAATCTTGCAAGTTATTCATTTTTTTTCATCTCCTCCGGCATACCCTCGTTGACCCATTCGGCAGCCTGGTCTGAATCTAATAATTTTTCCACTTCATCTTGATTGTCTATTTTCAATTTAGCAATCCACCCTTCTCCATAAGGATCCTGGTTGATAATTGACGGATTGTCAAAAAGCTTTTCATGAACCTCTATAATTTTACCAGATAAGGGTGACGAAATATGGCCGCTCCATTTAAGCGCCTCTAAAGAAGTATAAGATTCTCCACGCTTAACTGCTTGACCCTCTTTGGGTAATTTAATAAAAACAAATTCTTTAACTTTATCGGCGGCCGGCTTGGTAATTCCCAAAGTCGCTGTTTGGCCGTCTATTTTCACCCAGGAAAAATCCCGGTTATAAAGTAAATTTTCCGGCAGATCTTGATTGGTCATTTTTATTCCTCCTTTTTTGAATTAATAATACTAGCTTCTTTTTCATCTTCAAAATTTTCGGTTCCAACTTCCACACCCAAATTAGGTAAAAACTTGCGGTGAACAATTAATATTAAAAATGATAAACCAAGAGCAGTGCCAAAAACAACTAATGTTCCGGTGATACTCTCCATCAGCTCTGGTTTGGTCAATAAGGTAACAGCTAAAGAGAGCATAATCATCCCACCAATCAGTTTTAAGGCGCGGCCGTGCTTTTCTTCAAAAGCACTAGCCCTTAAAGTTAAAGCAATGCTTCCAAAAACAATTAATTCATCCAGCAAATACACTAAAATATAAATAATTAACAAGCCATAAAAGGTATTACCAACAATATTGCGGTCAGCCAAAATACTGGTCCAGATTACTGGAAACCCAGCAGTGCAAGGAAGCTCAACTAAAGCAACACCAATCGCCAAAATAATTGTGCCGATAATCATCCCCAAATTGGATTCCTTACTCATTATATTCCTAATTTGACTGAAGATTTTTGGTTTAAACCGATCAGAAATAGTAAACGAAATTCCTTTTTTATACCAAAAGTAGTCCTTGATATTTACCAAGGCAAAAATCAAGGCCACTAAAGCAACGACTACTTTTATCCAAGTCAAATAACCAATATACGTAAACACTTTTAATAGACCAACCATAAACAAAGCATATATAAAAGAAGTCACTAAAAGAAAGGTTAATCCGACTAAGACAATCTTTTTTCTTGACCCAGTGTGAATAACTATCCCAAGCAGGAAAGTTATCAACCATAAAGAACAAGGATTAAAACCATCAACAAAGGAAATTAATGCTGTCATTACCGGTAAAGACATTTGAGAGATATTAACTTGACCAAGAATAGGTACATTAATTTGATACTCTTTTTCCGGTTTGGCATCTCCTTTTTTGGGCAAACCGGGCGTATAGCCTCGGATTTCCTCTACCGGACATTGACAATCATTCCGCTGGCAAAGAATAATCTCTCGCTCTAAATAATTATTAATTGCCTCGTCGCCGATTAAATACCGTTCACCAATAAAAATAATCGGATGAGCCGCTCCAGCCAAGCCATATGTCTCTTTAAATTGCTGATAAAGCTCTTTTTCTTCATCAACATTATATCTATTAATATCAACCTGATATTCTTTTTCCAAATCAGCTAATAAATCGTTAACATTTCGGCACTGATTACAATCATCTTGATAAAAAAAGTGGATGCAGACCACATTCGCCTGAGACCCTGGTAGACTGCTTTTCTGACTGTCGGCTATTTTTTCACCCGGGTCAATACATCCTTCATCAAGACAGGAGACTATTTGTTCTTCTAAATCATCGGCCATATTGTCGGAAAAACCGACAATCGGCTGATGATCGCCGATAAAGGTTGCCGGCACTCCTCGAGCTTCAATGCCGTAGGCGGCCGCCATTTTTTGAAACAACTCCGAATTTTGTTTATTATTCCAAGCTTCATAGCTTTTTACTTCCAAGTCAGAATATTCTTGCTCCATTTGATCAAGAAATGTTTTTTCCTCTGCGCAATGCGGACAGCCCTCACCCCAAAAGAAATAAATAGTAGTTTTATTCTGCGCTTTTACCGGGCTGGTAAAAACAATAAAACCAACCAGCAAAAATAAAATCATTGAAACCAAAATTTTAAACTTCTTATCCATCAAACTCATTTTAACATACTATCATCGGTTGATTTTAATTCAATATTAGTTTACAATAAATTTAATAGATGAAAAATAAAAAAGTACGTTTACTCGTCATTGGAATACTTATTTTAATTGCCGCTTATATGTTATATTCTGTTTGGTAAAAATATGGCCGTCCCAAAATTTGAACCACTTGAAAAACTTGGTAAAAACTCTAAAAAAACTGTTAAAACTGTTTTAATCGCTATTTTAGCTCTTTTGTTCGGTGCTTTCGGCTTGGAAGCATCAAACCTTGACTGGGACTTAGGTAAACTCTTATCCGGCTCATCGCTTGAAGAAGCAAGAGTTAAACGGGATAAAAAAGGCAATATAGTCACTGAAGGTGGAAAATACACTGATGAATACAATTGCAGTGATTTCGATACACAACCAGAAGCTCAGGAGTTCTTTATCAATGCCGGCGGACCAAACGAAGATGTCAACCGTTTAGATGGAGACAACGACGGAGTAGCCTGCGAAAGCCTTCCAAAAGAAAAGAAATAATTTTTTATAAATATTCTATTTCCGCATCCTGACGAAGTTCTTGAATTAAGGAATTTACTGCTTCCTGCTCTTTTTGCTGTTGTAGAGCGGCGATTATCTGAGCTTCCAGTTCATCAAAAGAAGGGAGCTCTTCTTCGGAATCAGATTCTTGATTTTTATACATTTCATAATATTGCTCTGTTTCTTCATCAGTTACCTCTATAGAATCGCCATTAATATTGTCGGCTAAATAATTTTGAGCGGCTAATTCTTTTTTAATATTTTCCAACTGTTCATCGTAAGAAACTCCTTGGTTTTCAAGTTCCTGCTTATATTCTTCTAAACTGCCTCCTTGAGCTGAAATCTGTTCTTCAATTACGGCTTCGGCTTCTTCATTTGAAACTGAATAACCTTGTTTTTCAACCTCTTGAAAAATTACTTTTTGGTTTATTAACTGATCAAGGGCATTTTCTTCCGATATTTCTTGACCTTGCTGGCTTAACATTTGTTGAACAGATTTAATTTCATCCGATTTTATTTCTTCCCCATTAACTTTGGCCACTACTTCTCCGGATTGTTCAGGTTTTAATTCCTCACCTTCACCATTTTGCTGTCTAAAGAAAATCACTCCTCCACCAACAAAGAGGAGGGCTACTCCCAAAACACTGATGATTATTTTCTTTGAATTTTCCATTACGATTATCATTCTAGCAAAAAAAACTAAATAATCAAAATAGAAGATGCTGTAAAATGTAATTATGTCATCGAAATCCCTTTTTAAACTCAAAATTATATTAACATTAGCCGGAGGAAGTTTAGCGGCGTTCCTCTTTATTTTTTTAATTGCCACCTTACCTCTAAATCCAGCTAATAAAATTTATGAACTGCTGGGCATCAAAAAAAACAGAGTTGTCGGCTTTCAACCTTACTGGCTGCTTAAAAGGGCAGACAAGCCTTATGAAAAATATATAAACACTTTTACCTACTTTGGACTTACATTAAAAAGCAACGGAGCTATTCTTAAACTAGTCAACCCTCAAGAAGAAGAACCGGGCTGGACAACATTAAAAAGCAAACCGTTGCAAAAAAGATTAAGTCAGGCTAATAGAAAGCATCTGGGCAAGTCACTTTTAATTCACAATGCTAATGAAGCCACTATCAGCGCTTTATTAAAAGAACCAAAACAACATGCTCATAACCTAATCACTGATGTTAAACCAATTATGGAAAACCACGGCCTTACTAACCTCAACCTTGACATTGAAAGTTTTAAAGAGGCTTCTAAATCAGCCCAAATAGGCTACACTTCTTTTGTTAAAGAAATCAAAAAAGGAATTGACGAAAATAATTTAGGAACACTTACCGTAGAAATAACACCAATTTCCCTGTTTGAACCAAGATTAACCAATGCCGAAGAAATTGGGAAAATAGCTGACTACTTAGTTTTAATGGCTTATGACTTCCACTATATTCACTCCTTTTACACAGGACCGGTAAGCCCAATAGGCGGTGCCCCAAATGTAAGAGAGTTTGATGTTAATTCTTCGTTGAAAAAGATGTTAAGCCAAGTGCCTGCAGAAAAAATTATTCTTGGTATTCCTTTATACGGTTATGAATGGGAAACGCTGACTAATCAGCCAGGGGCAGCAACAATCCCCGGAGGAGGTTCAACAGCCAGCAATAGAAGAACAACTAAATTATTATCATCTTGTGAAAACTGCACTTATGTATTTGATGAATTAGCCAGTCAACCTTACATTATCTTCCCAGACGAAGACTATTTCCATCATATTTATTATGAAAATAAGCAGTCTATTAAAGAGAAAGTAAAATTGGCTGAAGAGTATAAAATTGGAGGCCTTGCTTTATGGGCATTGGGGTATGAAGGTGATAAAATTCTTGAACCTCTCAAAAGCTATAAATCATCATTCAATTTCGACCCGCCTTTGACTATCATCAATTAATGCTTTTTGTCCCTCCTCTAATTTCCAAACATGTGTTTTATTCTCTTTATCCACTAAGGAAAACTTGGAACTACCCGACAATTGTTCGACTGTAATATCCTCATCTTCAAGAGTAACTTCAACTTCTCCAATATTTAAATTTAAAAGTAAATGCAAAATCCGAACGGAAAAAGGATTTTCTTCCTGCAAAAGCTCATAGTTAACAATACCCTGCTTTTGGTTAACAACAAAGCTTGATGGTAGTAAGCTGGTTAAACTGACTTCGGTATTTGAACCAAGTGTGAGTAGACCAAAGTCGGGAAATTCAATTTCTGCTTTTGATTCTTGTTTTGTAACTAATTTTTCTCCGTCAACAATTTCTTCTCCTTCTTTTATTTCAATAAACTCCTCGGCGCCCCTTGCCTGCTTTTTAACTTCTCCGTGAATGCTAATCAGTTCTCCTACTAGAGCAGCCACGGGCGGCTGTAAACTTAAAGCATCATCTTTTGGGGAAAATTGGTCATTTTGATTCTTCTTAACCATCAAAATACGCCAGCCAATTACCACACTCATCCCCAATAAAAAAACTGAAAATAAAACTAAATACTGCTTTTTCCTCTTCATATGACCTCTATAATAAAAAGAATAACACAGACTAAAATATTTTTCTGCTAAAATATTTATAAGACAATGGCTTTTTGGAAAAACTTTAAACCATTCAGAAAAATCAAAATTAACAACTTTTACAAAAGGCTGGTCAAAAAATCAGAGTTAGATTTCAAATTTTGTTTTCTTTTAACTGCCGGACTGGTTATCTGCATCTTGGGCCTGTCAATAAACTCTATCCCGGTAATTGTTGGGTCAATGATAATTGCACCGCTTATTTATTCCACTCTGGTTCTACCAGCGGCAATAATCAGGAAAAATAAAAAGCTTTTACTTAAAGGAATAAAAAAACTATTATTAGAAATTGTTTTAGGAATTGCCATTTCTATCGTCTTATCGTTTTTTCTAAACATTGATATTTACGAGGTAAATTTGATTACTAAATTAGGACAAAATAAGTTTATTTACTTCCTTGTCGCTTTAATCTCGGGTTCTTCTGCCGGCTTAAGCCTTTTTGGACCGGATATTTCAGAAAAATTAACCGGGGTTGCTGTTTCTGTTGCGCTAGTCCCGCCAATTGCGATAATCGGAATTGCAATTGATAATCTAAATAAAACTTTTCTTTTCCATGCCACTTTAAACCTGTTTCTTAATTTAATTGGAATTATAATTGGAGCCTACATTATTTTTCTCTTCATTAAAAACCAGCAAACCGTTGATATAGAATAATAATTAAAGTCCAGAAGCTTTAAATCCGGCAAAACTAATTAGGGTAGAAATAAATATCCCCCAAAGAATATCAACTACCACTACTTTTAAAGGCCAATCAGCTATAGTAATGTAATTTGATAAATCATAGGTAGCATAAGTAAAAAACCCAAATAAAGCTCCCAAAGACAATGTTTTAAGCAGTGAGTTTTCTTTTAAACCCGGAATAACAGAAAAAATAATTACTCCGATTGGAAATAAAGAATAAAAAACTATCGCCGCCGGCCACTTAATTTTTTCAGCTAATAAACCGCTTAATTGCCGCTGATAAAACTTACTGGCAATAAAGCCGAGCCAGATAAAATCAACGAGCCAATAAACACCACCGGCAATTAAATAGGTTTTAATATAGTTCATAATATATATTCATTCTAACATTCTTTTCAGGTCAGAGGGAGTTTCTAAAAGAAAATCAGGATTATGGCTAGCAAGAAGCTCTTTGTCATTATAACCCCAAGATACTGCTGCCACCTTAATACCTGCTTTTTGAGCATTTTCAATGTCACGAACTTCGTCACCAACATAAATAAGGTCAGTTTTATCTAATTTATATTCCTCTATAACTTGTTCAATTAATTTAGATTTACCAAAAAGGGCTGGCGAAGAAATAACAAAATCAAAAAAATTAAGGCGGTGTTTTTCTAAAAATGCCTCGGCATTTTCTGCAGAATTGGTAGTAATAATTCCCAATGTTGTTTTTCGGCTTAACTTTTTTAATATTTCTGGAATTCCAGCAAACGGCTCTGCTTTTTTAATTTTACCTTTTAACAATTCCTGACCTTTTTTAATCAGTGAAGGAATTTGCCAAGGTTTAATTCCCAATTCTTTAATAACTTTTGCTACACCTTGCCGACGATATTTTTTAACGTCTTCTTTAGTCAACTCTTTTTCTAAACCTAAATCTTCACTAACTTCCTTAACCAAATCAAAAAACAATTGAAATGTATCAGCAATCGTTCCGTCAAAATCAAAAATTATCAATTTATACATAACTCAAACCCCTTAATTAATATTATCAATTAACCAATTACCGTTAATTTTAGATAGCTCAAAACTCCTAACCGCATCTCCACCAGAGTATTTAAGCGTCAACTCTACATCGGCATAACCTTCATCAATATCATTTGTAAAACTGATATCACTAATTTGATAGCCTTGATCAGGAATATCTTGAACACCAACAAACATGGCTAAATCTCCGGAAGTCGGTTCCTCTCCAACCTCCACTTTTGCCTCTTCAGATAATAAAGAAACTGCTGTATCCAAAGCCTCTTGGTCGGATTCCGGCGGCGCGGTTTTGATAAAGTTTTCTATAAAAGTTTCTACAACATCCTCTGGATTTTCGGTAACTAAATTTTCTTCGGGCGTTATTTCTTCAACCCCGGGTTCCGGTGTAAAAGTATCTTTTTCTTCTTTTCCAGTAAGATAAACGACTCCTCCGACTGCAAAAATCATTAAAAGCAATATTATTAATAAAGCTTTTTTGTCCATTTTCTAATCACCTCCTTCCATCAATTTTATAATACTTTTTAATAAAAAAACAAGCCCCGAACTTAACTATTTAATCAACAGTCAGTTTTTATTTAAGATGTTCTACAATATTGTCCAAATGTTCTTCGTATGTTTAAGCACAATGAATTCGGCTGTCTAAGTCATGAAGGTAGTAAAAAGCAGTTTTTTTTAATCAACCCTTTCACTTTACTTCTATTTTAGTATATTTTTTATTTATCTCATCCCCTTCCAAGTTATTTTAACCTTTAATAATTTGTATATTAAACAACCATATTGAAAAGGAGCTGAGAAGAGGTTAATATTTTTTTAATAAGCGTTTTCTTTTATTTTCAAGCCAATCTTCAACAGAATCAATAAACCGCCAAGAAAGTAAAACCTCTTTAAATGAAGGCGAATATAATCGATCGCCTTCATAAATATCTTTTAGGGCATTGGCATAAGGCATATTAATATTTTCATTTTCTGAAAAATCAAAGACTAAACTTTTAGCCTTTGGCAAACTTACAACCGGATTAAATTCCGTATTAACTTGCAAGCTGATATCACCACGTGGGAATAAATTAATTATTAATTTATTTCGGGTCAACTGAAAACACTTTTCTGGCCACAAACAAGACCGATAGCTTTTAAAATAAATCACCACTTCCGTTTCTTTTTTTCCGAGTTTTTTACCTGTTTTTATATCAATTTCGACCCCCTGCCAGCGTGAATTATTAACCTCCAAATTCATCGCGACAAATGTTTCGGTCAAACTATCTTCGGCCACGCCGTCTTCATCCAAATAACCTTTATATTGGCCAATTTCCAAGTTGTCCTCAAATTGATTGTTAAACATCCTTAAATCTTTAAGCACTTTAATTTTCTCCTGGTGGAAAGATGAAGCTATTAAGTTTTTGGGCTGATCCATTGTCACTAAAGACAAAACCTGCAAAACATGGTTTTGAACCATATCTTTAATTGCTCCAGTCGTTTCATAATATTCTGCCCGGTCTCCAATACCCAAAGATTCTTTTGCCTTAATTTCAATCTTGTCAATAAAATTATTAGACCATAAATTTTCAAATACTGGGTTAGCAAAACGAAGAGTGATTAAATTTCTAACTAAGTCTTTAGCTAAATAATGGTCAATTAAATAAGCTTTTTTCGATCCCAAACTTTTATCTAAAAAACCTATTAAATTTTTGGCTGATAAATAATCTTCACCAAAAGGCTTTTCTAAAACGACAAGGCCCTTATCTCCCAACAAATTATTTCGGTCTAAGCCGGTTACTAATTTTTTAATAATCTCCAGCTTAGTGGGAAGCGCCAGATAATAAATTGCTGTTTCAGGGTTAATATTTGATTTTAATACTCCTAAGCCATATTTGTCATAACTTCCGGAAACGTATTTAAACCTGCTGATAAATTCCTTATCTGCTTGAGGAACGGAATCTTCAACAATTTTTCTAAATTCATTATTATTAAAATTTGTCCGGCCGTATCCAAAATAATTACACTTACACCCCTGTTGATAATTCTTCCATAAAGCCGGATAAAGCTTTTTTTTAGCCAAATCCCCGCTGGCCCCAAAAATAACAAAGTCTCTCATTGAATTTAAATTCTACCACTTTATAAATTATTTACTTCAAACCCCGGCTTCTAAAATTAAATGCAATCTAAGAAGTATATCCGCTCTTTAGGGTTAGCAGCCGTACCGCGTTGGGGTACACCGCAGTTTGAAAAAAGCCAAAACACAAACTATAACTGTATTTTAATCACATTTAGTTTAAAATTCCGATTTGTTTTAATCTTCTTTTTCAAGTCTAACGGTAGTAGTTGGATAAGGCATTGTAATGTTTTCTCGATCATAAGCTTTTAAAAGCTCTGTAATAATTTTTGATTTTAATTTAAAAAAATCTGTTTGGGAGTTTTCAAAGTCCATCCAGGCCCTTAAAACAAAATTTAAAGCACTGTTGCCAAACTCATCATAAAAAAACTCGATTGGCATTTCTTTGTTGACCCCCTTTATTTTTGAAACAACTTCCAAGCCAATATTTTTAGCTTTCTCCGGATCACTTTCGTATGAAATTCCGGATTTTACCTCTATTCTTCTTTGCCCAGTCGCTGTGTAATTTATAATTGGACTATTAATAATGTCTTTATTGGGAATTTCAACTAGTTGACCTTCTGGAACAATAAGTTCGGTAGTTCGAATTTTAATTTTTTCTACTATCCCGGTTGTATTTCCAATTCTAACAAAGTCACCGACAGCAAAAGGTTCACCTATAGCTATTGTAATTCCTGAAAGATAATTGGCAATAATTTCTCTAACAGCAAAACCGACAACAAGACCAGCGGCTCCAGCTCCAGCGAGCATAGAGGTAACCACTTTCCCAAGATTTAAAATACTCAAGCTGATTAAAAAACCAAGGGTTATCGTTAGCGCTTGAAAAAAGGATGTAATAAACCTTCTTAAACTTTTTTTGCGAATGATTTTCCCAGTTAGTTTATAAAAGGTCTCTTTTAAAATTCGAGAAATTAGAATAGCTATTATAAAAGTTATACTAGCGCCAATAATATTTACAGAATTATTAACAAGCTGCTTCTGAACGTTTTTAATTCCTATAAACAATAAATCGGCTACTTCCACAAACATATTAAGGTCATTATAGCATTGAATTTTTAGGTAGATAAGTGGTAAGGTTTTTCAACAAAATTTAAAATTATATAATCACTATCTGGCTAACCTCACCTCTAACTTGATTTTTTAATCACGTTTTTATATACTAACCCTGTAAACGGTTAGGCTAGTTTATTTAATAAATTTTTATGAAAAAAACCACATTAATTTTTGCCATAGTTATTCTTGCTTCCGCGGTTGGCGGCTGGTATTTTCTTTCTAGACAAGGAAAAGTTGAAGAACCTACTTCTCTAGAAAATGAGGAAATAGTTGACCAAGTAGTGGAGGAGGAAACAGAAGAAATAGAGGAGGAAACAGAAGCTGAAACAGAAGAAACAGAAGAAAAGGAACCGGAAACAAACGAAGAAGAGAACGAAGAAAAAGAAAATCCTTATTTAACAGCCAAAACTGTAGAGCCGATTGAAGATGATAATATTACAATGCACGAAGAATTCAGCGCCGTGTTGGAAGAAGTCTTTGGGGAGGAACCAAAACTCATCGGAACAGGAGGTATCACTAGACTTCGTTATATAGTTAATAGAGTAATTTCTGCTGATGATGTTATGGAAGCAAAAAATCTTCTAGCTGAAAAAGGCTATGAACTTAAAGACTCCAACGCCGGCGAAAATAAATATGATCTTGATCTCTCCATCTCAGAAGATGTTCTGGAAAACAAATACGATGGTAGTGTTGGAGGTAGTATGTCTATACTCTTCTGGACTACTGAAGCGCAAAAAGTTGAAATTAAGACATTATAAGAGAAACTCTTTTCTACCCCCTGACACTTTTCCCTATGTGATATAGTGAAAATACTTATGAGTGCAGTAGCAATTGAACACACCCTGGGAAAAGTCTTTGTCAAAAGAGACGGAAAAAAACAAGCTGTAGATGTCAAGTTCACTCCTGATACAGACCCTTTTTCTTTAAAAAACAAGGATACGGTAATTACAGGGAAAGACGGATATGTTGTAGAAATCAGTGAATATAAAGACGGCAAATACAGCTCACAAATTTGTCTGTGTCCCAATTCCGAACTTAGCTTAGACATCACTACCACAATCTCCAAGATTCAGCTCAAAAAAGGCTCTTTTCGGTTGGCAACTAATGCTCCTCTAGAAATTCCCCATCTAGATGTTGAATATATTTTTGACGAATTTCCACAATTACAAAGTACGGGTAAAGAGGAAATTTTTGGTTTAGTGAAAATAACTGATAACAAAGTAATTTTTGCCAACAAAGGTTTTCCTATTGATCTGGTCCACAAAGAAACTAACAACAAAATCCGCTTAAAACCAAATGAACAAGCAGTAGCAACTCAGAAAAAGATAAAAAAAGAAGAGGAAATAGGCCAAGACATGCAAAACATTCTCTCCAAAACCATGGAGATTGGCCAAAATAAAGTCAATAATTTAACCATGGAAATACAACTAGGCTACTACCAATCTTTGGAAGAAACCCAAAAAGAAATGGCTAAAGCTTTAAAGAACAACCTCAACCAATACTCTCTTGGCAGTCTAAAATCAATTATTAACGGCTGGGAAAAAGGTCTAAAAAAAGAACTTGAACAAATGTCTTCTCCACTTAAAGATAAAGCAAAACCATTAGTAGAAGATGGAATTAAACAATGGAAAGGGATTACCCGAGAACTGATCAAACAAAAAAAAGAATCTGAAGGCAAAGAGAAAAACATCCAAAAAAATACCGAAGAGTTAATTAAAGAGCTTAGAAAAAATCTTCCGGGAAAACTGGCAGCCGAACATGAAGAACGGCTCCGTCAATATCTGAAACTAACAAAAAGTAAAACCAAAAAAAAGGAATCCAAGAAAAAGAAAACTAAATCTAAACAAACTGAGCTAGACAAAAAGCTCAGCAAACTAAACAAAGAGGTTGAAGAAGGTCTAGCAAAACTCTCCAAAGAAATTGAAGAAAATAACTAATGAGATTCCAATCAACCTCCACCGGAAACATTGAAGGATTAACCCGCGCTGAGTCGAAGCGGGGGTTAGTCACCTCAAATACCCAGAATATACCACCAAGTAAACACAACAACTAACTACTAAACCTCAAGTAAATAAGGCTGGTTAACCGTTCATTAACAATCTTCCAACAAACAGCACAAGTAATGCACCGGCTACTGCTACTACAAAAGACATTACGTTAAATCCGGTTACTCCAACTGCAAAAAACCTTTGTCCCAGATAGCCTCCTACTACTGCCCCAACAATTCCCAAAATAATAGATCCCACAATTCCACCTGTTGAACTGGGCATAATAAAATTAGCAATAGTTCCTGCTATAAATCCAAAAATAATCCAATAAATTATAGTCATATTTTCTCACCCCCTTTTTATTTCAAATTAAGTATTAACAACTTTTTTAATTACTGTTTCTTTTGGTAAATATTTGATCAAGGCCTTTTCTACAAGCTTGGTTAAACTAATTTCCTCAATTACAGCCTGTGCTTTAGCCTGTTTAACAACGGCCGGCGGAAGAAAGCAAGTTATTCGTTGTTTCTCTTTATTTGTTGTCATACTACAAATACTACAACATATTGATATAGTTGTCAAGTAGCAACTTTTTACCAATAAAAAGACCCCTAAAACTAAACAAAGAGGTTAAAGAAGACCTAGCAAAACTCTCTAAAGAAATTGAAGAAGCCAAACATAAACTTTTAACCCTATAAATAAGTTGTTATAATGAAAATATGAAATCCTCTAAACTTCTTTTAATGGCTCTATTTCATTTTATTGTTATGTTTATTTTAATGTACTCCATGATTGATAACTTCAACCACTTTTATTTTAATATAAATAAAATCTATATGGCGGGCATCATGACTGCTCCTATGCTTATTATTGAAATATTTTTAATGAACAGTATGTATAAAGATAAAAAAAACATTACTATTATTATGATGGCCAGCATTGCTGTTTTAGTCTTCTTTTTCGGCTTTATAAGAAAACAAACTTTAGTTAAAGACAAACAGTTTTTAAAATCCATGATTCCTCACCACTCAAG
>CAYSLZ010000011.1:14378-16472 GCA_964432015.1 uncultured Gammaproteobacteria bacterium | reverse complement strand
AGTTTTTGTAGATGGTGGGAGGTTTTTAACCTCCTGCCATCAATCAAATGCTTAAAAAAACATTATCTATTTTGGAATGGGTATTATTTATCGGTTTGATTTTTATTCTTTTTATATCAGTTTCTCCTCTTCTGCCTTTACAGGGAATGCCAAGAACTTATGTAGTAGCAACCGGTTCAATGGAACCAACCATTAAAGCGGGATCAATTATTGTCACAAATACGATGAAATTAGACGATTTAAAGCCAGGTGAGATTATTACTTTTAAAAATCCTGAAAATCCAGAGCAGGTAATTACTCACCGGATAGCCAGCGTTGTAACTAAAAATCCCCTTGTTGTTAAAACTAAAGGTGACAATAATCAACAGGCTGACGGTTGGGAAATAAGCGGGGAAGATATTTTAGGCAAACACATAATTTCACTGCCTTATTTAGGTCGTGTTGCAAATTTTATTCGACAGCCTGCCGGGTTTGGTTTAGTAGTTGTTCTGCCAGCCCTAATTATCATTGTTAAACAAATTTTCAACATTAAAAAAGGAATAGAGGAGGAAATTGAAAAAAGGGCTAATCAGGTTAATGAAAAAAAAGAAGATGTCAAACTTCCGATAGTATTTTTTGTTTTTTTGACTTCTTTAAGTTTTCTTTCTACTTGGCAGATTACACATGCCGCCTTTACTGATACTGTACAAGTTTCCGGCGTTAGTTTTTCAACCGGTGATTGGACAGAGGCATCTAATCTATTACAAACTCCAACACCAATGCCAACTAATGATCCTGCCGAACCACGGGATGTGGTTATTAATGAAGTTTACTATCAAGGAACCAGCAGTGAAGAGTGGATTGAAATTTATAATAATTCTAGTCAAAGTTTTGATTTAAAAGATTGGACGTTAACTGATAATAATTCAACTGATAAGTTAATAGATAGTAGTTTTGTAATCAGTTCTGGAGAGTTTGTGGTTGTTGTGGGGGCAAATAACTCTGATTTTTCTACTCTAAGTGGGGCTCGAAAAATAGTTTTAAGCTCTGCTATAGGTAATGGGTTAGCAAAAAATGATAAATTAATTTTGGCTGATTCAGATGGAGAAACTATTGATGCTATAAGTTGGGGTAGTAATACAAGCGAACTTAATTCACCGATTGGTCCGGTTTCAAACGGCAACTCTATGGCGAGGGAGCCAGCTGGAAGTAGTAATTGGATTGAAAATGACTCACCGAATCCGGGGACGAATCCGCACAGTCATATACAGGTTGATATCAGCCAAAGTGGTAATGATTTAATAGTTGAATTTGATAATGCTAGTGGATTTGACAAGGTTAAATATTCTGTATTTTATGACCATCAATTTCAGGGAAATACCGTTGATATGCAAATTGAGGGTGAAAAGGATAAACAATTAGATGTAGAACAATTTAGTTTAGAGCCATTGTTTATCGGTTCTTGTTCTTCAGAAGGTGTTGTCTGCACACCGCACAAAGAAGTTGAAAATATGGAAATTCATTTACTTTATAAGAACGGAAATGAAATGATCGGAACAAGCAGTTATGATTTTAACTGGCAGAATTAGTTATGAAGAAAACAATTATTTTAATTAGCGGCCTAGCGGCATTTTTTTTGCTGCCATCGCCTGTTTTAGCTTATGATTTAGAGGTTGAGTGCAGTAATGAGGGTTGTTTTACAAGAGGGGAGGAGCCACTGTTTTCAGAAGAAAATATTTATCCCGGCTGGGAATCTTCAAAAGTAATCTCGACTGTTAACAAATATGATAAAGACCGTGATTTTGCTCTCCAGGTAAGTAATTATTCTGACCCGGATAATCTGGGAGAAAAAATCAATATCAAAATTGAAGAAACTAATCCTCTTGGAAGCGTTTTGTTTGAAGACTCGCTGGCCGAACTTTATGATAAAGATTATTTTCGTCTTTCAAAGGTTGGCAGTGATTTTAAAAGTGAATATACAATAACTGCTGATTTACCACCTGAGGTGGGAAATGACTTTGAGGACAAAAAATTAAGTTTTAATTTTTTATTTGGTTTTGATGAAAACGAGCTGGTTGGAGATGGTGACGATGCCGTTAGTTCGACTTCAACACC
>CAYSLZ010000011.1:0-14278 GCA_964432015.1 uncultured Gammaproteobacteria bacterium | reverse complement strand
ATGAAAACGAGCTGGTTGGAGATGGTGACGATGCCGTTAGTTCGACTTCAACACCGACACCGACACTGACCTTAACGCCGACTTCTGTTCCACTAGTGGAAACTTTTGCAGAAGGAGCGGTAGTAACACCAACATCAGTTTTGGGGGAAAGGGAGGAAGGGGAAGTTAGTGGAGAGGGCCAGCTTCCTTCCGGAGAGACCGAGGGGTTTCAGACCGTTAAAACATGTTTTTGGTGGCTGTTAGGAATTTTAGGTTTAGTGATTAATATTATTTTTGTTTATAAAAAGCGCTTGGATTTAGCTGAAAATTATAAGTTATGGTTTGTCCCTATTCTAATTTCAAGTGGAACATATTTAGGAGACTGGTTAGCTCACCGCTGGTGGGAACCGTCTGTTTACTGCGGTTGGATGTGGTTGACAGCATTAGCTAGTTTTTTTGTTCCAGTTGGTGTTTATATTAGTTTAATTAAACCTAAACGATAACCTTCGTAGGTTTTTGCTGCCGGCGCTTCACATTTTTTCAAAAAAAGTGTAATATGAGAGTAATATGGGGCTGAAACAAAAAATAAAACGATTATTTATTCCTCAACGTAAGAACAATTACCGAGCAGGACTTTTGGACCTACCCTTTTTAGCTTTTTTAGTAGTAATCTTTTTGGGCAGTCAATTATCGTTAAGTTTGGTTGCTGCATTTCAGCCTGGTGTTTTGGGTTATGCTTCTGATATTACTCCTGAGCGGATAGTTGAATTAACTAATCAGGAGCGGGCAGAATTAGGTTTACCGCCGGTGGAAATAAATGAAACTTTAAGCAAAGGTGCTCAGTTAAAAGCCGGGGATATGTTCTCTTTTGATTACTGGTCCCATCAATCTCCAAGCGGTCGTGAACCGTGGGAGTTTTTCAAAGAGGCTGGTTATGATTATCGTGTAGCAGGGGAAAATTTAGCCAGAGACTTTATGGAGGCAGAGGATGTTGTTCAGGCCTGGATGGAATCGCCGACGCATAAAGAGAACATTGTTAATCCCCAATACCAGGATATTGGAGTAGCGGTTGTTAATGGAACTTTAGGAGGCATAGAAACAACCTTAGTAGTTCAATTTTTTGGTACGCCTTCTGTATCGGCAGCTGCAAAAGCACCTCAAGATAAGCCTGAGACAGCAGTTAAAATAGCTGATGCCAGTGTAATTAAAGAAACTGAGCCTAATACCCAACCTTTGATTAATCCTTTGGGAGTAACCCAAAAAATAAGTACCTTTATAATCGGTTTAGTAACCGGTGCTTTGCTTTTGGATGGTTATTTGTTTATTAAAAATAAGTTTTACCGCAGTACCGGGAGAACAACCGCCCATTTAGGTTTTATGGGATTAGTTTTGATTTTAGTATTGCTGGGAGCCAGGCAAGGAGTGATTTTTTAAATGATTTTTGAAAACCAAAGATATAATCCAGTCAACTTTTTATTTTTATATGCGGTTTTAGCCGTTTTCGCGGCCGTATTTTTCAGTTTTCCTTACCAAATTCATATTCAAAAAATAATTGTTATTTGTACAGGTATTTTCTACTTTTTTTGGGGTTTGTGGCATCACCGCCAAAGGGGGGATTTGTGTGTGAAAATAGCCATTGAGTATTTTCTTTTTGCTCTTTTAGGAACAAGTATAATTTTGTCAACTACACTTCGCGGCTGAAAATGATATAATTGTCCGCAATGAAAAACTATTTGGAAAATATTACCAGTGGAAAAGTCAGCTGGTTTCAGCTTGGTTCTGAAATTAGAAAATTTATTCTAGAGGAACCGGAAAGACAGTACCAGCTAATTATTGGGTCAGATTCAAGGTCAAAAGATGCCCGAACTGATCCAAGTATTGATTTGGTGACCGCAGTGGTTATCCACCGCAAAGGTAGTGGTGGACGTTACTTTTGGACCAAAGAAAAAATAGACAATATATATTCGTTAAAAGAAAAACTTTATCAGGAAACTATTGCCTCATTGGAGGCAGCCAGAAAACTTCTTGATATATTAAAGGAAGATTTAAACGGCCATTATGAAGAGCTGGAGATTCACATTGACGTTGGTGAAAATGGCCCCAGTCGTCAAATGATTAAAGAACTAGTCGGGATGGTTAACGGCAATGGATTTAAGGCCAAAGTCAAACCGTCGGCTTTTGCCGCCGCATCCGTCGCCGATAAATATACCTAAAGGCTGAAAGATAACTGTTTGGGTTGACAAATTTGTAAATAAATTGTAAAAATAAAAGAACACGCTTTATGAAGATTTTAGTGACTGGCGGGGCTGGTTTTATCGGCAGTAATTTTATCCACTATTGGCTTTCTAAATATCCTCAAGATGAAATTATTAATTTAGATAAACTAACTTACGCTGGTAATTTAGACAATTTGAAAGATACCGCCAAAAAAGACAACTACCGTTTTGTAGAGGGCGATATATGTGATGCAGGATTAGTTAACCGGCTAACTAAAGATATTGATTTAATTGTTCATTTTGCCGCTGAATCACATGTTGACCGGTCGATTGACGGACCAGCTGTTTTTATTCAAACCAATATTGTGGGCACCCAGGTTTTATTAGATGCGGCAGTAAAAAATAAGGTTGACCATTTCCACCATATTTCCACCGATGAGGTTTTTGGAGCTTTAGACTTAGATTCCAAAGAAAAATTTTCTGAAGATACTAAATATGACCCTCACAGCCCTTATTCTGCCTCTAAAGCGTCAGCTGACCATTTAGTTAACGCTTATTACCATACTTATGGCCTGCCGATTACCATAACTAATTGTTCAAATAATTATGGACCATATCAGTATCCGGAAAAATTTATTCCAAGAATGATTACTAATATAATAGACGGCAAGAATATTCCTATTTATGGGGATGGAAAATATGTTCGTGATTGGCTTTATGTTAAAGACCACTGCCGGGCGATAGATTTAGTAATTAAAAAAGGCCGGATAGGTGAAACTTATTGTGTTGGCGGTTTAGTTGATGAGGTCAATAATCTTCGGTTAGCTGAATTAATTCTAGAAATTATGGGTGAAAGTGAAGACAAACTCGAGTTTATAAAGGACAGGCCCGGACATGACCGGAGATATGCCGTTGACTGGACTAAAATTAAAAATAAATTGGGATGGCAGCCGGAAAAAAGTCTGGAGGATGGCCTAAGTGAAACAGTTGAATGGTATAGAAAAAACGAATACTGGTGGCGGAGTTTAAAAAAGGAAGCAGAAGAGTTTTACAAAAATAAACAATGAAAGGATTAATTACTGCCGGCGGCCGGGGGACTAGAATGCGGCCGGTAACTTTTAGCACTAACAAACATTTTATTCCAATTGCTAATAAACCCTTATTACATTACGCCTTGGAAGAAATGGTCAAAGCGGGAATTAAAGAAATTGGTATAAATTATAACCCGGGCCAGCTTAATGAACTTAAAGAACAACTAGGGACTGGCAAAGATTGGGGAGTAAATTTTACTTACATTTTGCAGGAAAAGCCTCTCGGTTTAGCTAATATAATTGAAGTCTCACGTGATTTTTTAGGTAAATCCAAATTTGTCATGCATTTAGGCGATAACATTTTTTGGGGAGGGATAAGTGATTTAATTAAAGACTTTTCAAAAAGTGACTCAAATGCGATGGTAACGGTTATTCACCATTCAGAAAATAGTCGAATGGGTGTTCCTTATTTGGATGACAAAGGAAATCTAGAAAAGATAATTGAAAAACCAAAAAATCCGCCTCATGATCTAGCTGTACCCGGGCTGTATTTTTTTGACCATCATGCTTTAGAGTGCTTTCAAGGTGATAATAAAATTGAACCTTCTCCGCGGGGAGAGTATGAAATTGGCTCAATTTATAATTGGTTGGTTAATCAGGGTTACCAAGTTGAGGTGGGCGAGTTTAATGGTGTTTGGAAAGACCCGGGAAAATTTAATGACTGGCTGGATACCAACCGTTTTATTTTAGATCATAAAAAGGACTCAATTATTTCCTCAAATGTTCCGGACGATGTTTCTATTGAAGGCAGGGTGACAATTGGAAAAGGTTGTAAAATTTCAAATACTAAATTACGCGGTCCATTGGTAATTGGTGATAAAGTAACAATCAGGGACTCATTTATTGGTCCTTATTCGTCAATTTCAGATAATTGTCATATTGAAAATGCAAAAATAGAAAATTCTGTTTTAATGGAAGGTGTAGAAATTAACTCTCCGAAAAGACCACTAGACAGCTGTTTATTGGGTCGAGAATCTACAGTTGTTGGTAACCACCAGCCAACAGAAACACTGGAATTATTTTTAGGTAATCAGTGTCAGGTAAAAATTTAAGTGGGTTTTTAAATTAGAGACATGGCCAGGCTGGAAAGGGTTGGTATGAGAAGATTGTCATCAATTTCTTTATTTCCAATTTTTGGTGTACTGAATCCCAAAAGTAAAGTTACTCCTGCGCCGGCTAAAGCCTGCCAGAGGTTTACGTAATAAAGAGTAATTATTAAACTAGCCGCTGCTGCTGCTACTGCCGGGCCGATTCTTTTTATAGGTTTAATCTTTTTTTTAGTTAGTCTGTTAAAAATATTCGGCTGGTACCACAAGTAGCCGATTAAAGCGTTTACTGAGTCACCAATTGCTAGATTGATAATTCCGGCAACAGCAATATTATTTTTGAAAATCATAATCGAAGTCAAACTGCTGATTAAAAAAAACAAGGGCCCTAAACCTAAATAATCTGGATTTGGACTGCGTTCGAAATAAGAAATAAATTTAGATAGTTTATTTCCCTTTTGATAACGGCTGATAATAACGTATCCGGCAAAACAAATAGTAATCAGACCTAACTGAAAGATTGTAACCATTTTATAGTGAATTAAAAATGCTAGTGTTAAACCGTAAATTAGGTGAAATATTTTCCGTCGCACATGGGGGTTTGCTTTTATTGAAAAAATTTCATTTGGTTGATGAAGCGCATAAGTGAGCCAAAAAATAAATGTACCCAGTAAAAACCCGCCGACAATATCAAAGTAATAATGAACGCCTAAATAGACTCTTGATAAGCCCATGATCAGGGCAATAATGAATCCTAACCAGGATAATTGGGGGGCAATAGTTGAAACTGCCCAAGCAAAGATAGTTATCAACGTGGTGTGGAGCGACGGAAAGGCATAATTTTCGGGAATACCGATAGTTAACCCTAATATTCGCGGGCTGTCGATATAAGGCCGGTTGATAGCGGTTATTTCTTTAATAGCAGAGCCCGATAAAAAGCCAGCTGTTAAACAAATACAAATAAAGTAAAATACCTTCCTGTTTTGTTTATCAAGAGCAATTGCTGGGGGAATAGCAATTATAGAAAAAATAAAGATTGGTGAGTTAATTATGTAGTTAAACATCTTTTTTAGTAATTTTTTTAGCCCGCCATTGATTAATCTTTTGGTGGTTGCCTGATAATAATATATCAGGAACTTTCCAACCTTTAAAAATTTCCGGTCGAGTATATTGTGGAAATTCTAATAATTTTTCATTTAACATTTTAGATTTAACATTTTTCGGAATCATTTTTTTTAACCCGGAAGAGAATGATTCTACTTCAACTGCACCTTCTTTTTCAAGAACTTGGGGAAGAAGCCGGGAAACTGCGTCGGTCACACTCATGGCTGGTATTTCACCACCGGACAGAACATAGTTTCCAATAGAAACATCAATGTCAATCATGTGTTGGCGGACCCGCTCATCAACACCTTCATAATGTCCACAAACTAAAATCAGCTGGTCTAATTTTGAAAATTTTTCTGCCATTTTTTGGTCAAAAGTTTCGCCTTTTGCAGATAAAAGGACTGTTTTGTGGGTTTTAGAGTTACGAGTTGGCGGGTTACGAGTTAAATCATTGAGGGCATGGTAAATAGGTTCGGGGCGGAGAATCATTCCAGGACCGCCGCCGTAAGGACGGGAATCAACTGTACCGTGTTTATCAACCGCCCAGTCGCGCAGATTATGGACATCAATTTCCAAAGCAGAGATTTCTCTGGCCTTTTTGATCATACTCCATTCCTTAAAAGGTAAAAAAATCTCTGGAAAGAGGGTGATTATGTCAATCCTCATAATTGTATTTTAGCAGACGCAAACTAAAGTTTGCTGCTTCGGAACTAAACGCAATAGCAGGCTTTTCAGCCAAAGGCTGATGGGCCTTTGGCCCAAGCTGGCTTTGAAAAGGCCAAGTTTGGTTTGCGGTCTAAAGAGTCAATATCTTTCACGAATCTGTTTTGCTGAGCAGAGTAGAATCCAGTAATCCCAATCATTCCGGCATTATCTGAAAATAGCTTGTTAGAATAAGGAATAAAAACAGGCAAGTTTAATTTCCTGGCTGCTTTTCTGACTTCACGTCGTAATTTCAGATTATTAATTACTCCGCCGCCAAGTAGTAGTTGGTTTGGTTGGTATTTTTTAACTGCTTTTTTCAATTTAATAATAATTGATTGAATAAGCGCTTTTTGAAAAGAAGCAGCAAAATTCTGAAGAAATTGTTTATCTTTTTTATTATCAGGGATATCTCTTAATTTATATAAACAGGCAGTTTTTAAACCGGAGAAGCTAAAGTTTAAAGATTTATGTCTGGCCATGGGGATCGGCAAATCAAAACTATTTGGGCTGCCATCTCTGGCTAACTCTTCAATTACCGGCCCACCCGGATAACCGAGTTTAAGCATTTTGGCAACTTTATCAAAAGCCTCACCGGCAGCGTCATCCAATGTCTGGCCAACTATCTGATAGTCACCAAAATTATTCATTAAGACTAGTTGGGTATGTCCGCCTGAAATAAGAAGACCTAAAACCGGGAAATCCAGTTTTTTGTTTACAAAAGGCCCATTACCGTTAATATTTAGTGCTAACGATGAAAGTAAGTGGCCTTCCATATGGTTAACGGCGATTAAATTTTTATTAAATTTTTTTGCCGACTGCTTGGCTTTGGCAATGCCGACTTCTAAAGCAACCGCCAAACCCGGTCCTTGAGTAACAGCTATAGCATTTATATTTTTCCATTTAATCGAAGGCAAATTTAAATTAAACCGTTTACGATTTGTTTCTGCCTGGCGTAGAGTTTTTTTTATAACCTCGTTTATTCGCTCTTGGTGTGCCTCTCTAGCTAAATTAGGAACAACGCCGCCCCAAGGCTGGTGGATATCGATTTGCGACCAAATAATGTTGCTTAACACTCGCCGGCCAATTGTTACAGCAGCTGAAGTTTCATCACAGCTTGTTTCGATTCCCAAAATTGAGTAGTTTTCGTTGATATTCATTGTTACTAGTATTATACTGCATTTATGGATAATGATTGTATCTTTTGTAAAATTGTTGCCGGAGAAGCACCAAGTTACAAAATCTATGAAGATAAGAATTTTTTAGCTTTTTTAGATATTCAGCAGTGGGTTGACGGACACACTTTGGTAATTCCCAAAAAACATTATCGTTGGGTTTGGGACGTGCCTAATATTGGCGAGTATTTTAAGATTGTTAAAAAAATCGCTAATCATTTTGAGAAGAAGTTAGATGTAGATTTAGTAATGAGCCTTGTTTATGGAATGGACGTACCCCATGCTCATGTTCATTTACTTCCTGAAAAAAGAGGCGAAGTAATTTTTTATCCTAAAGAAAAAAAAGGTTTAAATGAACAAAAAGCCAAACGAATTATTGAAATATTAGCATTCACTGATTGATACTGATGTATCGATACATCGATGTATCGTATTTAGGTTGCATATTTGATTAGGCGGGTGGTTTTAGCTTGGTGAGCGATTTCGACTAAAATAACTTTTACTTTTGGGTTTTGCTTCCAATCTTTAATTAACTTTTTTCCCTTTTGAATCCATTCTACGGCAATGACATTGCCGGGTTGGAGATAATCGACCCAGCTAATTAGTTCAAGAGCTGAATTTTCCATCCGCCAGGCGTCGATGTGATAAAAAATTCCATTATCGTGTTTATACTCTTTGACCATTGTAAATGTTGGGGAGGTAATTGTTTCTTTTATTCCCAGTCCCTTGGCAATTCCTTTTGAAAATTGTGTTTTGCCTGCACCTAGTTCGCCCTGGAGGGCAAAAACCAAAGATTTGTTATTAAGCTTATCTAAGTTTTCTTGTGTAATTTTTTTACCCAAATTTATTGTTTCAGCAGTTGAATTGGTTGTTACGGTCTTGGTATTCAACTGACTAAAATCTATTTCTCCTTTTCTTAATACTTTTACTTCATTTAAAGTAGTGTCAACAACTGATGAAGGGGGTCGGCGGCTGAGTTTTCCGGCGTCGATAATTAGACCAATTAATTCTTTTTTCTTTTCGGAAATTTGCGATAAAGTATCAGTAATTGTATAAGGGGTTTTACCATTTGAAACATTAGCTGAAGTAGCAGTGATTGGTTGTCCAAATTTTTTTAACAACTTTAAAATTAATGGGTAATCAGGCACTCTTACTCCCAGGGTATTAGTTTTTGCTTCTAGAGTTTTAGCAGTCTTCCCTTTGCTTTTAGAAACAACGGTTACTGGTCCGGGGAGTAAGTTTTTATAAATATTTTCGGCAGTTTGGTTGATGACAACGTAATTTTGAGCCATTTTTATGTCTGAAACAGCAATAGAAACAGGTTTGTTTTCTCGAAATCCTTTGAAATTAAATATCTTATCCACAGCTTTTGGATTAACAGCATCGGCGCCAAGTCCATAACAGGTTTCAGTTGGATAAACAATTAAATTACCTTCTTTTAAAACCTTAACTGCCTGATTAATAATTTTTTTTTCAGAATTTTCTTTTGTTTTTAGTATTTGCATTAACCGATATTTTATCATAGGTTATAATAGG
The DNA here is from genome assembly GCA_964432015.1 of uncultured Gammaproteobacteria bacterium. Lineage (GTDB taxonomy): Bacteria > Patescibacteriota > Microgenomatia > UBA12405 > JAHJSD01 > CAYSLZ01. The sequence continues at coordinate 5,426 of CAYSLZ010000011.1, read as the reverse complement.
ATTATGAAAATAATCGGCGGAATATTATTTTTTTTGTTTCTTGTCATTTTTGTTTTTTTTAGGTTAAGTCGTTTGGCCGCCTTTGATGATCGGCAAAAAATTGAGATAATTGACAATCAGAATAAGCCGGTTATTGAATTTGACTGTGAAATTGCTGATAGACCAATTAAACGAGCCAGGGGATTAATGTTTCGGGAGAAAATAGATGAAGACAAGGGAATGTTTTTTATTTTTCCGGATGTTAAAAATCGTTCATTTTGGATGAAAAATACTTTTATTCCACTTGATATAATTTTTATTAATCAAAATAAAAAAATAGTCGGTTATATTGAAAATGCTCAGCCAGAGACTACTCAGCCGCTAACCGTCGATAAACCGTCAAAATATGTTCTTGAAATTAATAGTGGACTAGTCGAAAAATATGGAATTAAAAAGGGTTATAAGGTTATAATTAATAATAAATAATATGAAAAATAAAACAGCAGTTGTCGTCATACCAACTTATAATGAGGCCGGCACAATAGGTGAGATGATTGACCATCTTTTTACTAAAACCTTTCCTGGTATTAAGGAGTGGAATTGTAAAGTTTTGGTTGTTGATGCTCAATCACCGGATGGGACCGCCGACATTGTTCGAAATAAGAAAAATAAATTTGATAATTTAGAGGTTTTTGTTGAGAAAAAGAAAGAAGGAATTGGTGCTGCTTATGTTAAAGGATTCCGGTACGCAATGAAAGAGATGGATGCCGATGTTTTAATTGAATTTGACGGTGACTTTCAACATCCTCCTGACCGAATACCTCTTCTTTTGAAAGAAATGGATAACGGTTATGACTATGTTTTAGGTTCTCGTAAAATAGAAGGAGGCTCAAACCCTCAGGGATGGGGTTTTAAACGCGTTTTCTTTTCTGAAGTCGGTGGATTAGCGGCCAGATTTATCTTGTTCTTTCCGTTTAAACCTTTTTTTAAAATAACCGATCCAACTACAGGATTAAAAGCTTCACGAGTAAAAGGTTTTGTCGACAAAATGGATATGGATAATTTGTATTCACGTCAATTTGGCTATAAGTTAGAATTTTTATATAAAATGGTCCAATTGGGGGCAAAGGTCAAAGAAATTCCTTTACAATTTCACCTTAGAAAAGCAGGAGAATCTAAAATAACCAGTCAAACCGCTAAAGATATTTTTCGGACGGTATTTTTGCTCCGCTGGCATGACGAAACTACGCAAAAATTTCTAAAATTTGGGACGGTAGGGTTTATTGGCTATTTAGTTAATGCGCTCGGTCTGGCTCTGTTTGCTAGTTTAGATTTTCCGGAATGGGCTGTATGGGGCTTGGCAACAGAATTGGCAATTATTTCTAACTTTGTTTTAAATAATCTTTGGACTTTTAATGATCAAAAATTTAGCCGTATTAGCAAGTTTTTGTCCAAATTTCTACAATTTAATTTTACTTCAGCTGGCGCCTTGTTAATACAAACAATTGCAGGAACAATTTTAACCTCATTTTTTGGACCACAATACCGACAGTTATATTTACCTTTAATTATTGTCTTTTTGGTTCTTCCATACAACTGGTTTATGTACACCAAAGTCATTTGGAAAGATTCTCGTAGTTAGTAGCTTGTAGCTGGTAGCTAGTAGAAGTATAAAGAGATATTTTAAATTTTAACGAACTACAAATTACTATCGATATGGTGTCCAATCGGCAATCGGGGCAATATTATAGTTAATAAAATTTATGGCAAATAAATAAATTGCCGGTAATAGTAAAAGAAAAACAAATTTAAATTCCTTTTTATTTAAAACATCTTTAAAAGCCAAAATATAAAAAGGATAAAGCGGAGCAGAGTATCTGGAAATATCCCGATGGGCAACAAATAAAGTAGCCAAATAAAATATAGTTGGAAAGAGCGTTAAAATACTTGATTTATATTTTTTCCACAGTTGAGTAATTGCCAAGCCACCAATTAAATAAATATAGATTATATCTTCGAGCCAAAAATCACCCAGCCACGAACGTGATGAGACAAAAGTTTGAAAAGGAATTGGAATTAAATGGAAATTATCACCGGAATGAAAATAAGCAAGAAAATCGCCGGTTTGGTTTTGGAAAATTAAAAATAGAGGCAGTAAAACAGCTGGGCCGAGTAAAAGGGGTAATTTAATTTTCCATTTGTCCATTTTAAATTTAACATTTAAGAAAGTGTCTACGGCGTATGCTGCGAATAATAGTATTGCCGGGGTTTTGGTCAGTTGAGCTGAAGCTAGAAAAATGCCCGATAACCAGAATTTTTTTTGGCGATAGAAATAAATAGAACCGAGAATAGTTGCTATAAATAATGTTTCAGGTGCGCCGACAGAACGTAAAATAAGCATTCTAGCTGGTAGAAAAAGGCTTAAACTGGATAACCAAAAAGCCTGTTTAATTTTTAGATTTTTCAAAAAAAGATAAAAAAGGCTGACCATTGTTCCGGTTGACAGGAGGTTGACAACCAGCATTGCCCACCAGCCTGGAAGAAAAGAGTCAAAAACTTTGACTATTAATGGATATCCGGGAAAATGGGCCGGATAATATTCAAGGGGTTGAGGCAGAGAAAAAGATTGACTGATACATTTTGGTTTATAACCGCATTTGGCAATAACCAGATAATTAGGTCCGTCAAAATTAGCAAAAACTTTTGTCATTTGGCTTCTTAACGAAAAAGGCACCCAAACAATTAAAGTGCTGACTAAAGTTATTACCAATAATATCAATATATGTTTTATTTTTTTATTCACTGATTACTGATTACTAATTACTAATTACTTATTACTTATTACTAAGTTATGATATCATATTTACATGGCCAAAAAGCTTATTTCAGAACTATCAGTATTTTTTCCTGCTTACAACGAAGAACAAAACCTAGAAAAGACGGTAGGTTCAGCAATTAATGTTTTAGAAGATATAGCTGATAAGTGGGAGGTAATCATTGTTGACGACGGTAGTAGTGATAATACAGGGAAAATCGCAAAAAAGATTGTTAACCAATATCCTGATCAAGTTAAATTAATTACCCATAGTCCAAACCGTGGTTATGGAGCGGCCTTGAAATCAGGGATGTATAACTCTAAATATGAGTGGATTGCATTTACCGATTCCGACGGCCAATTTGATTTTTCAGAAATTGACAGATTTATTGTTAAGCAAAAAGATACTGGAGCCGATTTAGTCATTGGTTATTATCTTGACCGAAAAGTTCCATTTTATCGGATTTTGGGTTCAAAAATTTGGGAAATGGCCGTTTTTATTTTTTTTGGGCTTTGGGTAAAGGATATCGACTGTGGGTTTAAGCTTTTTAAAAAAGAAGTTGTTGATAATATTCCCCAGCTGGAGGCGGAAAGAGGACCATTTATTACTTCAGAGTTTTTAATTAAAGCCAAAGAGGGCGGTTATAAAATTGAAGAGGTTGGAGTCAGTCATTTTGCTCGGGAGCATGGTACTGCTACTGGTACAGATTTGGACGTTATTGCTTCTGGTTTAAAAGACCTTGTAAAACTTTGGTATAAACTGAAATTTAAAAAATGATAAAATTTTTTAGAAACCATAAGCTGTTGATCATCTTAATATTAACTGCCGCTTTTCTCAGACTTTACAAAATTCCGGCTTATATGGAATTTCTAGGTGATCAAGGCAGGGATGTTTTGCACGTTAGACGGTTTATAAAAGAAGGCGATTTAATGTTTATCGGCCCACAGACTTCAATTGGTAATATGTATCTTGGCCCCTGGTATTATTATTTAATTGCTCCTTCCTTATTATTAGCTAATTTTAGTCCTCTGGGTCCGGCGGTATTTAATGCTTTATTTGGAGTTTTAACAGTTTGGTTGATATGGGAAATGGCTAAAAGGTGGTTTAATCGCCAAACCGCTTTTTTATCAGGCTTATTTTTAGCCTTTTCACCAGTAATGATTAAATACTCAACTTTTTCGTGGAACCCCAATGTATTACCTTTTTTTAGTTTACTTTCTATTTGGTTTCTTTGGCGGATTTTTAAAAAAGACGACTATCAAAGTTTAATTTGGCTGGCAGTTTCTTTAGCAATGGTCCTTAATTCTCACTATTTGGGTTTACTGCTTTTCCCAATAACGGGTTTAGTTATTTTACTTAAGCTGATCAAGTTAAGGAAAAGAGAAGAAAAACAGCAATTAGCTGACTTTTTGAAAATTGGAGTTTTGAGCATTGGAATATTTTTACTTTTTATGTCTCCATTATTTATTTTTGATCTTAAACACGATTTTGCTAACTATAAAGCATTCCGGAAGTTTTTTACTGTCCGCCAGACAACGGTAAATTTAAAATTTTATAAAGGATTTACAGATTTGCCAAAATTGTTTAATCAATTGACAGCCCAGTTTATTTGTAATAAAGACAGTTGTCAATATACTCTCCTTATACTGCCTTTATTTATTTTGCCTTTTTTGGTAAAGAAGAAAAAATTTGAGTTTTGGCTGGTTATCGGCTGGTTACTGTTTGGTCTTATTGGTTTAGGCAACTATAAACAGCATGTATATGCTCATTATTTTTTATTTTTATATCCGGCAGTTGCTTTATTATTAGCGGTTGGATTAAAGAAACTTAAAATTTTAGGTTTGATTATCGGTTTAACATTAACTGGTATTATGTTTACTCAATGGCACGGCTGGAATCAACCGGTATATCAACTACGGCGGGCAAAAAAAGTTGCTCAATTTATTGAGGAAAAGAGTAATAATCAGGAGTTTGCCTTAGGATTAATTGCTGAACAAAATTATGATGACCCATACCGATATTTTTTGACTCAAAATAAAAATAATAAACTAGTTGATTTACACGACAAAATGACCGACCAATTATTTGTCATTTGTGAGCCTTGGGGGGGCATTGAGTGCAATCCAATTGGACATGATAAATGGCAAATAGCCGCCTTCGGCTGGGCTGAAATTGAAAGTCAATGGGAAACCGAGGAAGTCAAAATATATCGTTTAGTGCACACAAAATAATTTTTGATAGAATAAATAATGTTTTTAAGTATAATTATTCCTTGTTATAACGAGGAGAAAAATTTAAAACGCGGAGTGCTAAAAGAAGTTGATGATTATCTTCAAAACAAGGATTTTAGCTGGGAAGTAATTATTTCCGATGACGGTTCAACTGACAACAGCCTGAAAATTTGTAAAGAATTTGTTGACGGTCATTCTAATTTCCGGGTGTTGGAAAATAAGCACGGAGGTAAACCGTGGGCGGTATGGCAGGGGATTAAGGCTTCAAATGGAGATTGGATTCTATTTACTGACATGGACCAGTCAACGCCAATTGACCAGTTAGAAAAGCTAATGCCGCATTTCAAAAATTATGATGTTGTTATTGGCTCAAGAGGTTTAAAAAGAGAGGGATTTTCAC